>JADGQO010000161.1 GCA_017881725.1 Fibrobacteria bacterium
AATGCTGAAAGAAAAGGCCGTGGTTATCAAGGCAAAACAGCTGGCGTAAAAAAGCCTGTTTTTATTTTCCATTTCTACTTCCTTCACCATTAAAGTTTGGAGCGATTAATTTACTGTAAAATATTGGTTTCATCTAGGTGTGTATTCGCAATGTTATTGCTTCATTGAATTTTTTGATTCCAATCCACTTTAAAACCCTCAATTCCTTCAAATTTCAAGATAAAAGCGCATTAAGACACCCCTATCAAGCGCTTCTTTCTACCGAATTCGTGACTTGATGTACAGATTGCAGTAAAGCTTGTAAGAAATAAGCGTTTACCTCCAAATCGGGAATGATGATGAACGCTTCGACTTCCTGCCGCACGTGCACGGAAGACGCACGGGAAAATCCAAACCAGGTGGGGGTACCTTTGCTAATCCAGAAACCGAATTCCTTTGGCAATGGAATCAATTCGATCTTTCCAAGTAGCTAGGGAATCCGCCGCCACACCGATACTGACGAGATATCCTCGATTTCCCTTGGCGGCCAGAATGGATCGGCCCGCAAAGGTACCAGTTCCCGCCTTGGGTACTACGCGGAAATTCCAACCCGAATCAGCGCCGGATTGCGTTGCTATGCCGATTGAATCCACGATGTCGCTCGAGAACCTCAGCATACCTGCGAGGGTCTGGGAAAATAGGTATCCATTTTTTGGGCGCGTATGGTACAGCTCACTGAAAACCGTTACCGTACATTGCAAGGCGCTCACGTAGGTATCCATAAATACCGTGTCCCCGGGTACCGAGAAAAATTGAGGCCCCATATCGTTCCAAAGAATGGTGAGTTTCATGGAAGCGAAAGAAATCCTTTGACCGGGAACCACCAAGGTCGTGTCCAAAAGCGGGGATGAAGAGTTTTTCGTGATCCCGGATTTGTCGCTGCAACCAAGCCAGCCGGTTAGAAGTGAAGCCAAAATCAATCCTGTTTTTTTATTTGACATGCCGTCCTCGATCCGGGTTTTCAATCAGTATTTCATAATAATCGGTTCCCGATACCAGGGATTCCGCGATTCGTCGCTTCAGCGTTTCAATACGCGTCGCGGCTCTCTTAATTTTATCAGCCTCAACCTGGTTTCCCTTGCTTAATTCGGCGTGGTATAGATCCAGGATGTGTTTTTTTCGACCCGGATTCTTGGATGAGCTTTGGGCGATATAATTTCGAGAACTGTCTTTTAGCGCGGCGGAAAATTTCGGCATCGAATACCGGATTTGGCCCGGCACGAGTCGTCCTTGAGCCATGAAATATTTGTCGAAGTCCAAAAAATACGTCTCACGATCCTGGGCTCCACCCGGGGAGCGGACTACTACTTCCAAGTGCCGAATCTCTAAGCTTTTGGAATCCAGCCACCCTTGCGCGGAGGCTTCCTGAATCGGCATTACCGGCATGAATCCAAGGACAAACCAGCCTGGAAGCAAGCCGTTGAGACGGATATTTTTCCGATCCGGGTGCGATGAATCGTCGGTAATTTCACAATTTCCGGGCAGCAAAAGTAGGGATTTGAAATCCATAGTACCCGGAATTTTTCCCGTGTCCATGGTCGCATTCTTAAAAATTTTGCGCGTGAAAAAATCATCCCGAATCGAATACTTCGCGGTGTCGTCCGGGAACAATTCGTAATTGGAGGCGAAGTCCAATTACAGTTTTTTGCCGGTTGAAAAACTGGCGACGCCCTCTGTCGTTTTGAAGCGAAGCCCCCGGATTCCGGAGTAGTCATAAAGCTTGGCCAATTTTTCCACCGAATTGACCTGGGAGTTCTGCCGCCCGGAAGCTGGAATAGCAAGTATCAATCCCGTCAGGGAAGCGGTTAAGAACAGGACGGTGTGAAAGTATTGTTTCAAGGAAAATTCTTTTTCGGATTAGTGTTGTTTTACCAAACGGACACGCTCCAACAGAATGGTATCCGTTAGCCAAAAAGCGGTGATGGAGTCCTTGGAATCGGCTTCTTCTTCGGCGATAAAGGTTTTGGCGAATCGCTGAAAGGGTTGTACCAGATAGGGATTCGGATAATTTTGGGGAAGGTGGATGGAAAAGGTTTCCGCCACCTTAGGGTCCAAGATGACGCCGTTCAGGGAAACGCTTTGCAGGACAATTTCCCGTTTTGGAAAAACCGCTTCGGTATAAGAATCCGTGCAGAGCTTCCCTCCATCGGCGCCAACCATACTAAAGAGCAACGCCGTCCCTATTCCAATGTGCTTCATTCTGGACTCCTCAAAACCTTGTGGGTTCCAACTTTTCGCATGGAATAGACGGCGTGAAAAACGCTATCCCCGACCTGAATGTCCAGGAAGGCAGTACTGTCGTTCGGGAAGGACATGCTCCATTTGTCTTTGGTGCTGTCCCTTGGAACGAAAGTCCCCCGCAATGGGGCTTCCGGATGGTTAATTGTAGGTCCCACTTTTCCGCAGGTGCAACCCGTTAAAAATCCGATTGTTCCTGCGGCTAAAAGCTTTACACGGCTGCTTTTTCTCATTTATCCCCGCTTGCTTACGGTCTTGGCAGACCGTCTACGAAGCCAAAATTGTCGTTCAAAAAATAGAATCAAGGCGCTTCGATGCGGTCGGCGATGCCTTCCAAAAATTCCGACTTGAGATAACGTACCCGGTCTCCCAATTGTTCTACTTCCCGATGCAATCGATTCCAATCCAAAAGCCGCAGGGATTCCGATAAGCGCCGCTTCGGCGCGGCAAACAGCGGGCGGTTGACTTCCGCGATAAGGGCTGGCTTCAGCGCATCGAGGGTGACGGCGTACAGCGGGGCTTTCAACTTGGGATGCAAAGCCAATAAATCCGCCAGGCGGCGCGCGCCTTCGAAGCCGGACCATCCGGTTTCTATGGCGAATACAGCGACCACAGCCTCGCCGTCCAGCCACACCGAGTCCAGCCCTTCCAGGCATTTTCTGACCGCCTCATCGGGGAAGACCGAGTCGCCCGTGGCCAGGGCGGCGGGAAAGGATTCGTCCCGTGGGACCAGGACCTTGAGGCCGAGATTCCCGGCGAGGTCCCGCAATAGTCCGCGCGCCTGTTCATGGTCCAGAGCCTCTTCCGGAAACTCCGGAATGCCATCCGACTCCGGAATGGAAACTAATCCGAGACGCGTTGAGGGGAGCAGGGGAAGTTGGGAGTGGCGCACTTGAGCTATCATGGCAATGCCCTTTCCGGGGTGGGTGATAGCCTATAAAATACTGCACTTTTGTGCAGGTGTCAAATCGGTGCGAGACGACCGCACAGCCAGCGGCAAGCGATTCGCCCCGCGACGAAGGCGCCGCCCATATCTTGCTGACTGCTTTTTTACTTCCTCTGCATTTCAATGCTGCGCAACCGAGTCCGCCACCAAAGGTTTAAGAAATTGGAATAATGTTGCCGCCACCACGGCATGGCCTTTTTCATTGGGATGAATCCCGTCGGCTTGATTGAGCGCGGGCTCGCCAGCCACGCCGGCCAAGAGAAATGGCAATAAGGGCGTTTGGTATTTCGTCGCCAACTCCGGAAAAATGCGCGCGAAGTCGGCGGAAAATTCCGCTCCGTAATTTGGGGGCACCTTGAGGCCCACCAGCGCGACGCGCCAATGTTTTTGCCGGCAGAACAAGAGCGCCGCTTCCACGTTCTTGCGCGTGTCGGACGGTTGCACGCCGCGCAATCCGTCATTGGATCCCAAGGCCAGAATCACGAGGTCCGGCGCCGCTTTGGCGTACCATTGCAACCGGCGGACGCCGCTGGCGCTGGTGCTGCCGCTGGAGCCGCCGTTGAGGACCTGAAAACCGGGCCGCCAGGCGTTCATTAAAGTTTCTAAGCGGGCGGGAAAGGCATCGTCCTTTTCGACCCCGTAGCCTTCCGTGAGACTGTCGCCGAGAATCAGGATTTTGAAGTGCTTGGTTGCGGTGGTTTGCGCATAGATGCCGTAGAGACCGTAACCCATGAAGGGCAGAAAAAAAGCCAGCAAGGCTCGTAAGCTGAGGCGGCGGCGTCCGATTTTTGTCATGTTTGTATTTCCGGCTTCCAACCCTGGTTACCAAAGGGCCGGACTTGTATTAATATAGGTGCACACGTTGGGCCGGATGGCTCATGGCAGGAGGATTTATGATCAGCAAAAAATGGATGGCGATGGGATTGGGCATGATGTTGGCGTCGGCCCTGGTTTTCGGCGAGGACGCGAAGAAGTCCGACGGCAAAACCGTGGTATCCGATAAGGCCATATCGACGGGGATGAGCGCGGAATGTGAGAAGGCCATGGCCGCGCAGGGCGCGGGCGAAAAAGGCATGGGCGGGAAAAATATGGCCGATTGCCCGCGTCATGGGGGCACGGCCGCACAGGGTGCGGGCGCAATGGATGCGAAGGACTGTCCCAAGCACGGCGAAGGGGCGATGGACGCGAAGGATTGCCCCCGTCATGCTGATGGTTCGATGGACAAGGATTGCCCGAAGGGCGGAGGCCATTGCGCCAAATGCGCCAAGAAGCATCAGCACGGAACTGCCAAGGGCGAGGCGAAGACGGATAAGCCGTCCTTATCGGGTGAACCACCCGCAGCTGGATCGACGGTTCCGCCGGCGAAGTAGCGAGGCGATCGGAAAAAGAATCCGGAGGTCGAGAACGCGGGTGGGAGGACAGAGAGTCCCATTTCGTTGGAGATTCGGTGATGACGAAGGGACCGTTCTCATGAGCGGTCCTTTTTTTTTCGGGTTTTGAATGCGGCGCGGCCCTTGCGCGATGGGCGGCCAGGGTCACTTGGCCGTTAATGGCCCCGGAAATACCAGAGCGCGAAGGCGGCCACGACGAGGCGATACCAGCCGAAGCCTTGCAACTTGTGATTGGCGATGAAGCGGATGAAGATGCGGATGGCGAACCAGGCGGAAACCATGCTGACGAGGAATCCGACGGCGAAAATGGGCGCGTCGGAAACGTGCAGGG
>JADGQO010000162.1 GCA_017881725.1 Fibrobacteria bacterium
GCCATCCGCAAATTGGCCGAGGCCGATCCGGATTCCGCTCCGCGCGGCTACGGCATGCTGGTGAAGAACACCCGCGACGGCGGCAAGACCGGGAGCGTCTTCAACCAGGTGCGCATGTTCCCCAACCGCCCGACCATCCGGTTCCGCGCCCCAGTGCACGAACAAGTGCTGCCCGCGCTCGAGGAAAGCGGCATCGCCGTGGACTACACTTCCATCCGCGTCCTGCACACCGGTTATATCGATGCCGAAATTTCGCGCGCCAAACAACAACGCAACAAGACCATATTGGACGCCCAGGTGGCCTCCGGGCAAGGTATCACGCCGGTTACCCTGTTCACGCTCGCCAACGCCTGCGCCGATCTGGGCCAGCATGCCGAGGCGGCCGCCTGGTACATAAAGGCCGGAGCCTCGGCGCGGGCGGCGGGCAATAACCCGCATATCGCTGCCGCAGCCGCGTCCAAAGCCGCCGCCGCCATGGCGTCCCAGGGGCTGCATCGCGAAGCCCTAAAGCTGCTCGAACCGGATCTCTCCTCCGGCGCGCCCGGTCCCGAAGCCGTGCTCGTGAAAGCCCAAGTGGAAGCCGCCCTGGGAAAACCCGAGGCCGCCCGTCCCTGGTTTGAAAAATTGCTGGGTCTCCGTGAAACCGGCGCCTTCATCCCCGTCGACTTCCAAATGCTCAAAATCCAAGCCCTGCAATTCCTGGGAAAGTACTGGTTCGATCGGGGCTACCGTGACCTGGCGGTTACCCTGCTCAAGGCGGGGCTCGGCGTGAAGGAAGGCGTCGAATTTCTTCCCTCCGATTTGGATGCCTTGTACCGCCGCTTCCAGGCGGTTTAACCCTCCGAAATAAGCGTCCTTCGCAAAGGAATTTTGAGGTTTTCTTGCGAAATTTCCGGGCCAATAAGGGTTTTCACTAGGAAATTGAATTGATAGTTAAAGTGGTTTCTCACTAATGTCGATAATTTAAGTAGAGACGAGAGGAGAATATGACTTCTTAAGATTCAGTCACAAAGAGAAGCAGGCAGGTGTACCATGATGAGTACAGACATAGTCAACGAAATCGCGCAACTCTTGCGCACGCGGGTGACGGGGTTGAACGCTCCCAAGGACGCGAAACCGCTGAAGGCCCATAGCAGCCGGGAAACGCCCAAGGATGAAGTGGAGCTCTCGCATACGGCGGAACAATACGCCAGCAAGGCCGGCGGAACTTCCGAGTTCGATAAAGAGCAATTCATGAAGGTCGAGCGCTTGAAGGCCATGATGAACGCGGGTATGTATAAGGTGGACCACCAAATGGTGGAAACCATCGCGGAACGCATCGCCAACACCTTGGTGTAAGGGCCCGTAAAGGTTAGTCCCGGGTCGATTCCGCAGTCGATAACCTCCCCCAAGCCGCCTCCAACGGGAAGCCCATCGCGGGACTTATTATTATTGGCCCATGATTCCCATTCTCGCCCCCCTGGAAGCCAACCTGCGCGCCGCCGCCAAGGCCCTGGCTGCTGGGGAACTCGTGGCCTTCCCGACGGAAACGGTTTACGGCTTAGGCGCCAGCGCTGGGGATGCCCTGGCACTGGCGCGCGTTTTCGAGGTCAAGCGCCGGCCGTTTTTCGATCCGCTCATCGTGCATGTATCCTCGCCTGCGGATCTCTCCGATATTTGCGGAACCGTTCCGGATCTGGCGGCGCGCCTCATGGAAAAATTTTGGCCCGGCCCGCTCACCTTGGTGTTGCCGAAATCCGATCGCATCCCGGACCTCGCCACCTCCGGCTTGCCCACCGTGGCCGTGCGCATGCCTGCCCATCCCGTGGCCTTAGAATTAATCCGCCTGGCCGGACCCTTGGCTGCGCCCAGCGCCAATCCCTTTGGACGCTTGAGCCCCACCTCCGCGCCCCATGTGCAAGACGCCTTTGCGGGCGGCATCGCCATGATTCTGGACGGCGGCCCATGCAGCGTCGGCGTGGAGTCGACCATCCTGTCCCTCGAGGGGGAAACACCCGTGTTACTGCGGCGCGGCGGCCTCTCCCGCGAGGACATCGAAGCCGTCATCGGCCCGATAGCCTTAGGCGCTTCCGTCGCGGACCTGCCCCAGGCGCCTGGCCAATTGGCCGGACACTATGCACCCCGCACGCCCCTGCGATTGCTGAAATCCGCCGGAGGCCGTGGAAAATTCACCGGACCCGGCCGCTTCGGGCTCCTAGCCTTCCGTGGAGTCGATATATCGGGCTCGGGCGCCCCCGCCGTAATTGAAGTCCTCTCGCCAACCGGGGACCTGCGTGAGGCCGCAGCGCGCCTTTTTTCCTGCCTGCACCGATTGGATAGAGCCGGCTTGGACGGAATCGAAGCGGAAAGCGTACCGGAAAACGGACTCGGAGCGGCCATCATGGATCGCCTGCGTAAAGCGGAAGCGGGATCCGGTCCGAACCCCGAAGGCGTATAAGTCCGAAGCCCGAAAAGCCCGGAATCCCCGGTTGAGGCTTACAGCAGTCTGGTGGCCAGGCTGCTCACGATGGCGACCATCAGCCAACCCAACAGCGCCGACCCGAAGCCGTCGATGGTGAAGCCAGGCAGCATCCATGCCGTCAAGGCGATCATCCCCGCGTTGATGACCATGAGGAACAGCCCCAAAGTCAACAAGGTGATCGGAAAAGTCAGAACGATTAAAATGGGTTTCACGATGGCATTGATGATGCCGAGCAGAAAGGCGGCCTCGAATAAGGTAAGCCCGTCATTGATGTGGAATCCCGGAACCAGCAAGGCGGCGAGACCCAGGCTCATGGCGCTAATGACCAAGCGGGCGAGGAACATCATATCGGTTAATTACCTATTTGCGGTCGAGCTTTCAATGGCAGTTTCCTGGCCATTGCGACTTTCCGGCCGGCGCCTCATGGCGTCGCGCAGTTACGGTTTTTTCAGGAAAACGCTGAGCGACAAGGCCAGCAAGGCGCAGGCGGCGATCCAGGAGCCTAAAACGCGCACACCGATTTGCTGCCATTTTTGTTTGGTGAAATTTTCGCTGAGCAGCATGGCATATAGGCAAATGAAATACAGCGTCAAGCCGGTGCCGAAATTCAATGCCCCCTTGGACTTGACGATTTCCGACGCGAAGTCCAGGCCCATGACAAGCCCCATAGCCAAGGCGGCCGACCAGCAGATGAATGCGGGAAGCGGCCTACCGACGGCCAACAACAACCCCAAGGCCGCCGCGCCCACGAGCAGGGTTTTCTCGGCCGCGAAGCCGATGGAAAAAGTCGCACATCCCAGGCCAACCACCAATGCCAGCAGGAATCCCAACGACAGGGACGTTCCGCGTTTTTCCGCTTGCCGTCCCATGAGAATCCCCAAGGGAATAACGACCAATAAATGAGGTAAGGAAAAAAACGGGTGCAACAACCCATTGTAAAAATCGCTCATGCCCTGGATGGGGCTGTGCGCGGAGGCCAATCGCGGCGAGAGGAGAGCCAACAGGACGATGATGCCGGAGAATTTTTTTTTCATAACAGATGCGTGAGGAATCCCACTCCAATCAAAGAAATGCCGCCGCCCAGAATGCGGATGACCAGTTTGCCGCGGCGAAATCGATCCAGCAAGCCGAAGGCGATGCCGGATAAGTGCAAAAGTCCCGTGGCAATGACGAATCCCGCGCTATAGGCCAAAGGGTTGGCCGCGCTGGGCAGCTCGGTGCCATGCGCGTGGCCGTGGAATATGGCGAAGGAGCCGACCAGTATCGCCGCGAACGGAAGCGGCGGACGCGCAGCCGTGGCGACCATCAAGCCCAGCACGATGGCTGACAGGGCAATGCCGATTTCCACGCCCGGGAGTGGTACGCCCGCAACGCCCAATACGCCCCCGAAGGCCATGACCAGAGGAAACACCACCGGTAACAACCAAATCGCCGGGCTCCCTAGAAAGGCGCCCCACAGTCCCACCGCCACCATGGCGACGACATGATCCAACCCGCTGACCGGATGCAAAAAACCGCTGACGAATCCGCCCGATAGGCCCTGTCCGGAATGCGCCTCCGCGCAAGCGGCGCAAACCAGGAGTATCCCCATGGCCTTCCCGATTGCGTGTTTGCCTCTTTTTCCCGGTCGCATATCCCCGCCCCCATCCGTAGGCGCATGAATATACGAATTTGCTTTCCCGTCTACATCGGCCAAAAGCTTTCCACCCGTCTGGCAGGTTGCGCAATAATTGGTTTCATTCTCCCGCATGGCGAATGCGCTGCACGGGACTGCCACACACCGGGCAAGGCTCACCGTAACGTCCATGAACAGCCATTCCTTTGCGGAAAGCCGTGACCTTTTCTGGGAATCCGCCCGCAGCCTCGCATCGCAATGTTTCAGTCCATTCCGTCAACACAGCGCTCGTCGCGGCGAATTCGGCGCGCGACGCCTCCAACGGTTCCACCCCCACGGGGAATTGCAATTTCAAGGCCTCGTGTCCTTGAACAGCATGCAAAGCGGCCCGTTTTTTTGTTCCTGATTCGGTCAAAACCAGGGTTCCAAAATCGAAATCCATCGCCAAGAGGCCATTCGATTTGGGGATCGGGGCGGCTGCGGCCTTCCAATGCAAGCGGCCGGCCACCATTAAGTGCAAGGCGAGGAATTTTTCCTCCGGAAAAGCGAAAACCATGCGCTTGGAGCGACGTAACACATCCGTTACGGGTAATTCCGGCATGGAGGGAAATATGCCGTTTAATTCATCCGCTGGCTTCTGGAAAAAGACGGGGCGTGAATCCGCTACAAAGCGAAATTCATAAAAGACGATTTTTGCCCGTTGCGAACGCCGTTGTCGTAGGAATGGATCCGTTGCCAACCCACTTCAATGCGCGGGTTGGCGCGGAAGGGGATCCCGAAAAAATTCACGGTCTTGAATTGAAACCCGGTTTCCAACTGTTCAGAGCGAGTATAAAAATCCCCATGATCCAATCGCTTCAGAATTTTAGACCAGCGCAGAAAATCAAACGCGTAGAAATACGCCGTATGCATTTCCATTCGCTTGCCCCCGGGGTCCACCAAGGCGGCCCGGGCGAAAGTGAAGCCTAACAAGTCATAGGCGACGCCTTTATTGATCACGGGATCACCGCGTCCTCGCCAAGTGCGCTCCTGCTCGGAATCCCAGGCCGCTTTGAGCGTGAAGGCATCAAAGAAATCGAATTTGGCTGCATAGGATTCGCACACTGTCGTTGGAATAGGATCAACTTCCGCGGCATCGACATAAAAAACATCCGGACCCCAATTGCGCAGGCTATACCCCGCCGAAGGCGTGAATACAAAAGCGGGGAAATGGAAATCCTCCGGAAAAGATAAGCGAGGGTCTACCAGCACGCCCAAATCGAATGCCCAACCGAAGGCATGGGCCTCGATTTGTTTTCGGGGATCAAAAGAAGAACCTGTTTTACCCAAGTAACTATCATAATACTTGGCCGCTAAACCCACACTTACAGGCATTCCAAACCGTAGACCGGCGCCGAGCGAATACACGGATTCCTCGCCTAAATTCTGATCCACATCTTCACCGAATTTATTGGCGATTGGAATATGCCCGAAATTGATATTGTTCCACGAATACCCAATACCCAAATCAAAACCGGTTTCCCCATCCGGAAATACCAAGGCCATGGATCGGAAATTCTGGGACAAGCCCGGAAGACCAATTTTTGGAAGCAGATTCTGGTCGGAACTCGTAAAAAATGCTTGCGATCCCGTCGCACGTTGCAGCTCGGCCAAATTCGCAGGGTTGTAATACATGCTGGCCGCGCCCTCCGGTAAGGCCGCGCCGGATTGTACTGCGGAATAACCCTCGCCGCCCGGAGGAGGCATCACCAAGGTGATGATAGCCGAACCGCCTTGCGCGAAGCAAAGTCGAAACGCCAGCATAGCCATTAAAATTACCGCGCGGGACGGTGCGCTCAGGGGCATGCGCGTTATCTAGAAAAACCAGCCGGAACATTAACCCGTCAGGGCGTAACGCAGACGTTACAGCAAACCCGAAAGCAGATTCGTCACCGTTCCCGAAGGTCGCGTCGCAATTTCTCCGGAGGCCAAGTCCAAATCGGATTTTCCCGCCCCCAATATTTTCGCCCCGTCCAATAGGTTGAAATTAATGGTGCCGCTCAGGAAATACGGTATGGCATCACCATTGATGATTTTTTTCGCCACGGCCTGGTCGATGGCGCTCAGGGGAATCTCAATGGGAAAAGCCAAATCCACCAGGCTGCCGCCGGCGACGGAAAATGCCGGGATGGTTGTGGTTATCGGCCGGTTCCCTTTGGAATTGATGCAGAACTTCAAAATCGGTTTCAACGCATCCGTGCCGAACACGGCTTGACCCGAGTTACCGGTGTTATCGGCTTTGACATGGAAAACCATCTTGAAACGGAATTTATCCAGGCTCGGCAGATCCGTTAATCCTCCGGTATAGGTCACGGTTTGCCCATCAACAGCCGGCGACCCTTCGGAAAATTTCACGCTGAGAACATTCAACGAATTGCCAGCGACATCCGAAAGGGTACACGCGCTGAGTAACAGCGCAAATCCGAATGCGAGAAAGGCCGTCAGTGACTTTTGCAAAGGAATAAATCGGAAGCATGATTTCATGGGCGACTCCAATGTCAGGGACGAACCAGAATAATTCGATGTCGATACCGAATCAGGATAATCCGGCACTTTTAATTTACATGGATATTTAGACGTCTAAGGATTTAGACGCATAGGTCAGGCATATCCGCTACCCTTGGAATATACCGGCCCAATTCGAAAAAGTCCTCAAACCTTGATGGTTTTACGGGGTCGGCCACGCTTGCTTGAAGCAGCATCACTTGGATCAGACTCATCCATTTTCGCGGCGGCCCGCATCCGCTGCAACGCCGTAGCGCCTTTAGCCTTGGCTGGGTCGAGAGGAAGGTGCATCCCGGTTTCATCCTCCCGATTCGCTTTCTTGAGATTCGCGGCATTCGCGGGCTTCACCGCAGCGGCCGTCATGGGTAAGGCAATACCAGGCTTCAGCGATGTACCCGCCCCGGGTAGGGCAATAACAGGTTTCACCGGAAAAACCTTGCGCACGAAGGGCGGCAACTTTTTCTCTTCATCCAACAGTTTTTTCAGCCACTCTCCGGTATAAGAGCCCTTCGCCGCGGCCACTTGTTCCACCGTGCCTTTGGCGATCAAACGACCGCCGGCTTCCCCGCCTTCCGGTCCCATATCAATGATCCAATCGGAATTCTTGATGATGTCGAGATTATGTTCGATGACGAGCACGGTATTGCCTTGCGATACCAAAGAATGCAACACCACCAACAATTTGCGCACGTCTTCGAAATGCAGTCCGGTGGACGGTTCGTCCAGGATGTAGAAGGAACGGCCCGTGGATCGGCGCGACAATTCAGCCGCGAGCTTCATGCGTTGCGCTTCGCCGCCGGACAAAGTGGTGGCGCTTTGGCCCAAGCGGATATACCCCAAACCCACGTCCAGCATGGTCTTCAGTTTGTTCGCCAAGGCGGGCAAATGCGCGAAGAAGGCCTGGGCTTCCTCGACGGTCATTTCCAGCACATCGGAAACGGTCTTGCCCTTATAATGGATTTGCAAAGTGTCACGATTGTAGCGCTTGCCTTTGCACACTTCGCAAGTCACGTAAACGTCCGGCAGGAATTGCATCTCGATGCGGATGAGACCGTCGCCTTCGCATTGTTCGCAGCGTCCGCCCTTGACGTTGAAGCTGAAGCGGCCGGGTTTGTACCCGCGGATTTTCGACTCCTGCGTGAGCGCGAACAGGTTGCGGATTTCCGCGAACAGCCCGGTATACGTAGCGGGATTCGATCGGGGCGTGCGGCCGATGGGGCTTTGATCGATGACGATGGCCTTGTCGATATGTTCCAGGCCCATGATGGATTTATAGCCGCCGGGTCGGGACTTCGCGCCGTGGATTTCCTTGGCCAGGATGCGCGAGAGCACGTCGTTCACGAGCGAGGACTTTCCCGATCCGGAGACGCCGGTGACGGACACGAATTTGCCCAGGGGGATGTCCACATCGACGCTCTTGAGATTGTTCTGCGTGACGCCGGTGAGTTTAATGAATTTTCCCAGCGAATTTTCCGGGCCGACGCTTTCGCCGATGCGCTGCGGGACGATGCGAATGTTAAGACTGCGGATTTCCTCGTAAATCTCACCGCGATCCACGCGCCGTTTTCCGGAAAGAAAAGCTCCGGTATCGGTATTGCCCGAGGCGATCAGATCCTCCGGCTTCCCGCTGAACACAATGCGGCCGCCATGTTCGCCCGCGCCGGGACCGATATCGATCACCCAATCCGCTTGTCGAATCGTGTCCGCGTCATGTTCCACCACGAGAACCGTGTTGCCCAAGTCGCGCAAATGCTGCAAGGTTTTCAGCAGTCGATCATTGTCGCGCTGATGCAAGCCGATGGAAGGTTCGTCCAACACATAAAGCACGCCGGTCAGGCCGGTTCCGATTTGCGAGGCCAGCCGAATGCGCTGCGACTCGCCGCCGGACAGCGTGCGGGCGCTGCGCGAAAGGCTTAAATAGTTGAGACCTACGCTGACCAGGAAATTCAACCGCGCCATGATTTCCTTGAATACCTGCTTGGCGATGGCACGCTCGTTCTCGGATAAATCATCTTCGGACGGAGCGATTTTCGGGAACTTGAAGAATTGATACAGGGACGAATTCACATCGTCGGGGCAATCGGCCCATTCTTGCAACGACTTGGTCCAATCATAGGCGTCGCGGATGGACATGTCCCCGATGTCGGCGATATTGAGGCCCCGAATGGTGACGCACAAGGACTCCGGCTTTAGCCGGAGTCCTTGGCAGGACGCGCAGGGCTTGTCGTCCATGTACTCTTCGATTTCCCGGCGGACGATGTCGGAATCGGTTTGCTCATACTTGCGCATGAGGCTGGAGACGACGCCTTCGAAACGGGCCTGCCAGGTGTTGGCCCCCGATCCGCCCCACTTCACCTTATACCTCTCCTCGCCCGTGCCGTGCAGGATGACTTCCAGATGCTTCTTCGGAATTTGCTTGAGCGGAACGTCGAGCGAGAAGCCTTCGGACTTCGCGATTTGGCGCAGCAATTGCATGGGCCAAGAGTCGCTGTTATCCGCCGATCTTGCCCAAGGTAAAATGCCGCCGTCATTGATGGAAAGCTCCATGTCGAAAACGGTTTTCGGATCCACTTCCTTGATGAAGCCCAAGCCGTTACAGGTGGGGCAAGCGCCATGCGGCGAGTTGAAGGAGAATGTATGCGGTTCGATTTCCGAGAAGGATTTTCCCGTGGCCGGATCCACCAGGCGCTCGGAGAAGAAAGCGTCCTCTTTTTCATCCAACAGGTTCACGAGCATTTCCCGCTCGCCGAGGGTCAAGGTCAATTCGACGGAATCGGTGAGCCGTTTGACCAGTTCAGGATTTTCCCGCGTATCCTTGCGCATGACCAAGCGGTCGACTACCAATTCGATATTGTGCTTGACGTAACGATCGAGTTTTATTTTTTCTTCCAACTGGTAAACCTGGCCGTCCACGCGGGCACGCACGTACCCTTGCGCCAGATAGCGAGCGAATAATTCCTCGTAAGTGCCCTTGCGGTCTTTGACCAGCGGGGCCAAGAGCATGATTTTGACGCCTTCGCCCGATGACTTCAAGCCTTTGCGGTTGGGCAAATCCAATACCGCGTCGACGATTTCCTGCACGGTCTGGCTCTTCAGCCGCTTGCCCGATGCCATGCTGCGCGCATGGCCCACGCGCGCATAGAGCAGGCGGAGATAATCGTATACCTCGGTGATGGTGCCGACGGTGGAGCGGGGATTGTGTCCAGCGGATTTTTGATCAATGCTGATGGCCGGGGACAAGCCTTCGATCATATCGACGTCGGGCTTTTCCATGAGGCCGAGGAATTGCCGCGCATAGGCGGAAAGGGATTCGACGTACCGGCGTTGGCCTTCCGCGTAAATGGTGTCGAAGGCCAAGGATGACTTGCCGGATCCGGACAGCCCCGTGATCACGACCATCTTGTCCTTGGGAATGTCGACGTCGACGTTCTTCAGGTTGTGGGCCTTGGCCCCGCGCACGCGAATGAAATTGTCAGCCATTGGATTTAAGTCCGTGAAAAGAGGATGTCCAAAATATAGTGAATATTTGGGCAGCTAGTGCGAAATAATCCGGTTCAATCGACCTTTTTCTTGAGCCGATCCAATTTTGCCTTCAGGCTGTCCAGCCCATGCCCCGTGCGGTCTACCAGTTCATTCCAACCATGGCCCGCAGCTCGGCCGATTTTTTTTTCCAGTTCATCCATTTCGCCCTTCAAATGGTCCCGTTTTTTTTCCAAAGCCTGCATTTGCCGTTGCGATTCGCCCTTGGCCTTCTTTCCAGCTTCGTCCACCCCCGTTTCCATTTTGGACCTCAAAGCATCCATGCGCCGGGAGAGGGAATCCAGTCGGGCGCGAAGGCCATCGACGGTTTTGTGCATTAAAGAAGCGGAGTCGGATGCGGTTTGGGTTTCCGTGGAAACATGACCCGCCGAAGATTCATGGAGGACGGGATGCGTCGAATCCCGGGTGTCGGCGGCGAATCCATGGCCCGTGTTTAGGATGGCGGCGAAAAACATAAGCGTTGGGAAGGACGGAAAAATCGAATTCTCATTTTTTGTGTTCAGCATGTTATACCCTTTCGCAAAACCATTCTTTGGCCGGATGCGGATCGGAACATACTATTCGCGAATCCATTCTGAAAGTAACCCAGCGGTAACGTCCGGATTTACGGTTGCGATAAATTCGTCCCTGCTTCCCGGCGATTGCTCACAATTTGAGAACCGCAAAAGGCTAAAGGGAGCGAGATAAAGAAGGATTCGACGTATTCTTCCTTAAGGAGGAACCCATGAAAATATTTTTCGCGGTTTTTGTTTGCCTGTGCTTCACGTCATGCATCACAAACAATCCGGAGTCCCCGCAAAGCAAAGAACTTTTGATCGTAGGGAGAATCGGACAATCCTGTCCTGTAGCGGTGAAATGCGACGAAACGTTCGACTACCACGCCTATTCCGGAGAAGTGGACAGCTTAAAACTTTATCTCTCGTTTAATCCTAGTATCGTGACGAACAAATCACCCGAAAACATCCTTTCGGCTTTCCATTATTTGTATTTCAAGTTTTCCTTCCCGTCCTTAAATACCGACAGTTCAACCGTCTTTGTTTTTTCCCCGACATTATATGGAAGAATGAGCG
This sequence comes from Fibrobacteria bacterium, assembly GCA_017881725.1. Lineage (GTDB taxonomy): Bacteria > Fibrobacterota > Fibrobacteria > UBA11236 > UBA11236 > Chersky-265. Next base: position 11,231 of record JADGQO010000162.1, read on the forward strand.
ACACCTCCGGATATAAGAGCGAGGTCATCAAGTTTGAAAACGGTAAATTGTATGGGCGACTTAGCTTTCCCGTTCAGGAACTTGTGGAAGAGATTCATTCGAAATCCGAATCTTGTTTTACCGGCGATATGCTAGGCATCTGCCGAAAAACCCGGAAATTAAATGTTCCCATCCATTATGTGATTAATTATGAGTTGGAGCTTCAGGAATAGCGCCTTGCGAATACTAAATATTCTTCATGGCCCATCCCAAACGCCGCCTGCCGGACAATGCTCCGGGCGATTTTTACGTCGATGACAGTTGCATCGATTGCGACACCTGCCGCTGGCTGGCACCGGAAACGTTTCACGCCGTGGCTGGACAGTCCGCCGTGCGCATCCAACCGGATGGTCCCGAGGCCCGTCGGCAAGCCCTCCTGGCCCTGACGGCTTGCCCCACCGCCTCGATCGGCACGGAGACGCCCGCCCCGGAAATGGCGGAGATCAGGCGTGCGTTTCCCTTGCTCCTCGCCGACACGGTGTATTATTGCGGTTACCATAGCTCCCATTCTTTCGGCGCGGCCAGCTACCTCATCGTCCGTCCAGAGGGCAACGTACTGGTGGACTCCCCGAGGCGTTCGGAAACATTGGCGGAAAGCATCGCAGCCTTGGGCGGAGTGCGCACCTTGTTCCTAACGCATGGCGATGACGTGGCGGATCATCAATACTGGCACGATCGATTCCAATGCGAGAGGATCCTCCACGCCGGAGACGTCACGCACGGCACACGCGGTGTCGAAAGAATCCTGGTAGGCGATGCGAACATTGAACTTGCGTCCGATCTTCTATTGATACCGGTGCCGGGCCACACGGAAGGCAGCGTAGTGCTTTGGTACCAAAACCGTTTTCTGTTTACGGGCGACCACTTGGCTTACTCGGAAAGACGCGGTCATCTCTACGCCTTTCAGGATGCCTGCTGGTATTCCTGGCCGGAATGCATCCGATCCATGGAGAAACTTGCAGGTTACCCCACCGAATGGGTGTTGCCGGGCCACGGCAGGAGATGGCAGGGTAACCAGGATGCCTGGATTCAGCAGATGGACGCGTGTATCCGCTGGATGAAGGCGCGATAAAATATTTCCAGTCCCCGTCCGGCCATTGACCCGTCGGAAGAATTCCGAATCGTCGCCAAGGCATCAAAGCACGTGACGGCCTTTGCGATTGGCCATCAGCAACAATGCCAAGGCAGCCAAAAGCAGCAAATGCACCAAGCCCCCAAAGGTGGAAGCCGAAGCCATCATCGCGAGCCAAAGGACGAGGAAAATTCCGCAAATTGCCCAAAGCATACGGTTCTCCTTTCTCGTGCGACAAATATCGCTTTCTCTAGGCCGACCCACAATATCAGATTCCGTTTCATTGGAATTGCGATTGAGCCTGACTTTGACTTTTCAAAAACTTTGTGTATACTTGTGAAATGACCTCGTTCCCGAAAATTTCCACCCTTTGGCGTACCGACCGCTGCGGCAAGTGCCAAGCCCCGGCCGTGCGCATTGCCATGCATTCGACCATGGCCGTGGTATCTTGGCGCAAATTCCATAAATGGAGCGGGTCATTGTAAAAAAGGCGCATAGTCCTTTTGATAACAAGCCCGCTCCCCAGAGCGGGCTTTTTTTTGCGTTTTTCCCAAGGAGGCGGGAAATGGAACTGATTTTCAAAGATGAAACTGCGATGCTGGACCAGGCGTTTATCGCCGATGCCGGGGAAGTCGCGTCTTTTCTCGTAAACGCGATGTATCTGTTCGGGGATCAACGCGTCCAGGCGCTGGGCGGCTTCCCGGCCAAGGTAACTGCGGAGTTACTCCGGATGGGCCATGCCGTGGAGCCCTCGCGCGGAGCGCCGGTCGCCAAGATGGCGGGCGGCGGATTGTCGGCTGGCAGGGTGCCGGCCGGCAGGGTGCCGGGCGATTGGCCATCGCGCCGGAATAGCTCGGGCGGTTATGCGCGGGGCTGCAGGGCGCGGGGCGGCGAGACGCGGATGGTCCAATTGGAACGAGCGATTGGATTTGCCGATCAGGAAACCGATTTGGACTGGTTGCGATCCATGCGTCGCGACTTGGCGCCGGGAGGATTGTTGTGCTTTCATGCCTGGGATCGCGATCGCGCGTGGGGCCGTTCGGGATCGGATACCGCGCGGTTGGGAGAACGGGAGTACGCCATCGAACGGCGATTCGACCCGCGGGACGGCCGCGTGCGGGTGAGTCTCCGCGGGTCTGATGGGGATAGACCCTTCGGGGCCGGGTCCGCCAAGGGCTGGTCCGACAGGGTCGGGGAGGCGGGACTAAGTCCGGCTATGCCGGGGGAAAAACCGTTGGGGACCGCTTCGGTGCGCGCCTACAATCTGGCGGAGATTGAGGCCATGCTGCAAACTTCCGGTCTACGGTTGGAACGGGCCTATGGCGATTGGACCGGGGGCAATCCGGAAGAATCGGGCGCGCGCACGGGACGGCTGATCATCGTGGCCAGCAAGCCCAGGGGCGGCCGGAAATACCGGCCGAATAGGGTAACTAAAAAGGGACGTCCCATCGGGGTTACGTCGGAAGATACGGGGAAGACGATATGAGAAGGGCGATTCAAGCCGCGCCCGGCGCGGCATTGTCGGGCCTGGCCTTGCAGGGCTTGGCATTGCCAGGCGTGGCCCTGCTGACGGTGGATCTGCAACGGAGCCGGGAGCCGGGGCTGTTTCCTTCCGCGCAACGCGAGGCCCTGGGCCATTACCTGGATTTGTTCCGCGCCGCGGGAAGACCGATTTTCCATGCCGTCGGCGGGGCGATATTGCCCCTGGCGGAATCGGCCGCCCAGGTCCTGGACGTGCGCTTTTTGCCTGAGCCGGGGATGGCCCTGTATGGGCACTATTTGGCACGCGGCTATCTCCAGCGCATCGGCCCGGGCGAGGTCATGTTGCAAAAGCGCGGCTGGGGGGCGTTCCACGGAACGGCCTTGGAGTCGTCGCTGCGGGCCTTGCAGGTGGAGACCTTGCTGATCGCCGGTTGCGATTTTCCGGCCGGTCCGCGCGCCACGTTGTACGAGGCGAGCGAAAGGTTTTTCCGCACCGTGCTGCTGGAAGACGCCGTCTCCGGCGTGCATGCCCTGGCCCGAACGGAAACGGAAAACATGGGCGTTGCCTTGCGGTCTCGGCCCCGCTTGGCCTCGGAGCCATCGAAGCCGAGCCTGGCGGCGTGATCAGAGCCGGGCGATGGATTGCGTCAGACGTCCCGCCAGGCGGAGCCATTCGGTTTCGGACCGCTTGGCTTCGAAGCGGGCGGAAACCAGGCGCGTTTCCGCCGCGATGAATTTCTCCTGCGCGGTGCGGAGCTCCAAGGAGGCGATGGTTCCCAGCCGCAGCCGTTCCATGGCGATGCCGACGTTTTCCCGCGCCACACCGACATTGCTGACTTCCAAAGCCAGGATCTCGTGGCTGGCGGTAAAGGCCGCTTCGGCCGTACGCAGGGAAGTCTCCAATTGCGCGCGCGCTTCCTGATATTGCAAATCGGCGCGACGTCGCGCTGCCTGCGCGGCATGGTAATCGACCGGTAGGCTCAGGCCGTCGAAAATATTCCATTTCATATTCACGCCGTAAGACCAGCCCAGGGCCTGGTTCGACCTGAGGGAGCCGACTTCGTTTTCGGCCAAACTGTAATTGTATCCGGCGGTAGCGGCCAAGGAGGGAAACAGATGGCCGACATATTCGCGCAACCCGGCGTCGGCGACATTGCGGGAAGCTTCCGCCTGTTTTAGGGAGGGATTTTCCGCATAGGCCTCTTCGTGCAAACCGCGCAGGGTTTCCACGGCGGCCAGGGAAATGGAATCCTCCACTTCGTAAGCCGGGTCGTCCGGCCAGGAAAGCAGGTGGGCGAGATTCAGCTTGGCGGAAGTCAGGACCACGGCTTGGCGGAGACGGGCGGACAAATCCTCGTTCAAATCCAACTCCGCTTGCAGTTTATCGAGCTTGGAAACGGATCCCAACTTGTACTTTCCTTCCGTGATGCGGGCGCGCTCCCGCGACAAGACCACGGCCGAATCCAAGGCAGCAAGCAAATTCCGCTGGCGCACCACGTCGCTATAGGCCAGGATGGCGAACGCGGCCAAGTCCTCGCGGGCCTGTCTGCGTCGGGCTTCCGCGCCCTCGGCCCCGAAAGCCAACCGCGCATGCGCCGCTAAGGAAGACAACCCTTCGAAAAAAGTCCACGACCCGTTCACGCCCAACGCCGCAGTCGTCGCGTTCGAGTTGCTGCTCGTCGTAGCGGGGCCGACGGCTGGTTTTTGGCGCGTATCATATATGCTGTTCACGTAACTTCCCGTGATGTCCGCCTTGGGCAAGGCACCGGATTTTCCCCAGGTGACTTGGTCTCGCGCGGTTTGCGCATCCAACTCCGTTACGCGGTACAGGCGGTTTTGATCCAAAGCCAGGCGCAAGGCCGAGTCCAGCGTGAGTCGCTTGGGCATCGTGGATGCGTCGGAGGACCAGGCCTCTGTGGAAATTGCGGACATCCCGCCAATTGCCCAAACCGTGAAAACCCAACGCGCGGACATGAATGATTTTTTCATTGCGGCGGCTCCGGCTGCTCCGTGGGATCCGGCGGCAAATCTCCGCGCTTGGCCAAGTAGCCGTACATGGCGGGCACGACGTAAAGGGTGAGAACCAGAGCGAACATCAATCCTCCGATGACGGCGATGCCCATGGGCTTGCGGCTTTGCGAACCCGCTCCGAGCGCCAGGGCGATGGGCAAGGTGCCCAGCACGGTGGCCAAACTGGTCATCAGGATGGGTCGGAAACGCGAGGCCGCCGCGTCCTTCACGGCGTCGAGAAGCGGCAGACCTTGCCGCCGCCTTTGGTTGGCGAACTCGACGATCAGGATTCCGTTCTTCGTCACCAATCCAATCAGCATGATGATGCCGATTTTGCTGAAGATGTTCAGGGTCTGGGAGAAATACCATAAGGTCAGGACGGCCCCGCACATGGCCAGGGGAACGGTGAGCATGATGATGAGCGGATCGCGGTAGCTTTCGAATTGTCCCGCCAAGACGAGATAGACCAGGCACAGCGCCAGTCCCAACGCGAACCACAAGCTGGAAGAACTTTCCGCGAAGTCCCGTGAAGGGCCGGACAAGTCGGTGGTGATGGCCGGATCCAAGGTCTTGGCGGCGATGGCGTACATGGCGTTGATGCCCTCGCCCAGGGTCACGCCCGGAGCCAATCCGGCGGACACGGTGGCGGAAGTGTAGCGGTTGAATCGGAACAATTGCGGCGGGGTGATTTGCTCCTTGTAGCTCATGAGATTGTCGAGACTGATCAATTGGCCCGCGTTGTTCTTGACTTGGATGTCCTTGAGCGCGGAAGGCTCGCTGCGGAACGCTTTTTCCACCTGCCCGATAATTTGGTACTGCCGTCCATCCTTCAGGAAATAATCGAACCGCACTCCGCTGAAGGCCAACTGCAACGCCGTCGCCACGTCACGGACGGACACGCCCAGCGCGCGCATGCGGTCGCGATCGATGTCTACGCGGAGCTCCGGCTTGTTGAATTTCAAATTCTCATCCACCACGGCGAAAGCCGGATTTTTGCGCGCTTCATCCACGAACTTGGGCAACGATTCGCGCAGCCTCTCGAAGTCCGGTGCGAGTAGGACCATCTGCACCGGTAGGCCGCCGCGCGCTCCCACCGAAATGGTCTGGTCCTGGGACACAAAGGCCCTCGCCCCGGTGATGGCCTTGAACTTGGCGGTGAGCACGTCGGCCATTTCCTGTTGGCTGCGTTTGCGCGACTCCGGCGGATTCAGGAACATCCGCATGATGCCGGAGTTGACCGAACCCGTGGCCGAGAAACCCGGCGAGGTCACCGACAGGATGACGTCGGATTCCGGTCCGATGGACTCGCTTACGGTCTTGACCAGCCTGTCCATGTACGCATCCATATACGGATAGGAAGCGCCCTCCTGGGCCGTGGCGTTGACGGAAATGGCGCTGCGATCCTCGAGCGGCGCGATCTCGGCCTTCAGCAGTCCGCCGACCCACAGCAATAGTCCCAACGACGCGACCAGAATCACGATGGCCATCCAAGGTTTTTTTAGGAACCCGTCCAGGGAATTACGGTAAGCGTCGTTCAGCCAACGGAACATCGGTTCCGTCATTTCGTAAAAAGCGCTTTGACGCTTGCGGTGCTTCACGATGCGCGTCGTCATCATGGGCGTCAGGGAAAGCGAAACGAAGGCGGAGATGATCACCGATCCGGCCACCACCACGCCGAACTCACGGAACAAGCGGCCCGTGAAGCCTTGCAGGAAAATGATGGGCAGGAACACCACGGCCAGGACCATGGTGGTCGACAGCACCGCGAAGAAAATCTCGTTCGATCCCTTGAGACCCGCCTCGACCGGATCCATGCCCCGTTCGATTTTGGCATAGATGTTTTCCAGCACCACGATGGCGTCGTCCACAACCAGGCCGATGGACAAAACCACCGCCAGCAAGGTCAACACGTTGATGCTGAAGCCCGCGATGTACATGATGAAAAAGGATCCGACCAGCGATACGGGAATGGCCAGCACGGGAATCAAGGTGGTCCGCCAGTCGCGGAAAAAGAAAAAGATGATCAACACCACCAGGATGAAGGCGATGAAAATGGTGTCGCGCACCTCGTGGATGGACTTGCTGATGAACTGGGTGGCGTCGAAGCCGAGTTTGAGCTTGATGTCGGCGGGGACGTCCTTTTTGATTTTTTCCAATCGCTTGTAGAAGTCCTCGGCGATGGCCAGGTTGTTCGCGCCCGGTTGGGCGGAAATGGCCAAACCGATCATGGGGACGCCGTTGTTCTTGAGGATGGTCTTCTCGTTTTCGGCCCCCAACTCCGCGAAGCCCACGTCCTTCAGACGCACGGTTTGACCGTTGGCGGCCTTGAGGATCAAGTTGTTGTATTCTTCTGGGGTGTTTAGCCGTCCCGTGGTGCGCACCGCCAGCTCCGTATTTTTCCCTTCGATGATTCCCGAGGGCAACTCCACGTTCTCGGCGGTCACGGAATTGCGCACGTCCACGACGGTCAATCCATAGGCGGTCAGCTTCTTGGGATCCAACCTGAGGCGCATGGCGTATTTCTTCTCGCCCCAAATGGCCACGGCCCCCACGCCCGCGATGGTTTGCAGGCGCTCCTTGATGCGCGTCCCCACGGCCGTCACGTCCTGGATGTCGCGCGTGTCGCTTTGCACGGTCAGCATGAGGATGGCGGCGGCATTGGCGTCGGCCTTGGCCACCACGGGCGGATCCGCGTCCACGGGCAGGTTGCGCACCGCGCGCGACACACGATCACGCACGTCGTTGGCGGCGGCGTCCAAGTCCTCGCCCAGATTGAATTCCACCGTGATGGTGCTCAGCTCGGTGCGGCTGGTGGACACGATGGTGCGGATGCCGGAGATGCCGTTGACGGATTCCTCCAACGGCTCGGTGATTTGCGATTCGATGATGTCGGCGCTGGCGCCGCGGTACGACGTGGTCACGGAAATGGTGGGCGGATCCACGGCGGGAAATTCGCGCACTCCCAGAAAGGAATACCCGATCATGCCGAACACGGTGATCAAGATGCTGAGCACCGATGCGAGTACGGGACGGCGGATGCTGACTGACGAAAGACTCATGGTTTTACCGATGCGATCCGGAGGTGGCCCATCAATTTACGGCCGTGAGCGTGACGGGAGCCCCGGGCCGGATCTGGATGATGCCCGAAGTGATGATCGTGTCCCCGACGTTCACGCCGCCGGTCAATTGCACCATGGTTTCGGTGCGCAAGCCCGCCTGCACGGAATGCGGCTCAGCCTTGCCGGCCTTATACAGGAAGACCTTGGGGCCTTTCGCATCGGCGGAGAGGGCTTCCGTGGGCACCATGATTGCCGCGTCGATGACCTGTAGCGGGACTTCGATGTTGGCGAAGGAACCGGGCAAGACCGAACCGGCCTGGTTCGGGCACAGGGCGCGTAAATGCAACGTGCGCGTGTCGGGATCGATTTTGGGATCGACGGCGTAGACCTTGGCCGCTTGCGCCTGATCGAGGCCTTGCACCGTGAAGGTGATGGGCGTTCCGGGTTTGACCCATCCGGCGTATTTTCCGGGAATGGTGAAGTCCACCTTGACGGGCGTGACCATCTGCAATGTGGTGATGCGTGCGGAGGGGCTGACCAAGGCTCCCTCGCTGACGTATTTGAGGCCGATGACTCCCGCAAAGGGCGCGCGCAGTTCGGTTTTATCCGTCTGAGCCTTCAGCAATTGTTCCCCCGCCTTGGCGAGATTGAGGGCATTGAGCGATTGGTCATAGTCGCGCTGGCTCACGGCCTCGATTTTAAGCTGCATGCGCATGCGGTATTCTTCATCATCGGCCAGCTTGCGTTGGTACTGGGCACGTAGGAAATTGGCTTGCAATTCGGCGTCGTCGATTTTCACCAGCAATTGGCCCTTATTGACCTTGGAGCCTTCCAGGAAAGCGATGCGGACGATTTTCCCGGATATTTCGGAGCGGATTTCCACTTCTTCGTTGGCCAGCACGGTGCCGGTGGCGGAAATACGATTATCGATGCGTTCGGTGTGGAGTACCTTGGCGGTTACGGGTAATCCGCCCATCACGGACGGAGCTCCTGACTGGGGATTCGCGGCTCCGGGAGCGGACGGGGATGCCGAACCCGGTGCGGTCGTCGGAGCGGCCTTGGCGTTAACCGGCGCGGAACCTGACGGGGCTCCGGAACCTTGACCAGGTATGCCCCCAGGACCGCCCGGACCCTGACCAGTGGCACCCGGGCCTTGACCGGCGGCGGCGGCGCGCGCGGCTTTGATTTTCGGATAGGCGATAAGTCCCAATACCGCAGCCACTATGGCCCAAATTGCGATGCGTTTGCCGGCCATGAAAAATCCATCTCCTTCCGGACGCTCAGTGACGGCGTCCGTTAGTGCAAGGGCGTAAATTAGTAAACGGCGCGGAGACGGGAAAAGTACCGCTCTCTGGGTTGGCGCCAATCAACGCGAAGAAACATTCCCATACAGGCTCTAAACCGGACATTCTGAATCGCCCGTGTTTTCCTACGCATTTCCATGCATAACTGGCTTGGCAAATAATTAAAATCGCTTTATGGTCCAGCCAATGATATATTTAAAATATGCCTGCCTTCCGGAATAGCCCTTGGTATAAAGCTCTCGGTGTCGGGCTAATGGTGGTTTTCATGGGCAGCCAGTTGTTCGCCTGTTGCCTCGTGAATCGCGAACTTGGAAATTTCCTTTTGAGCTGGCTTCCCGGGCAAGCCCCCGTGCAAACCCATGCTTGCTGCCATAAAGCCACTCCCACGTCGCCCATAGCCCATGCATCCACGCCCAACCGACCCTCCGGCTCCCCGCCTTGCAAGCCATCTGCGGAAAATGCCTGCTGCATCCAGACCGCAAGCCAAAACGCACCGGGCCTGGTATCCCAAAGCCCCACGCTCCCGCTTTTTTCGCTGGTCATCGGACTCCTTCCCGCTCCGGTCGATGCCCCGTCCATCCGTGAGGCCTCCGCCCTGGACTTCGTTCCCCATTTCGCCTCCGGGCCGCCTATCTATCTGGCCCAACTGCGTCTGCTCATTTAAGTCGACCCCATCCCAATCCTGATGGATGTTGCGTTTCGTTGCTTACGAACGCCATCCGCGCGGAAGCGGGAGCCGCTCCGTCAATCCCTCAATTGAAACATTCAACACATTCATGGGATGGGGTATCCGTCGATGAGGCAACTAACCGTTATTACGAATGGGTCGGAAACCCGCTCCGGCCACGGACGAGGTTTCCTAATAAGGGACGCATCTTGGATAACCTACACGTTACTGATGGCGTTGGCTTTGGGGCCGACGGTGAGGATTTCGGCCCATGAAATGACCGACGATTCCTCGCATGGCGGTTCCCTGGAAGGAGTTTCCCGTGCGGGCGCGCCCGGAGGTGGCAATTCGTCCCTGGCCGAGAAAGATTCCATATCCGGAATTCATGCCGACTCGACCCGATGGTCCGAGCAAACCTGGGATCCCAAATCCTTGGTGCAATTGGCCTGGAAACGGAATTCCGGCATGCGCGCGCAGCGGCTGCAAGTGAAAGGCCTGCACTCCAACTCCAGCCATACGTGGTACCTGGACGCGCCGCAAGTCGGCGTGAACTTCTACCAAGCCCCGGTGGCGACCTTTCCCAACCCGATGGGCCGCCAATCGGAAGTCGACTATTCCGTGCAACAGGCCTTCCCCTTTCCCGGAAAAATCTCCGCCCGCATCGATGCCGTGCACCAGCATGCGGAAATGGGCGAGGCGGATTTGTTGGCCCTGCGGCGAAAGGTCGCGCGCATGGTACGTGATGATTTTTACGCCTTGGATTTGACGCGGCAGCGGCAGGCCATCAATGACGAAAACCGCGCGCTGATGGTTCGCTTCATCGCCGTGGCCCGGCGGCAATACGAAGTCGGGCTTGGCCGCCAAGCCGACATTCTCCGGGCCCAAGCGGAGTTGACGCGGTTGCAATCGGACAGCATCGATCTCGCCGAGGCGCGCGCCTCCACGCTCGCGGACATGAACGCGCTGCTGGACTTCACTACGACGCGGGAATGGAATTTGGCGACGCCGCCGGATCCGAAACCCATCGATTGGACCTTGGAGCAATTGCGCCCGTTGATCGAAAAAGATCAGCCCGGATTGAAATCCATGCGCGTCGGGGTGGCCATGCGGGAAGCCGAATTGCGGGCGGCCGGCAAGGAATATTTGCCCGATATCATGGTGGAGGGGATGTATAAGGACATGTTGCGGATGCCCCCGGGTTCGATGGCGACGAAGCTGGAGGACTTTTGGTCGTTGGGAGTCAGTGTCAACGTCCCCTTCGCATTTTGGTCCGCGCCCAAATACCAGGCTGCCATCGCCGAAGGCCGGGCCAACCTGGAAAGCGCGGAGCAAGCTTATGCGGATTCGCGCAATGGCATGCTGGCGGCGGCACAAACCGCGCTGCAAAAATCGCGTACCGGCGCGGCGCGCCTGCGGCTAAATGTTGAAGCCCTGGTGCCGCAATCCGAACAAGCTTTGGTTTCCATGCTGGCCGCCTATGAGGGAGGCAAGGAAGAGTTTACTCCGCTATTGGAAGCCTACCGGGCAAGATGGGAAGCGCGCGAGAACATGGCTACCGCGCGGGCCAACGCATTATCGACACTGGCGGATTTGGAAGACGCCGTGGGCATGGACTTGGACGAAATCGCGCGCTGGTTGGCGCCGGGAGCTGGAAAATGAAAAACATCACCGTTAAAAAATGGATTCGGGTTTTCGGAATACTGGCCTTGGCGTCCGCGACTTTACTGGCGGCGTTTGCCTGCCGGGGTAACACGTCGGATACCTCCGCCCAAGGCGGGGCCGCGGCTGGGAAAGACACCGCCGCCAAAAGCCAGGGCGGCGCCCAGGCGGAAGAGAAGCTTTACCATTGCGCCATGCATCCCTGGTACATCGCGCATGCGCCCGGCCATTGTCCCATTTGCGGCATGGAACTGGTGCCCTTCATCCAGGAAAAAGGCGGAAACGGGGTGCCGGGCAACGGCGGGGCAGCTGGGAGTGGGTCCACCGGGGGTGGGGCCGCCATCGTGCAAGTCGATTCGGCCTCCATCCAGAAAATCGGAGTGAAGACCCAAAAGGTGGGCCGCCGCGATCTACGCGGGGAAGTCCGGGCCAGCGGAAAAATAAAGGTGGAAGAAAACCGCGTGACCATCGTGAACTCCCGCGTGACCGGATACGCCGAAAAACTCCACGCGAACACCACGGGCCAGCGCGTGCGCAAGGGAGAAACCCTCCTGGATATTTACAGCCCGGATTTGTCCAGCGCCCAGGAGGAATATTTGCAGGCGCTGCGATACGCCCGCGGACCGGGCAACAACGCCGTGACCGGCTCGCAGGATTTAGTCGAAAGCTCTCGTCTCCGGCTTCTCAATTGGGGCGTTCCGTCCCTGGTCGTAGATGCCTTGGCGCGCGACGGCAAGGTCCGCCACACCCTGCCCATCGCTTCACCGGCTTCGGGGATCATCCTTGAGAAGATGGTGAACGAAGGCCAGAGCATCGGCATGGGCATGGAGTTGTATAAGTTGGCCGACCTTTCCCGCGTGTGGGTGGTAGCCTACGTCTACCAACGGGACCTGCCCTTGTTGTCGACGGGATCCCGCGCCGAGGTGGAAATGGATTATGCCGGACGAAAACCCATTCCCGGCCGCGTGACCTTCATCTCCCCGGTGCTCGACGAGGCTTCGCGCACGGCGGAAATCCGCGTCGAAGTGGCGAATACACCCGCCATGGATCTGAAGCCGGAAATGTTCGCGACCGTGCATTTCCAAGGGGCCGTGCACCAGGGTGTCATAGCCGTGCCGGATCAGGCCATCATCCGATCGGGACGGCGAAATCTGGCCGTCATCGCCCTGGGTGCGGGGTATTTCCAGCCGCGCGAAGTGACCTTGGGAACGTCGGCCGACGGCTATGTGGAAATTCTCTCCGGCATCGAAGAAGGGGACGACCTGGTGGTGTCCTCGCAATTCCTCATCGATTCGGAAAGTAACCTGCGCGCCGCCGTGCAAAAACTGACTACCATGAATCCGGCCGGGGAAAATGCAGGCGCGGCCGCAGACGGCGCACCGATGAATAAGCCCGGCATGGGAAACTCCGCCGGACAGGGTAACATGGCGGATACCGCCGGAAAGCATTGAGGAACAGCCATGCTCGCCGCCATCATCACTTGGTCCATCCGCAATAAAATTCTGGTTTTGCTTTTCACTGTCCTCGCCGCCGGTGCGGGCGGATACGCGCTCCTGCGCACGCCGATCGACGCCTTGCCCGACTTAAGCGACGTCCAGGTCATCGTATACACCGAGGACAAGGGCCAATCCCCGCGCATCGTCGAGGATCAAGTCACCTATCCCTTGACCACGTCCATGGTCAGCGTTCCCGGGGCGAAAGTCGTAAGGGGCTACTCGTTCTTCGGGTATTCCCTCGTGTACGTGATCTTCGCCGACGGCACCGATATTTATTGGGCCCGCAGCCGGGTTTTGGAATACCTGAATTACGCGCAGAAAAAATTGCCCGTGGGCATCACTCCCACCTTGGGCCCCGACGCCAGCGGCGTGGGCTGGGTCTACGAATACGCATTGGTATCCGATCATCGCTCCTTGCAGGAACTGCGTTCCCTCCAGGACTGGTACCTCAAATACCAATTGGCCAGCATCGAAGGCGTCAGCGAAGTGGCCAGCATCGGCGGCTACGTGAAGCAATACCAAGTGACCGTCGACCCCGTTAAGCTGCAAGCTTTCGGATTGCAATTGGCCACGGTGGAAATGGCCATCAAGAACGGCAATTCGGATGCCGGCGGCGAGGTGATGGAAATGGGCGAGGCGGAGTACATGATCCGCGGGCTCGGCTATTTGCGCGGCCGGGAGGATTTGGAGCAATTGCCCCTGTCGAGCCGGATGGGTTCGGGCGCGCCGGTACGATTGAAGGACGTGGCCGACATCACGGTGGGTCCGGAAATGCGGCGCGGCATCGCGGAGTTGGACGGCGAAGGCGAAGTGGCCGGAGGCGTCATCGTCATGCGCTACGGACAGAACGCCTTGCAGGTGATCGACGCCGTGCGCGCCAAGTTGGAAACCATCAAGGCGGGCCTACCCTCCGACGTGCGCATCGTGCCTACCTATGATCGCTCGCTGCTAATTCGCCGGGCGGTGGACAACCTGGATCATAAGCTGATCGAGGAAATGCTCATCGTCGCCGCGGTGTGCGGGATTTTCCTGTTGCATTTGCGCAGCGCCTTGGTGGCGGCCTTCACCTTGCCCATCGCCATCCTCATGGCCTTTCTGGTGATGCGCGCGCAAGGCATCAACGCCAACATCATGTCGTTGGGCGGCATCGCCGTCGCCATCGGCGCCATGGTGGACGGAGCCATCATCCTCATCGAGAACGCGCATAAGCATTTGGAGCGGGAGCATGCCCTGCCTCCGGAGCAGCGCCGCGATCATTGGGAAATCATCCGCCTCGCGTCCTTGGAAGTCGGCCCGGCCCTGTTCTGGTCGCTCATCCTCATCACCGTTTCCTTCCTGCCCGTCTTCACCTTGGAGGCTCAGGAAGGCCGTTTGTTCAAGCCCCTGGCCTTCACCAAGACTTGGGCCATGGCGGCCTCGTCCATCCTGGCCATAACTTTGGTGCCCGTGCTGATGGGTTTGTTCATCCGCGGGAAAATCCCTGATGAGAATCGGAACCCGATCAATCGGCTGCTGATGCGTCTGTATCACCCCGTGGTGCGCGTGGTTCTGCGCGCGCCCAAGACGGTATTGGCATTGGCCGCATTGGCCATTCTGATCACTTTCATTCCGTTGCGCCGCCTGGGAAGCGAATTCATGCCCACGCTTTTCGAAGGCGACATTCTCTACATGCCCACCACCTTGCCGGGCGTGTCGGTGACCAAGGCCAAGGAAATCCTGCAACGCACCGATCAAATGCTGAAGTCCTTTCCCGAAGTTGCCCAGGTATTCGGAAAAATCGGGCGCGCGGAAACGGCCACCGATCCGGCCGGTTTGGACATGGTGGAAACGACCGTGCGCTTGAAGCCGGAAAAGGAATGGCGCAAAGGCATGACGGCCGAAAAGCTGATCGAGGAAATGGACGCGGCCTTGCGCGTGCCGGGACTGACCAATTCCTGGACCATGCCGATCAAAAACCGCACCGACATGCTGTCCACGGGCATCAAGACTCCCGTCGGGATCAAGATTTCCGGTCCTGACCTGGATACCCTGCAAAGTATCGGCATGGAGGTGGAGGATCTGATGCGCCAGGTGCCCCATACGGCGTCGGCCTTCGCGGAACGCGCCGTAGGTGGAAATTACCTGGACGTGACCATCAACCGCGCCGCAGCCGCTCGTTACGGCGTGAACGTCGAGGACATCCAAGGAGTGATTCAGACCGCACTGGGCGGCATGACCTTGACCACCACGGTGGAAGGCCTGGAGCGCTATCCCGTATCCCTACGTTACAGCCGTGAGTTGCGTGACAATATCGAGGACGTGAAACGCGTGCTCATTCCCACGCCCTCGGGCCAGCAAGTTCCGCTCGGTCAAGTCGCGGACATCGCCACTACGCGCGGACCGATGGTGATCCGCAGCGAAGGCACGCGGCCCAACGCCTGGGTGTTCGTCGACATGCGCGGCACGGACATCGGTTCTTACATCAAGGATGCGCAAAAATTGCTCGGCTCCAAATTGCAATTGCCCGCCGGTTACAACCTTATCTGGAGCGGCGAATTCGAGTTCATGCAACGCGCGCAAAAACGCCTGCTGGTCGTGATCCCGCTGACGTTGTTCATCATCTTCATCATCCTGTTCCTCAACACGCAATCGTTGGCTAAAACCGCCCTGGTGCTGCTCGCAGTGCCGTTCTCGTTGGTCGGAGCCATTTGGTTCGTGTACCTGTTGGGGTTCAACATGAGCGTCGCCGTATGGGTCGGCCTCATTGCCCTGGCCGGCCTCGACGCCGAAACTGGAGTAGTGATGTTGTTGTACCTGGAACGGGCCTATGCGAACGCGCAGGAAGCCGGTGCCCTGATAACCCACGGGGATTTGCGGCGCGCCATCGATGCCGGAGCCGTCGGCCGGGTGCGGCCAAAGGTCATGACCGCTTGCGTGATTCTCGCCGGGTTGATTCCCATCATGTGGAGCCACGGCGCGGGGTCGGACGTCATGAAACGCATCGCCGCGCCCATGGTGGGCGGGGTGGTGACCTCGGTGTTGATGGAGTTGGCCGTTTATCCCGCCATCTTCTATTTGTGGCGACGGGGAAAATTGGCGAAAGGCGATTGACCGCGCCGCCGTGACCCCGTCATTTAGATTGGATCTTCACGCGGCCTATGGCGATCGCCACGCTCACGCCCGCGACGACGAGCCAATA
This sequence comes from Fibrobacteria bacterium, assembly GCA_017881725.1. Classification (GTDB taxonomy): domain Bacteria; phylum Fibrobacterota; class Fibrobacteria; order UBA11236; family UBA11236; genus Chersky-265. Next base: position 27,197 of record JADGQO010000162.1, read on the forward strand.
GATCATGGGGCAGTGGTTCCATACTCGTCATTTGTGGTTCCAAATTCGTCACTAGCGCGGAAGGTCCGGCCAGCCGCCGGACGCAACGCCGAGTTGTTCGGCATAGTCCGCGTTCAATTGCCGCCATCCCTCCAGCTTCAAGGCTACGATCGGCATCGCAGGGCGCCCACTCACGAAGCTGATCGGGTTCGGTGAGCGCCTTCCAAACTTTAGCGGGTGGATGGCGCAGCTCGCGGACCAGAACCAGCGTCCCGCAACACGCGCAGGTGCTTGGAGACCGAAGTCTGGGGCATCCGCAACCGGCGTTCAAGGTCGCCGACCGATTGCTCGGAAGCGGTCTTACTGAAACGGCATTGCCAATACCTTCCAAACCTCCCGGGAATCGGGAAAGGCCTCCGGCCGTTCCACCCCCAACCGCTGCGGTTGGAATCCCGGGACATAGCGAAAAGTTCCAAACAACAAATCCCACCCGGGCAATACAGCCCCATAATTCTTCGCCTCACCCTTGTCCGCGCTATGATGGCGGTGGTGAAGCTCCGGCCCCACCAGGAGGTAATTCCAGAAACCGGCACGCACGTCTACGTTGCAATGCGAAATCATGGTTTGCAAATCGATCAACAAGGTCGCGGCGAAAACCGCATAGGGAGAAAGCCCCAGGAACAAAAGCGGAGCCTGTACGATAACGGCCGTCATCACCGCGTTGATGGGGTGAAAGCGCGCGAAGGACAAGCGCGTCGGGCGGACCCGGCAGAAGCTATCCGAAGCCGTCGTGGCTTTGGTCCGCGAGCGAGGTTACGCGAATGTTACGGTGGGCGATATTATCCGCAAGGCCAAGGTGGGGCGGTCCTGCATTATTTGGACGGCATCGTGCGGAAAGGCATTCTGGAAACCTACCAGCCGACCCAAGGAATGACGGGAGAACTCCTCCAACTTTTTGAAATGAAAGTCGATGCCGCTGCGGCGGCGATTACCACTCTCCTAAATGGTTGGTTGAAACGCGGGATGAAAATACATCCGGATAAAATGGCCCGCCAAAGCGAAGCCCTATTGGATAGTCTATTCACACGCATTCGTTGAACGCCTCCCCTTAAGGTGTAACCCCTGTGAAATTTTTTCGGTTTTGATTCGATCCGAAAAATGGGGATCCGTCCGCGCCGTATCGAATATTCCATTTTTCCCGTTGCCAATTTTTCAAAGGAAATCGCTTCGCGCCGCCTTCATAATTGGATGTCATTATCTATTGAAGTCCCGCATCTCCTAAAAATGGTTTCAGGGAGGTGGTATCCATCGGGGACAAGGGACAATCCAGCAAACCAAGGAGTGCCTCGAATGCCACAAAGCCGATAAGGGCGATATCGACGTCCTGAAGGACAAGGACCACAAGGATTTCCAAATCGCCACCATCGTCTCGCCCAAGGATTGCGCGCGCTGCCATGACAAGGAAGTCGACGAGTTCGTCAACTCGCACCATTCCAAGGCCGGCCGCATCCTGGGTTCGCAGGATAATTTTTTGGCCGAAGTGGTGGAGGACAATCACGGCATGAATACACCGGCCTTCCCGGAAGGCGTTTCCGCCGCCGCCGTCAACGGTTGCTGGCAATGCCATGGCAGCGAGGTCAAGGTCAATCCCAAAACCGGAAAATTGGATCCGGCCACGTGGCCGAACTCCGGCATCGGACGCATCAATCCGGACGGCAGCGAAGGCTCTTGCTCCGCGTGCCACCAGCGCCATTCCTTCTCCGCCGCGCCGACTTGCGCCACTTGCCATATGAGCGCCACTCCGGATCTTCCCGTGACGCACAACGTCGGACTGCGCATCAAATGGAACAACCGCCCCGTGCATTCCAAACTCTCCCATGAGACCGACAAGAAGTGGGGCTTGAAATCCGCCGATTACCCGGCCGACAAACGCCGCGCCGACATGAAGAAGGTTTGCGAGGCTTGCCACCAAGCCACCTTCGTGGCCAACGCTTTCATTCAATACGAAGGCATCATCACTTTGTACGAGGATAAGTACGCCAAACCCGGAGAAATGCTATACAACCTGGCGGTCAAGGTCATGCAAAACGATTCGAGCTACGCCACCTTCTCCCAGCCCATTGATTATACCTGGTTCGAACTGTGGCATCATGAAGGCCGGCGCGCCCGTCATGCCGCCTCCATGCAAGCACCGGATTACACCCATTGGCGCGGCACCTACGATTTGGCCAAGAACTGGAACTCCAAATTCATTCCCGAACTGAAGGAGATCATCCAACGCTTCAAGGATAATCCCAAAGCGGTCAAGGACGTGCAGGCCTTGCAGACCGGGCTCACCAATGTGCTCAACAGCCCCGATCACAATTGGTCCCTGAACAAGGAAGATCCCGCCGTGAAGGATCTGCGCGCCAAGCGCCAGAAGGAGTTCCAAGAACACTATAAATAATCTGGGATTTCCAAATAGCGGACTCTATTTCGAGCAATGGAGTCCGCTCGCCGCATTAATTAGACAAGCATCACGCATCTCTTGTTCGAAATCGCTCAATTCTTGATCGGCATCACTCAATTCCTGATCGGCAGTACACCCTGCCTCATCAGCATTGTCGCCCAACCCTGAGTCCCGTCGACCCAACTCCTCAAAAAATCCACTCCGGATTTTTGGCATGCACTTTGCCCCTTAGAGCCGCAGGTCCATTTCCAACCTTCGGAGTTCCCCATGCACCGCCTAAATGTCCGCGCACTATGCGCCGGACCCTTGTTGTTATTGGCGTTCCAAGCCGCCGAGGCTTCGCTCGATTTCAATACCTACGCAATCGTCAACCAGACTTCCCGCGTTCTCGTGAACGGAAAGTACCAGGACAGCACGCGAATCTCCTACAATCTGACGCGACTGGGATCCACGTCATTGGAAGCCACCTCGCTCACGTTGACGTCACATGGAAGTTACCTGGCGGTGGTGGAAGAGGCGACCCTGACCTCCAACGTCGAGACGCGCCCGAATAACATCACGCGCGATTTCCTGATGCAGGGATCCTTGCCCGTTCCACCCCTAGCGGCGGTGCATTCCCTAGCCGTGTACCACGGCGATACCCTGTACCAGGCCCATTTGAAAAAATCGGTCTATTCGCTGGATGACCAGTTTTTCGATACCACCGCCTTGCAAGCCACGCTGGATTCCCGCGTCGCCTTCCTGCAACAACTCGGGGACAATTCCTACGAAGCCACCTTTTCGAAATTGACCCTGGGCGAACCCGTGCGGATTCGCATCGAGTACGACATTCCTTTTTCCGGAGCCCCGAGCGCGTCGCTGACCTTGCCCGTTCTATTCCATCCTTCGGGTCAACCACCGCGCCAGGCGCAAATCACATTTTTCGAAAAGGCCTCCAACATGCCGGTCCTGCAATGGCTGAGCGATGCCGGGCGCGTGACCTTGGTCGACGCGGGCACGCAAACCGTCGCATACCAAAGCCGGTTCACATTCCGCCGCGATGAAAACACAAAAACCGTCGCCAGCCTGCAAGCCACCACCTTCGAATCCGGGGGGTTCAAGGGCAACTACCTGCTTTTCAAAGCCGGGCTGAACGATTCCCTCATGGACGAACTTTCCCGGCCCTTGGAAGTCTCTTTCTTGTGGCGATGGAATCCGCCCTATCATTTCGTCGAGACCCAGAACGGCCTCAAGACCTTGTCCGCGCTGGGACAAACGGTCGTCCTGGAAGCCGCGACCTTGAAACAAATCATCACCGAACTTTCCCCGCGCGGCCACCGTTTCGGACTGTTCCGCAGCGCTCCGGGCCAGCCGGATACCTTGTTTCCGCCTTCCGAATACGCAGGAGACGGCTATCATAAACTCCTGGCCTATTTGGATCAGTTCACGGCGGATCGCATTTACGCCGACTACAAGGACAACCCTGCCGATAAACCGGATTGGGTCACGACCACTTGGACCGATTCCGGCGAAATCGTAAAAAGCCGCAATGCATTCTTGGAGGTACTGTCCCGCATCCGCAATGGATTCAGCGCAAGACCGGAAGCCTTGAAGCATATCGGCATGGTGGGCTTCGGCAGTGCGCCCAGCACGTTGCTGGACTTGAATGATCCGACCGCTTTAGAGTCCATCCTGGACAGCGTCACGCTTTCCAACGTCAATGCCGTTTGGCCGGGAGTGAATTTGCCCCGATGCCTGCAACTGAAAAGCAGCGCCACGCTTAGGCCCCTGTCCGTCAATTCACCCTTGGCCGCGACCCTGCCTCCGCTCCTCTTTCCGGTGTACCAGCCGACCTCGGTGGAGTATCGGGCCTTCACCCCGTCACGCAGCCACGCCATCGTCCTGCCCTTCAATAAAAACGCGGAACGCGAAGCCGTAGTCAAGTCGTCCAATGCCTTCGACGACACCGTGGAATTGCAGGGCATCGACGCGCTGGGACGTAAAACCCGCATCCTGACCCTTACCCCCCGTACCATCCACGTTACCCAGGATTCAGGCATGGCCCGTTTGTGGGCGGCCGATCCGGACCGGATTTCGGAAGCGAGCGAGGTGGATTTGGGGCTGCGGTACGGTATCCTGACCAAGGGGACCTATTGGTCGGCCGGGGTGGGCGACGGCATGACAGCGGGGGTAACACCTGGAACCGTTCCCGGAGGGAATCCAATCGGCATTCACGCTCTCCCGAAAACCGTGCGGGCAGGCGCGCGCGCGGGATTCCGACAAGCGGGAGGATACCTCGCATTGACCGGATTGGAAAGCTTCGGTCCGAACGCATCGCGTGCTTTACATTCCAATCCCGTGCTTGAGGTTTACGATGTCCGGGGGAAACTCATTTTACAACTCTCCTTGTCCGCGTTCCGCGCCGGTGACGGTTACAGCGTTCCCCTGGAATTATTCCGACGCTTGGGCCAGGAAAGACTTTTCATAATGCTCGCAGGATTCCGCCAAGTGCAACCCTTCGTCTTGAACCTTGGAGGCCGATAATGAAAAGGTCGCTGTCCATGTTACGCATTGCCTTGTTGATCCTTTTCCTAGACCTATGCCTGGTCCAATCAGTGTTCGCGGACTCAACCGTCAATTGGAGGTTCGCCCTTCCCCGGTATGTGGACCTTGGCCCCCAGATCGGGTTCGCCGGTTCACAGTTGACGGCCACGCGCGACAATGCCGCCTTGTTTACGCCGACGCCGGTTAATGATCGAACCCATATTTCCTTGGACTGGGGCGTGACGATGTCCGCACATTGGAAACTTTTCAGCTTGACGATTGCGCCGCGCCGCGAGGAATTTGGTTTGGAAACGAAGGCAGGGACGGTGGAATTTTCCGGCAACCCGTTTCCGCATACGCTCAACGCGACCACGCAACTTGCCTATAACGTTTGGCCGGTTTCTTTGGGGATGGGATGGGCGTCCACCCGCAGCCATTTTCAAGTTCGCCTGGGTGTTTACTCAGCCTTTTTACAATCCGCCGATGTACACTGGACCGTGGATGGAAGCGATTATAAGCAAATGCCGGGATCCAACTTTCAGGAATCCTATACCGGATGGCTTTTGGGGATGGAATACGGCCTACGCATGGGTCCGGGCGAGTGGGTTTGGGGGTTGGAAAGCGAGCGTGGTTTCCGCTCCTTGACCTCCGGCATGGCCGGCGCCCTGCGGGCCCAATCCATGCGGGCCCAGTTGGCATATGCCTGGAGATGGAACTTGCCTTGAAAGGGAGGCTCCCGTGTCCGCATAGCCTGACATTGGATGATGCGTAACTTGAACGTTACCGCATCTCCCGACAACGGATGCTACGTAACTTAAACGTTACCGCAATCCGGACGCCGAAAGGATTCCCGCCGCCGCCACCACCAACCAGGGCGGCCATTTCCAGATCATCAGGCAGGCCGCGGACGCGACTGCCAACAGCAAATCCCGGACGCTTAAAATTCCGGAGGCGATGACGGGACGAAACCAGGCGCTCAATAAAAGTCCCACCACGGCGGCGTTGATGCCGGACATCAAGCCTTGCCAGCCGGCGTTGCGACGCCAGGCTTCCCAAAAAGGCAGGGCTCCCAGGACCAACAGGCCCCCCGGAAGGAAAATCGCGATGCAAGCCAAAACACCGGCGGGCCAACCGCCCCAGGCCGTCACGGCTAGGCTTCCCAGGTAGGCGGCGAAAGTGAATAACGGACCCGGCACCGCCTGCGCCGCCCCATAGCCCGCCAGGAATTGGCTATTCGTGACCCAATGTGAATCCACCGCCACGGCATGCAGCAGCGGAAGCACCACGTGGCCGCCTCCGAATACCAGGGCTCCGGCCTGGAAAAATCCGGAGAAGGCCTGCAGCGGCATGAATCCGGACACGCCGAACGTCAGTGGCAAGGCGACCAACAAAACGCCATAGGCGAGCAGGCAAACCGCCCCGAACGTCCGTGACGGCGCGCCTGGAAAGGCATGCAGATGCGGCTCACCGGAGCGACGGAGCAGCAACCAGCCCGAAAAGGCCCCGAAGGCAATGACGGCCAATTGGCCGCATCCCGTAGGCCAAAGAAAGGCGCACAGCGTTCCGATCGCCGCCAGGACAAGACGCGGGGCGTCCCGGCGCATGGGCTTGGCCAAGGACCACAAGGCTTGCGCGACGACGGCGACGGTCACCACATGCAGCCCGTGCAAAGCGCCTCCGGCATCCCAACCGAAACGCCGCATGCCCCACGCGAACAAAATCAAAATCACGGCCGAGGGCAAGGTAAATCCGCACCAGGCGGCCAAAGCGCCCGTCCAACCGCCTCGCGCGTATCCGATGGCGATGCCCGTTTGGCTGGAAGCGGGCCCAGGCAGGATTTGGCAAAGCGATACTAAATCGAGAAAAGCGGTTTCCTTCCACCATTTCCGGACGGTAACGAATTCCTTTTTAAAGTATCCGATATGCGCGATTGGGCCGCCAAAGGAAGTGCAACCCAAGCGGAGAAAAATCAGGAAAATTTCCCAGGCCTTGCCGTCTTGGGGCGCCGGCCCGCCTCGGGCCGCCGGGCCTTCCGCTAATTTTTTTTCCTCCGCTTCCATGGACGAAATATATCATTTGCAGAGCGGGTATTTTCCGGAGGAACGGAATTGAACTTCGCAGGAGGCGTGGATGGATTTCATCTATCGGGATGAATATGCGATTGACGACAAGGGCTGCTCGCGTCCGGAAAGCGCCTGATGTCCCGCAGCGCCCGATTGTTGAGCCTGCTGGAATCATTGCGCCGCCGCCGCTACTCCGTAACCGGCAAGGTACTGGCGGAGGAGTTGGGGATTAGCCTCCGGTCACTCTACCGGGACATTGCCACCTTGCAAACGCAGGGCGCGCGCATCGACGGGGCCGCAGGTGTGGGATTCCGGTTGCGTCCCGGTTTCCTCATGCCTCCCCTCATGTTTTCCAACGAGGAAATCGAAGCCCTAGTATTAGGCTCGCGTTGGGTAGCTGATCGCGCCGACGCTCCCCTCGCCACCGCCGCATCGGGGGCCTTGGCCAAAATCGCCTCCGTGCTCCCGGAAAACCTGCGTGAGGATTTGGAAGGCTCCGGCCTGGTGGTGGGTCCGTCCCGCGAACCCAAGCCCGACGGCGCGATTTCCACGGCCGTGCGTAAAGCCATGCGCGAGGAATTTAAGGTTCGGGTCGATTATCTGGACGCCCAAAACCGGAAGTCGCAACGCACCATCTGGCCGATAGCCCTCGGGTTTTTCGAAAGCATCCAGGTCGTCGTCGCATGGTGCGAACTGCGACAGTCCTTCCGTCATTTCCGCCTGGATCGCATTGGGAATGTCCAACCGTTACCTACGCGTTACCCTAAAAAGAGGCGGATTTTGTTAGGGCAGTGGCGCGCGTCGGAGGGCATTCCGGAATCATGAAGTCCCCCAAAAAAAAACACCTATAAAAATTCCTTTCGGCCTCGACCCGCCGCGGTGACCCTAGACGGCGTTGCGGCCAACCGGATATCCGCCTTTCCCGAGCCCTGGTTTCCCTGTCGCCCAATCGCTACTGACGGAATCTGTCGCAACCGGGAATTATCATCTACCTGGGCGAGGAAATGAATCCGCGCCGTCCGGAGGCCATCATGTTCGATCCAAACTTCATTCTGCTTTACGTCGAAAAACCCCAATCCAGCGCGGAATTTTATGCCGCGTTGCTGGGCAAACAGCCCGTCGAGTCGTCGCCGAATTTTGCCATGTTCCTTTTGGGTTCGGGCCTAAGGTTGGGGCTATGGGCGCTTCACGACGTGCTGCCCGCGGTTACGGCGCAAAGTTTCGGAGGGGAAATCGGTCTGGAAGTGGATAGCGACGATGCCGTCGGCAAAACGCATAGGGCCTGGGTCGCGAAGGGAATCCGTATCGCGCAAACGCCCACGCGCATGGATTTCGGCTATACCTTCGTGGGGCTGGATCCGGATGGGCACCGGCTGCGCGTATTCGCTCCGGCCATGCGCTGAGAAAACCAGAAAACCGCCGGGATGCGGCCTGCACCACCCACCAATCCTGAGTAACTCACAGGTTAACTCAGTGGACGGGGTGGGATATGCCTGGGCTCCGAGGCGCCGGTTTATCCCCGCTTGTAGGTGATTTTCTTGGAGCCGGCCTCGCAGTTCCCGACCACTTTGGCGCCTTTTACGTCGGCGGCGGGCACGATGTCCAGCGTAAAGGTTTTCACGCCTTTAGCTTTGATTTTGGCCTCGATTTCAGCCTTCACATCCTCGCAAGTTTTTTTGGCTCCGCTGTTGGCCACCGGCGCGGGAGCGGGGGTGGGAACGGAAGCAGTTTTGGCCGCAGGTTTTGCGGCTTCTTCGGCGGAAATCGCACCACCGAATGCCAAGGCGGTCAAAAGGGCTATTCTCGTAACGTTCATGCGATTCAAAATCATAAAAGGTTCTCCCAGTCTAAATTTGTTGGTTCCAAAGTGGTGTCGCGTCCCCATAAAATAAATATTCTCGTCGCGAGCGGGGAGCCCAACGCCGATTCATACCCCTTTTCCGACGCTTTATGGATATCATCGCGGCCCCGACGGCACTCCGCCCTTAACTCCAGATATTTCCGGGAGCTCGCCTTCATGTTCGTGAGGCAGAGTTGGCTTACCGCGTGAACGCGCGGATCGAAATCCGTATATTCATGGCATGCTTAAAATCATCATCGCGACGACGGTTTTGGTCGGCCTGGTTCCATTCGGGGTCGCCGCGAGGGATTCCGTCGACGCAGCTAACGCCGCCAATGCTTCCTCATCCGAAATCTCCCGTACCGCCCATGTTACCTACGATGCCGCCTTCTGGTCCTGGAAAACCGTTTCGTTGCGGGGCGATTCCGTGAACATGGCGAAATTCAAAGGCCGCTACGTGCTTCTCAATTTTTGGGGGGAATGGTGCCCCAAATGCCGGGAGGAAATCCCTTTCTTGCGCAAGCTCCAAGCCAGGTATGGTTCGGATCGGCTGGTGATTATCGGGATGTTGAAATCGGCGGATCAAGTCAAGGCCAAGGCCATGGCGGCCGACAGCGGCATGACCTGGACCCAGGTGGAGATGACTCCCGCCATGGAACGGGGTTTCCATATCGAAAAGTTCCCCACCAACCTACTCTTGTCTCCAGAGGGCGCCATCGTCATGGATGGCTTCAGCGGGCATTGGAAGGACTTCCTCCGTTGCATGAACGAAAAGTCCACGATCAAGCAGACGTCCATCCGGTAATCGCCTACTGGCCCATGTCCTCCGGGGCCGGAGCGCTTCTGACTTCATGCTCGCGCCGTGCAAAGGAAACGCCGTAAATGACGCTGCGGAATTTCAAGACGGGATCCTCGGAAAGTTCGATTCCCGAGGGAACGCCGGTGGGATCGAAAACCATTAGTTCCGTCGCTTTTTGATCAGGATGGACACGATCCAAGTTCAAGCGGCCAAGTAGCGCCATAGGCCGGGAATCCGGCCAAGCTCGGGAGGGATCCGTGAGGTCGTCCGTCGGCTCCGGCCATTGGGCGAACAAGTCCCAGGCGATGGGCGCGCGCGCTACCCGGCGTCGGATTTCGTCCAACAAGTATAAATCGCGGCCGGCGGGAATAGGCTCATCGCCGGACCCGGGCTTTTGCACCGGAACCCAGTGGTAGCGAAAGGGACGTCGGGTTCCATCGGCAGCGACGAAAAAATAGGTGTGGATGCCGAAGTAAGTTTCCAGCGCCATGCTGGAGCTCGGCGTCAACGCCTTGATGCGCTTGAGGCCCGAGAGAATATAGAGGTGGCGGCCGATATGCCAAAACAGTCGCAATAGGTTCGGCTTGCCGCTGGGGCCTTTTTCCTGGGCGGCGGTGAGGGCGATGAATTCCTCGGGCGTGCGCGCGGGAAATTCGGGAATATTAATGCCGGCCCACGTCGCGGCCTTCCCATTGGGCAGTTCGAACCTGACGGCGAATCCGAGCACCCGGCCTTTTTGCGGTGAATCCCGATCGGGCGTGCAGGGATTCCCCGACGAATTGGAGAGACGGACGATGCAGGGTATTTCCGCACCTTGGAAATGGGCGGCGATGGTAAACGCGGACGCCTCGGGAGCGGCTCGAAAATGACCCTGTAACGCCAAGCCCCGAGAATGGGCCCGCCGATAGCCCGGCAGGCAATGGACCACGCGTTCGATGGTGTCCAATGCGTAAGTCGGAAACTCAACTGCCATGATTCGCCTCCCGGTATAAACGATGGGCTGAAGATAGCTGTTCTTGGGGCTACCTCCTAAATCTGATTTAAGCAATGGTTTCCGCGGCAACGGCAACGCGGGAACGACGGCGACGCACGGTCGCCAGCATCAGTCCCAAAGCTCCAATCGCCATGAGGACCAAGGAACCCGGCTCCGGCGTAACATGGATGTCCTGGGCGACGTAGGGTGCGAATCCGCTCGCGGCTAAATCCGCATCCGTGAATCCGAACACGTAAAACCGGTTCGGGCCGGCGACGTCCGGAATGAAATCATTGTCATTGGCGATGTACAGGGTATGGTAAACCACGCCCGCGGTGATGACGTCCGCGCCGAAGGTCATGCCTTCCAGTTTGGCGGGAATCTGCGTGGCCGGAACGCCCATGGCCAGCAAGGCGGATTCGATGTCCAGGAACAGCTTCTTGGTCGGAGCCTTGGCCAAGAGGGCGATTTCTCCCGTCAGTAACGTAACGTCTTGCGCACCCGTCAAATCCACGCCCCAAATCTGCTTCACCACGGCGCTGGAACCGTCTCCCAGGCCCTTGCCGTCGCGCTCCAAAACCAGGAATTGATGATCGTTCAACGCGACGATTTCGCTGCTGTTGTAGTTCTTGCTGCCGATTTTATTGTCGTACGCGAACTCATGGGTCGTGCCGGTCGCGATGTCGATGGTGACGATGCGGTTGGCCCGGCCACCGTCGCCGCCGTCCTGTATGAGCGGGCTCTGCATGAAGCCTACCAAGGTTTTTCCGTCGGGCGTGATGGCTAATCCTTCCATGCCCTTATTCGCCACCCGGCCGGAAGTGTTGCCGCTGATTTCCGTCGCGCCGTTGGAACTGAGATTGGCGATGTCGAGATTGGTCGGCAAGGTGAACGTTTTGACGCGTTGGCCGGTGGCCAAATCGATTTGATATACATAGGGACCGTACTCGTCGGAAACGAAGGCGGTTTTGCCGTCGTTGGACATGCGAATGGCTTCCGGATCGATGCGCGCGTCCGCGGGATTGGCGGAAGTTCCCGGTCCGAATCCATCCGATCGTCCCGTGAAATAATTTTTGCCGGCGGTATTGATGGTCGGGACGGCGCTGGGCAGTCCGGCCGTCGTTCCATAGGTAAGCGGCGAATCGCTGTACATCAGGGTGGTTTTATCCAACGAAGTCGTAAGCGTGAACGGCAAGGCGCCGCCGGCCGAGGCGGTAAGATCCAGTTTCAAGGTCTCGATGCGCGCGATGTAGCTTTGGGTATTGTCGATGGGTGCGCCGCCGGCATAGGGAGCGGCGTTGGGACCGCGATCCGGGGTGGCCAAAAAGGTATTGCCTCCCGCGTAGGTCAGGCCGGAACCGATACCGCCCAGTTGGTTGTCGGCCGATCCGCCTTCCAGCTTGTCGGTCAACCCGGAAAGATCGGTGGCTTGATCGAGCGTACCTGACGCCAGCAGAACCGGCGAGGCTTGGACGCCGCCGGCCAAGAAACACGCGGATGCGAATGATGCGATTTTCGGAAATTTATGCATGATGGAAAACTCCAGAGGAAAGTGATTGGACATGGACGGGACTCATCCACGCGGCGATAAGTTACCCCGGAAAGATTTCGGAACCATTGCATACGGAATTGAAACCGGTTGGAAAACATCCAACTATACGTCGAGGTTATTTACAGAGGTCGGAGTTATTTACATCGGGTCAATTGGCGGTTGAATCCATTCCAAGGAATCCGTTCAAGATATTTTGTGCACGCGATACTGGTATTTCGAATCCTTGGTGCCCAGAATCAAAATGCCGCCGTCCGGCTTGAAGAACACGGGTCCGGGACCAGCTCCGGCGCCAATCTTTTCGCCGTCCACAATGGCGCCCAATTGACTGCCTCGATCCACGGCTCCGATTTTTCCGTCTTCCAGGATCAAGGTCACATGATGACGGGAAATCTGAAGCGGGGCGCGATCCAGGATTTCCACATGGTTGGTCACCAGGGGGTCTTCCGTACGCCGACCGATTTTGATCGGAAAAGTATGGAAGAGAAAAGGTTTTCCTCCCATGGCGTCAACGGCTTGGTCGGTGAGGCCTGCGAATTGATAAGTGGTGGTTGGGCGCTCCGGTGCCCAAGCCGCCGGGAGAGATGCCCGTAATCGGCCCGGATCGGCCGAGTCCTGAGGCGAAGCGGTCAATTGCGCGATAAGCATATTCGCCTCGCGTAACCGCTCGAATAGGTTATTCAACAATTTGACGATGAGGTCGGGATTATGCTTCATGGAGATGAACAGTTCATCACGGTGGATTTCGCGGAGAACGGTTTCCTCGATCGCCGTCACCGTCGCGCTGCGAGGCATGTCATCGACCATGGCCATTTCTCCGAAGGTCGCGCCCGTTTCCAGATCGACGACATGCACTTTCCGTCCGGCGTTGGACTTCGTGACTTCGACGCGGCCCCGTTCAATCACGAAGGCGGATTCCCCTACCTCATCCTCGCGGATTATGGTTTCGCCGGCCGCATATTGCCGCAAGGTGATCATCCTGCCTCCATCCAGCGGGTAATACGATAAACTATCCCATTATAAAACCTGGACGCGACGGGGTCCACCGCGGAATCGGAAAAAACGTGGGAATTTCAAAAATCCACGCCTAGGTAACTGGAGGGTTACTCTTGGGCGCGCAAATAGGCGTACAATTTGTCCTTAAGGCGGATGCGATTCAACTTCAACTGCTCCATCTCATAATCCGATATCCGCAACCCGTCCATTTCCAGCCGTCGAATCTCGGTCGTCAAGGCGTCGTACTCATCGTACAGCTTGGCGAAGCGGTGGTCCTTGAGTTTCAGTTCGTGGATCCGTTCCTTATATTCCGGAAATTCGTGCGGTAAATCATGTTGATCAATTTGCATGGTGACTCCTATCACTAAGGGCATGCGGTTTCCTGGGAGGCCCTAAGGAATATTTAAATTTTTTCCGTGGCCGGAGCACGCGCGCCGGTAGACAATTTGCCGAATGGCCGTTTGCCGGGCCATTTTCGCGGTTGCGTAACGGTTTGACAATAACTTGCCTGTCGGCCTTACCAGGGGAAAAGGAATTCCTGATGAAAATAAAACCGCTCCGCCCTGATTACGGAAAGCGCGCCTTCGCGGGAATCGCCGTCGTAGGGATGCTGGGATGTTCAATGATGGCGGGATGTTCAATCCCCTCCGGGCCGGACGAGAAGTCGTGCATGACTTACTCGCGGCAAGACTTCGGATATCAAGCCGATTTGGACGGGGACGGCTGTTTCACGCGGGCTGAATTGCTCATGGCCCGTTCGCTGATTCCGGTATCGATGGATTCGGGGTCGAATTGCCGCGTGCTGCGCGGCGCCTGGCAGGACGCGTACTCGGGCGATACTTTGTATTCATCGGACAGCGTGGAAATCGATCATTTGGTGCCCTTGAAGGAAGCTTTCACATCGGGAGCGGACCGATGGCCGTCGGAGCGGAAAAGGATTTTCGCCAACACGGACAGTCTCGATCAACTCGTCGTTGCGCGCGCCAGCACCAATCATTCCAAGGGCTCGCGCGATATCGGCGCTTGGCAACCGGAATCGAAGCAGGCGAAAATTCGGTATGCCTTGAGTTGGGCGCGCATCAAGGTCGCCTGGGAGCTCACCGCCGATGCCAAGGAATTGGGCGCGCTGAAAGCCATCCTGGGGGAAACGCACGTAGTCTTGCCCCTGGAAGCGGAAGAGCCGCCTTGCCCTTAACCGGATGTTCAGGGTGTTCAGCGTTTTGAAAAACTGCGCCCGGATCCACGCCCGTGAATGTTGTACTTTCATTTTTGGAGGAACCATGAATCAAGCCCATATCCATTTGCTTTCCAACCATTTTCCCGTCATCGGCCCCGTCATGGGCTTAATTGCCCTGGCCGTTGGGATGGCTTGGAAAAGCGCTCCGGCGCGGTTGGCCGCTTACCTGATTTTCATCGTTTCGGGTTTGGGAGCGATAGTGGCGTTCACCAGCGGCGAGGGGGCCGAGCACATCGTTAAAACCGGACTGACGGTGAGCAAGGAGGCCGTGGATCGTCATGGCGATTTCGCCGACTACGGCTTTGCGGCCATTATGGCGCTCGCGGCGGCGTCCGTATTCGGAGCCTTGGAAAGCCGTATCCGCATCAAGGTCAATTGGCCTTGGGACCGCATCGTTTTCATTCTGGCGATCATCACTTTAGCGCTGTGCGGTTGGACGGCCTATCTCGGCGGAAAAATCCGCCATACGGAATTCAATGATTCGGCTTCGTCCCTACCGCCATGCAATCCCAGCGCCGGATAAGTAGATTCTGCCTGGTCATGGGAACCGGATGGTGGACTCAAGGGAGGCGGGCGTGCAAGAGGATTTGAAGTCGCAATTGTTCATGTCGGATTCCGGCATTCACGGCAAGGGAGTCTATACGCGTGACTTCATCCAGCAAGGCCGGTTGGTGATCCACTGCCGCGGCATTGAAAGACATAAGGACGAAATCGTGGAAGGCATGCGCGCCATGCAAATCGGCCCCGAAACCTATTTGGCGGAAGATCCGGACCATCCCGGATTAGATGATTTCATCAACCATAGCTGCAATCCGAACGTCGGGTTCCTGGATGGCAGCCTGCGGTTCTTCGCGTTGAAGGATATCCAACCCGGCGAGGAATTGTTCTGGGACTACAGCACCACGATGAACGAAGAGGGCTGGGAAATCCCTTGCGGATGCGGCGCCCCGAATTGCCGCGGAAAAATCCAGAGCTTCTGTGATCTTGCCAGCGAGCATAAGGACCGCCTGCGCGGCATTGTGCTCGGGTATTTGCGCTAAGGGCGCCCGCTCAGAGGGCCCGCTAAGAGCGGCCGTTAAGCGCGCCCTTCCGAAAACGGCTGGAGTTGCGTTCTTAGGGCCTGCATATTTCCGAAACTCGACCCTCCCGGGCCGACAAGCTTGTTGATAAACACTTCCGTCTCGTAATATTTCCATGGGTGTGGCCGCGCGGCGCGCATACCGATGGGATGAATTCGGCCATGAAAACGATTGCTTGTCTGGTCCTAGGATGGCTGGCCTTGGCGCCGATCGGAATTGCTTACGGCCAATCGCAAAGAGACGACCATGCGGGCAAGAATCAAAAGCCATCCGATGTAAACGCGAAGCCCCCAGCTAACCAAAAAGCACCGGATTTGGATTTTGCCGTCGACGAAGGCCGCGAGTCGCCTGGACTGAACCGAGCCTCGGGCCAGAGGGTGTGGTTGTATTGGACCTTAGGCACGGCAGCCGTCGTCGGCGGCGGCATTTGGTATTTCCGTATTGAACCCGTCAAGTCAACCGTCGCGCCGATCAAGACGACGCAGGTATTTTCTGATGGATAATCCGGGGACTCTTCAACCGCATTCACGCCCGGGGATTCCCGGAACCCTCCGCTTAAGTTCGACGTGGCGCGGCTTGCGGGCCTGCCTGCTCGCCATCGCGGCTCTTTCGCTGTTCATGCAATGCAATTCGGGCGGGACGACTTCCAGCCCGGCGGAGAATTTCGTTTCCATCAAATTAAACGACTCCCTGTCCCGCTTCGACAGCGTGTCCGTGCTGATTGTCGCTGCGGGAGATACCAGCCGCGTGATCGGTAAAGCCTGGTCCGGGCCCTTGCCCAATCCCAAGGCCATTCCCGATTTCCGGCTCGCGGACGGGACGAAGACCATCGTCTCCATCCACGTCCTCGGGTATAAAAACGGAGGCGCCGTCGTTCTGAGCATGCTCATGTCCAATCAGGCAGGCGTCACGGTGGTGCAACAATTTCCCCAGCAGAACATCCCGCCCAACAAGGATCCCACGGCGACAGCAACCGATCCCAAATCTGATACGGCGCGCACGCCGGTTCCCGCAAACACGACGACCAAACCGACCACGCCCCCGCAGGGGACGGACCTCTCCACCGTTCTGGCCAACTTGACGCCCTCCGCCGGGAGCTTGTCGCCCGCCTTCAATCCCGCCCTCCACGAGTACACCCTCACGCTGGCAAGCACCGCGAGCACGGTATCATTTACCGCCACGCTGGTCTCGACCAAAGCGTCCCTGGCATTTAACGGAGCGCTTCTGGATCCCCGAACGACCAGTCCTCCCATCATGCCGGCCATTGGAAACAAATCCGTAGCCGTCCAAGTTTCCATCGGAGCCGATGTCACGATCTACACGGTCAAGGTGGTGTGGTTACCGATTAAGGGCGGCGACACCGGCGCTAAATATTCCGATCCGCGGAATTCCGGCGGCGGAACTTGGAAATACCGCACTCGCATCGCCGTCAACGGCCAAAGCCTGGGTCTGGGCGCCGGGATCGCGGTGCGCAACGCGCCCCTCCTAATCCGGTTGACCGGGGACAATTTCAAATTTTCCGAGGCGGACTCCCTGGGCAACGATATCCGGTTTTCCAAGGCCGATGGCACGCCGCTCGATTATGAAGTCAGCCGGTGGGACGCCCAGGCTCTCCAAGCGGAAATTTGGGTGCGCGTCGATACCGTGTACTGCGACGATACGACCCGCATCCGGATGTACTGGGGTAACCCTGCCGCTACCTCAGCGGCGGACTCCAAAGGCGTTTTCCAAGTCGCCAACGGTTTCAACGGCGTCTGGCATCTGGGCGAAAGCCCGAAAGGCGCCGAAGGCGAATTCAAGGACGCGGTAGGCCGAAATGACGGTACCGGCGGCGGTGGGAATGCGAATTACCTGACTACCCGGATCGCGGCGGTTACCGGATTCGGACAGGACTTTGGTTCTCCGAATTGCAAAGGCACCATCTCAATTCCCAATGCCATGGATCCGGGGCCGTCGGGATGGACCTTCCAATCCTGGGTGCGGGTGCGCGGCTCCAACGAAGGCGTCCTGTTCAGCAAATGCAACGGCGCCGACCGGACGCACGGCCGCTTCCAAATCGTCGTCAAAGCCGGCAACGGCCATCAACTGGCGCTGGCCAGCTTGGCTTCCATATGCCTCACCAACGTCTACCTTCCGGACAACGCATCCGTGCTCTTGACCATCGTCTACGACGGGCAAAACGCAGACTTCTACGTGGATGGTTTCCTGCGCGAAAGCCATAAGTGGACCCAGGATCCGGACTCAACGGCGGCTGTCACTATCGGAAGCGATGCCCCCTCGGATATCGCGGCGGGATTCCAGGGCTATTTGGACGAGGTCTGGATTTCTTCGACGCCCCGCAAACCGGAATGGACCCGGCTGGCGTTTGAAAACCAAAAGACGACGACCAATCTAATCTCAATGCTCCCTTTCGTCTCAGCGGAATAAATCCATCAAATCCAAATTCGCGACGCTAATCACATAGTGAACTTTCCGCCCGCAAACGGATCGCCGCCCAAGGCCTCGTTGCGTCGCCAGATGGAAAAGCGCCGGCGGGATACATCGGCGTGGAAATCCACCAACCGGCTGACTACGGGGCCTTGGCGCAACATCCGATAAGCGCCGGAGGCTTCCGCGAGCGCGATGAAACATTCATGCTCCTCCTCCGTGTGGCACCAAGCCATCATGGCCGCGCCGGGTTTCTGCAAGGAGGCGGACTTACTCAGAATTTTTTCCGGCGCGAAGTACCGCAGGGGAAGTCCCCATAAGAGCAGATGCCGGGGCAACACGAAAGGATAAAAGAAGGAAACCAGGTCGTAATCGCCTTCCCCGTAAGCGAGGAAATCTCCGGTCGCATAGGTAACTTTCGAGTTACCTGTCTGGGCGATATAGGCTTCGGCATAATCGCGCCGGGAGCGCAAATCAGGATAGATGCCGAAACCGTCGAGTTCGATACCTTCCAGAACGGGCCATTCCGCTTCCGGCTTCGCGACGGAATTCCCCATGCGCCGCAGCCACCGTTCCAATCCGAATACATAGTGCCAATCCTGGCAGCCGACGTCGAGGGCCTTCAATGGACCTGCCGCATTGGAGC
>JADGQO010000023.1 GCA_017881725.1 Fibrobacteria bacterium
GCTGACCTTGAAATCCCGTCCCAAGCCCGCGTCGGTTACCGGATTGGAAGCCGATCCGCAATCGGGCGAAATGCTTTACGAGGTTCCGGCTAAGGCCAACCTGAAAAGCTTGTCCGTGGATTTGGAAAACAAGGGGTTGATCCCCAACGCCACGGTGTTCAAGATTTTCCTCCGCGTCACCCGACAGGATAAGAAAATCCGCGCCGGATATTTCTATGTGCGCCCGTCCAACTCGGTTTTGGAAATGACCTTCAAGCTGACCAGCGGCAAGATGGCGACGCAAATGGTGACCATCCCGGAAGGCAAAGCCTCGTGGGAAATCTTTTCGATCCTGAAGGCAAAATTCCCGTTGGACACTTTGAAATTCGATTCGCTGGTGCATTCGCGCGATTTCGCGAAAGCGTGCGATCTGGAGGCGCCATCCTTGGAGGGATATATTTTCCCCGACACCTACGTGTTACCCTGGCGGGTCACGGAAAAAGACGCGCTGAAAGTGATGGTCCAGCATTTCCTGAAGGTGGCGGCGGAAATGGATCGCAACTCGCCTTTCTATAAGAAGCGCGGGCTTAACGGTTGGGTAACGCTGGCTTCCATCGTGGAAAAAGAGGCGGCCGTGCCGCAAGAACAGGAATTGATCGCTGGCGTTTTCAATAATCGCCTGAACCTGGGATGGACTCTAGGAGCGGATCCCACCGTCCGCTTCGCGGTGCATAAACCCACCGGCGTGCTATACGTTTCGGATTTGGAAAACAATTCGCCTTACAACACGCGTAAATTCACGGGCCTGCCTCCCGGCCCCATTTGCAATCCCGGGCGCGGCGCCTTACGCGCGTCCATCAACCCCATGCCCACGGACAAAATGTTTTTCGTGGCCAAGGACGACGGTTCACGGGAGCATTTTTTCTCGGTCGAGAACTCGCAGCATTTGAAATACAAGGATATCGCGTTGTCCAATCGGATCCGGCGCGGCATGGAGAATACCGGACCGCACGCTCCGGTAAAAACCCGGGCGGCCGGAAAAAGCCATTAGGCCCTTTTAACGGTGTGTTGGAAATAAGTGGGGCCATGGAGCCCCCCGGATGTGGGGAATGTGGGTTAAGGCTTTCGCCTAGACCGAACGCTCGGTCATCATGCGGCACACTTTTTTCAGGTGCAGCGAGGCCTCATTGTCGGGGAGGCTGTCCAGGAACGGCATGCAGGCGTTGATGCGATCCACGGCGATATCCCGGGCTTTTTGGAAAGCCATGTGCGTTTCGAGAATGGCTTTGATTTTCGTCTGGCTCAGGAGATTGGAGGACGTCGCCAAATGGCCCAGCATTTCCTGGCGTTCGGACGCGTCGCAGCCGGCGAAGAATAATATGAGCGGCAAGGTGAAATTGCCGTTTTTCAAATCCGAGAAAGTGCGCTTGTCTAAGTTCTCTGCCCCGTAGCCGAAGTCGAGCAAGTCGTCGATGATCTGGAAGGCGATGCCGAAATTGAGACCCACGTCGGCGCCGGAGCGGACCATGCCATCGTCGAAGCCGGCCAGGATGGCGCCGCATTCACCGCAGGCCTGGATCAGAGAAGCAGTCTTCCCTTCGATGACGGAAAAATATTGTTCCAAGGTAAGATCGGCGTTGCCGGCCTGATCCACTTCCATCACTTCCGCCATGATGAGTCGGCTGGAGGCTTTGCTGAGGCTTAAGGGGATGCGATGGTCGCGATCGCTCCAGACCATTTCCATGGATTTGGCGAGCGTATAATCGCCCAGGAGAACGGCCATGCGGTTGCCCCAGCGCTTATGCGCCGTCTTCTCGTTGCGGCGCAAATCGCTGTCGTCGATGATGTCATCGTGGACCAAGGAGGCGAGGTGGATCAATTCGATGGCCGCGGCCACGCGGACGGTGCGTTCGAATTGCCAAGTGGGGCCAGAAGAAGCCAACAGGAACAAGAAAGTAGAGCGGATGCGTTTGCCCCGGCGCGCCAAAAGGGAATTCAATTGGCCGGCCAATTTGCCCGGAGCGTTGTTGGCCACATCGACCATCAATTTTTGCACTTCTTCCAAGCCGATAGCGACACAATCGCGCGCGTCCCTGAGCACATGCTCATAGGATACGACCGAGGTCAGAATATCGCTCACTTGGACTCCCCTATCCGCTTACGCGGCATGGTTGCTTTGGATGGTTGAATATAAAAAACCGACCGAAAGAAGCGGGGAAAAGTGCCTATATTTGCCCCCGCCCAAACGAGCCGGAAAAGGGGTTTAAGGCCTATGGATACTTATTGGTGGATAACCTTCCGAACCCCGGTGGAAAGGGTGGAATTGGACTTGGATGCGTTTTTCGAAGCCGGCGCCACGGGCACGGAAGAAGTCGAGGAAGGTACTGGCGAGCGCGCGGGTTTGACAACCTTGAAAGGATTTTTTGAGTCCGAAGCGAGTTATTTGGGGGCGAAAAAAGCCTTCGGCGAGCGCATGGATTTTACCGGTGAAATTGCGAAAGTAGAGGACTGGGATCGAAGCTGGCGCGACCGGCAAACTCCCGTCGAAGTTACGGGCGAACTGGTCGTCGTGCCGCCCTGGGTCGATCCCGGAGCGGGAAGCAAACACGTCATCCGCCTGGAAGCCAAAATGGCCTTCGGGACAGGGTCGCATGAAACCACACGCATCGCCGCCTTGCTCTTGGAAGGCTTGTCATTACAGGGCCGCAGCGTGCTCGATATCGGAGCCGGCACCGGCATTCTCGCCCTGTATGCGGCCCAACGCGGAGCGATACACGTCGTGGCCCTGGATATCGATCCCGTGGCGGGACCGTGCCTGGAAGAAAATCTGGCGCTGAATCCCGTGCCGAAAGACTGCCGGTATGAAATTTTCATCGGCGAAACCGGCACCTTGCCGAAAAATGCTTGCTACGATGTGATTGTATGCAATATGATTCGCACCGAACTTTGGCCTTTTCGGGACGAGTTACTTTCGCGTCTAAATCCCCAAGGCCGTTTCCTGGTGTCCGGACAACGGACGGAGGATAAAGCGCATTTTCTGGCCTGGCAGAAAGAAAATCCATTTTGCATCGTCGCGGAAGAGACCATGGATGGCTGGTGGGGATTCGCCGGCGAGGCGACCGTCTAAGGCCGCGTAATTTGCGGTCCGGCCGAAGAGAAATTTTTGAGCGGTTCCGAACACTTGTCGAACGGCTCCGAACCGTCTCCTTGTCAAAACGCCAATACTTTTTTTGGACCACGAACTCACTTCCGGTGACTCGATGCCAACCGATGGCGGCCAGCAACGGAACGTCCGCACCTCAAAAGAAGATTGGAATTGTGCTACCTTTGGGGTATGGCTAACTCATCCTCCCCTACACGTACCGCACTTAAAAACTCTTCCTTCCTAGACGCGGCACTGGGCCGAAAACCCGCGCGCGCGCCCGTATGGATTATGCGCCAGGCCGGACGATACCTGGCCGACTACCGCCGCGTGCGTTCCTTGTTTCCCTCCTTCATGGATTTTTGCCGGTCGCCGGAGCATGTGGCCGAGGTCACCATCCAACCCGTCGATCAGGTCGGAGTGGACGCGGCCATTTTATTCTCCGACATCTTGGTTTTGCTCCCGCCCCTCGGATTACAATTGGAATTCAAAGAGAGCCGTGGTCCGGTAATCGCCAACCCCCTGCGTACCGATGAAGCCATCGCGGCTTTGCCCGGCGGCAATCTCAACGCGGAGTTGGAATACGTATTCGAAGGCATTCGCCGCAGCAAAAAAGCGTTGGATCAGCGCGTGCCCCTGATCGGATTCGCCGGTGGTCCGTTTACGGTCGCGTCCTATATGGTCGAAGGCGGCTCTTCGAAGGAATTGGCGCGCTTGAAAGCGTTGATGTTTTCCAAGCCCCAGGTGTTCGCGCAACTCATGTCCAAACTTTCCACCGTGACCGCCGAATACCTGTGCGAACAAATCCGGCAGGGAGTCGACGCGGTGACCTTGATGGATTCCTGGGCCGGATACCTGTCGCCGGACGATTATCGCGATCAGGTGATGCCGCATACCCGTAACATCGTTGCTACGGTGAAGAAAAATTTCCCGTCCGTGCCATTCATCCATTACGCCAACGGCGGACCCACCTTGCTGCCGCATGTCGTGGCGTTGGGCGTCGACGTGGTGGGATTGGACTGGCGCATGCCCCTTGCCGAGGCCATCCGGGCTTTCCCGAACCAGACCTTCCAGGGCAATTTGGATCCGTGCTGGCTGTACGCCCCGCCCGAGCGCATTGCCGCGAAGGTGAAAGAAATGAAAGCCGTGGTCGGCTCGCGGCCGCATGTATTCAACCTCGGGCACGGCATTTTGCCGGACATTTCCCCGGACCATGCGCGCGCTTTCGTCGACGCCGTGCACGCGGATTAACGAATTAACATCGCGTCGCCGTAGCTGAACAGCCGGAAGCGTTTCGCAAAGGCATCGGCGTACGCGGCCTTGGCGCGCGTCAAACCGCATGGGCCAGGATCGCCGTCGGTCAGGAAGCTTGCGACCAACATGAACAACGTGGACTTGGGCCAATGGAAATTGGTGAGCAAGCCATCGACGCCTTTCCAGGCATACCCAGGGTAAATGAAAATCTCGGTGGTTCCGGCTCCGGCTTGGAACGGTTTATCCGTCGGTCCCTGGGCCTGGGTTTCCAGCACGCGCGCGGCGGTGGTGCCCACGGCGAAAATGCGTCCCCCTGCGGCGCGGACCGCGTTAAGTTTTGCCGCAGATGATTCCGAAAGGACGAAGACTTCGGAATGCATTTTATGGCCGGAAAGATTTTCGCTTTGCACCGGCTTGAAGGTTCCCGCGCCCACATGCAAGGTCACTTTTACGATCTCCACGCCTTGGGCGGAAATGGCCTCCAGCATGGCTTCGGAGAGGTGCAGGCTGGCCGTGGGCGCGGCGACGGAACCGGGCTCAGCGGCGAAAACGCTTTGGTAGCGCAATTCGTCGTTCGCTTCGGCCGCGCGTTTGATATAGGGCGGCAGGGGTACCTTGCCGGTTACCTCCAGGCGGGCGGAAAAATCTTTATGGGAGGCGTCGAATTCCAAGATCCGCACGCCATTCTCTAGGACGGATACGACCTTCGCTCGCAACGCGGGCGGAAAATCCACGATGTCTCCCGGACGGAAGCGCTTGCCCGGCTTCACCAAGGCTTGCCAGCGCGCTCCGAGGCTGATCTGGGATGCGTCGCTGGTTGCGTCCACGCCCACTTGCCCCAAATCACTCGAAGAGGCGGGAGCCAGTAACAAAGCCTCCACTGCCGCGCCTGATGGCGAAGAGCCCAACAGCCGGGCTTTCAAAACCTTGGTGTCGTTGAGAACCAGCGCGTCGCCTTTGCGAAGATATTGACCCAACTGTCCGGTGGTCACGAACTCCGCCGGTGAATCCCCGGATTTGTCCAACACCATCATGCGGGACTCGCCCCTGGGCGCAGGCGTATAGGCAATCAGGTCTTGGGGAAATTCGAAATCAAAATCAGATGTCAGCATGGATGGTAGGATGGTGGTTCTGCCGAAATGGCCCGAAGAATATAATCAAGTCGGTTCGCTGCGGCCTGGACAGGAACACCGCGCGAAAATTCGGGCGTGGAGTCAACAACCACGGGCTAGGCCCGACACCCAAAGGCACGACAGCGCCCTGGGTGATCGTTGGCATTTTGGATCCTAAAACCTGGCCCCTTTTATTTGACCTGACTGGGGCGCGCACGTCTACGCGACTGCGAGGGCGATTTTCCGTTTTTGCCGGCCTCACCGTTCCTAACGGCCTCACCGGTGATTTGGCGATACGCTTCGCCGGCAGCGATTGCCACGGCTTCATCCGGATCGGACAATAATTTTTTCGTCTCTTCCAGGCCGCCCCGCCCGGCCAGTTTCACCAGAGCCGTCAGCGATTCTCGGCGGATCCGAGGATCGCCATCGGCGCAGAGCGCACGCAAAGTGGGGATATAAACCGTATCCTTGCTGAAGTTGATCACCATCAAGGCCGCGATTCTTCCTGGCCCAGCCGACGTATCCTGGGCTTGACGCCGCACGGCCTCGACTGCTGCCGGACCCAATGCCACTACATGCGCCATCATTTCCCGCGTCTCCTTGGGATCGGACAAATCCGAATTGACTTGCTCGGTGACGGCGCGTAATAGGTTGACCACTTCGGCATTGCCTTTGGGCACGACCGGTCCAGAATTCTCGGCTGAGGAAGGCTTAACATCGGTCGTTGCTTTCACTGCGACGGTATCGGACAGCAACGGCCCTTGCTGCAAGGCAATGTTTTCGGCTTCCAAATTATCCAATCTGGCCTTCAACGCCGAGATTTCCCCGGCCTGCATTTCCAATTCGCGGTTTTTGATTTCCAAAATCGCCACGCGCTCGGGGAGTGTTTTCTTTTCGCGATGCGGCACCCAGCCCATCACCTGCAAGGCGACGGTGATTCCCGGGGAGTTGTAGCCGTTAGGGAGCGTATGCGAAGGTGTCAGGAAAAAGCCCCACTCCCCGTCCTGGCGCACCCAGGACTGGAACTCCGTCATGCCCACGGACAAGGCCACCAGGTTCCGGAATTTCCACTCCAACGAAAGAAGCTGATGGAAATCCGAAAAGCGTTCGAATACTTCGTAACCCAGATAGGCTCCGGCGCCCAATCCCTGTTCCAATCCGGCATTGACGCTGACGGGCCCCTTATTCGCATGGGTCAATACCGATGCGCCCAAATGGACGCGGGAACGCGAGAAGGTTTTGGCAACGGTCATATAACTTTCCGATTGCAAAACCTTGTCGGTTTTAGCGTCGGCTATTCCGTATAGCGTGCCCTCTTGAGTCCCGAATAAATTCCGCACGCCAAAGACGATGTCCGGCCAGAGCAAGTCCTCGCGGATTAAAAGCGCCTTGATGGACAGGGAAAAATCACGTCCGTACTGGACGCCGATTTCAGCGCGGTTTTCAATGCCGATCAGCAATTCCGATGTGTAGTTCAAGTTCTCCGCGCTTTTAGCGGTGCCTAAAATCGAATCCGTGGCGGCGGTATCCGCAGCTCCGGGAGTCGCCGTCGTGAAGTATTGGAAGCGGCCGTTTAAGTGGTATTGCGCATGCGGAATCACGTTGGCCGAGGGGATGGCCAACAGCACCGGGGCATGGTCTACATAGGGGATGGGAACGGATTGAGCATACGCCATACCGGCGCCAGCCATGCCGGCCCAGGCCAGCAACCAGATTACGCTGCTATTTCGCTTTCTTTCCATGTAAGCGGGCGATTTCAGGAGCACTAAGGTGCCGAAACTCGGCCTCGGGCAAATCGCCCAAACCCAATCCCCCGAAACGTATCCGCTGTAAGTCTACCACCTTATGATCCAAGACTTCCAGCATGCGACGAATTTCTCGGTTCTTGCCCTCGCGCAAAACGATCTCCACGTGATCGTCGAGTTCCTTAAGCGAAACGGGTAGGGCCAATTCTTCTTCGCCGATATCCACGCCTTTGCTTAAGCGCAACAGTTCCTTTTCCGTCATGGGTTTGCGCGTCCAGACCTTATATGTCCTATGGATGGCGCTGCTCGGATGCAGCAAGGTATGCGTCAATCCTCCATCATTGGTGAGGATGAGCAAGCCGCGGCTATTGAAATCCAAGCGTCCGACATAATGCAATTTGCGGAATTTTTCCGGCAATAAATCGTAGATGGTCGGTCGGCCGAAGGGATCGGTTGCCGAGCAGAGGTAACCGGCGGGTTTATGCAAAAGGACATACTCATGTTCGGCCGGAGGTTTAGCAGGCTTGCCTTCGACCTTGACTTTCGCGCCTTCCGACACCTGACGGCCTAAATCCCGTACGGTTTCCCCGTCCACCGTGACGACGCCCGCGAGTATCAAGTTTTCCACGGCCCGGCGACTTCCGAATCCGCAAAGAGCCAAGTAGCGATTAATGCGCATGGAGTCAGTCATTTCGCCGCCGACTTTTGTTGCCGAATCCAATCGATGATGATGCCGTAACGGATGCCCCGATCGGAAACCAAAAATTCCCGGATTTGCGTCGCCACCAAAAAAGCTTCCAACAGGCATAGACCCGGCATCAGGATGTCCGAACGTTGCACGTCCATTCCCGGTTCGTCCCTGCGTTGGTCCGGGGTGAGCACGGACAACCTTTCGATCGCCAGGGTAACATGCGTGTGACTGAGGCGGAGGCCCTCGATGGCGGCCGCGTCGAAGGCGGCCAACTTCAATTCCAGCATGGCCAGGGCCGAGGCCGTGCCTCCGACAACCACCAAATTATGCATTCCCTTCCAATCCTCGATCAGGTCGGAAAAGGTTTCCGTCGCGCGCGCGCGGCAGGCCGCCACGTCGTGACCGCAAGTTTCCAACAGCCGAACCGCGCCCATGGGTCGGCTGGTGCCGTTTCCCTTCCGGGTCGCTTCGGTGCTGCCACCGCCGATATCCAACACCGCCAAATCCGGCAGACGATGGCGATTGGCCACCGCCACATAGCTGAGACGCGATTCTTCCGGGCCGGCAATCATCCGGGCTTCGATGCCCAAAACGGAGTTGACTTGCAAAAGCACGTCCGGGCCGTTGGTCGCTTCCCGGAAGGCTTGCGTGGCTACCGCTCCGACCAGTTTGGCCCCCACCCCGTCGGCGATGCTGCGGAATTCCCGCAGCGCGTCCAGCAAGGCCGAAAGGGATTCTTCGGATATGACCCCCGTCTTCGCCAGGTTACGTCCCACGCGTGGTACGGCGGCTTTTTGCAGAATCGGTTCCAGGACGCCATCCCTACCCTGAGCGATCAACAAGAGGACGGAGTTCGTGCCGATATCGATGGATGCGAGGGGCTGGGTCAATATTTGGGTCTGCGGCTGGTTCATGCGTCCTCAGGGCGAAAGTCGCCGGTATCCGGGACCGAGCCGTCGTCCACGTCTGCGCCCCCAATCGTGTCCGCGTCAGCATCTGCATTAGCGTGAGCGGCTGCGGCCGCGCCCGTACCCATGCCCAAGCGGACGGCCAGGGCCCGGCGCATTTCATCGGGTTTGACCAGGAAATCCCGAGCGATGGCCACGGCGGCGTCGACGGATTCTTTCCCGTATTTTTCCACCCATGCAGCGACCAAGGCGGCGGTGTCGGTGCCCAAAGGCAAGCCATCGCGCAGCTCCTGGGCCATGCCCAAGGCCAGGCGGATGCCCATGCCCGCGCGTTGACGCGAGACGTCATCGGTCTCGGCCAGCAAATCGTCCAGGCGTTTCAAGGTCGGCCATAATTCCTTCGGCAAAACTTGGCGGTCAAGCATCGCCTGCGAATCTTCGGTTGGTTCTTCCATCAGGTGTGGGTTTTCTCCCGCGCCATTATCGGCGGGCTCAAAGTGAATGCATCCTTGTAAATGGGCAGGCTACGCAGCGATTCCGGATCGGTTTCCAACAGTGCCGCCATTGCCAAATAGGGACTGATGGTCGCGCCGCTGGGATGGGCCTTGGCCCTTAGGCAGAGTTCCCCGTTTTCGATCCACACTTCGTCGATCTCCCCGGCCAGATCCACGTCCTTGTCGCGGCTGCGGACCTGGGATTTCCAATTCCCCGCCTGGTACCGTTCCAGGGCCACGCGCAAGACGGATTCGCCGCCCGGATATTTTCCCGAGCGATACACCACGCTGGTGACTTGCGGCATTTTCGATTTGGCGACGGCTTCAATGGACAGCACTTCCATCCCGTCCGGCAACAGGTTGGACAGTTTCCGGCAATGCGTTTCCATGTCGCCGGTCAATTTCTCGCGCAATTCGATGACGACCAATTCGCGGCGCGATTCCAATCCCAACGGCAACGCGCCCGTATTCTTGATGATGGGCCTGGGGTTGAAACCGTCTGAGTAATTCATGTGCAGTTTTAAACGGCGAAAGGCCTTCTCAAAAATGTCCATGGTATTTTGATGGGCGATGTACCGCGATAGGCCGGTCTTCTTGTAAACCATGTGATAGGCGAAAAGCCCGGAACGACGGCCTTTGCGGGCATCGGCCAAAGCTTTGATTTCTTCCGGCGTCCGGCTGATGGACTTGTGTTTTTCCGGCACTGGCGAAAGTTGCGTATCCAAACCATTGCCCGGGATACCGCACTTTTGGCAATCGCCCCATTTGCAATCCGGCACCGGCGCGCTGTCTTCCTTCAGCATTTTCTTGAATTCGTTTTTCAAGAAGCCTTTGTTCGCGCCCGCATGGATGAAATCCCAAGGGAAAACCTCGTCCAATCCGCGCTCGCGGAAAATGCGCTCTTGCGGATACCCGCGCTCGGACCAAAGTTGTTTCCAACCTTCATAACTGAAATGTTCGCTGAAGGATTCGAATATCCGTCCGCGTTTGTAGGCTTCGTAAATGAATTCGGAGGCCCGGCGATCGGCCCGGGAATAAAAGCTTTCCACATGGGCCAAGCCATAATCCGACCAGGAAATCCGCACGCTGCGCGTGAACTTGAACGCCTCGCGCACGAAGCGGATATGCTCCATGACCTTGGCCTCGTCCATGAACGGAACCCATTGCATGGGCGTAAAGGGCTTGGGAACCAGGATGCCGATGCTGGCGTGTACGGTGTTGCGCTTGTTATGCTTCTGTCCGATGGCGTTGAGGTTTTCGATGAGGCCGCAAAAGGCTCGCATGTCCTCGATATTTTCCGTGGGCAATCCGACCATGGTGTACAACTTGATATTGTGGAAGCCGTTGGAGAAAACGCTTTCCGCCGCCTCGTACATATCCTTATCGCTGATGGTCTTGTTGATCATCTTACGCAGGCGCTCGGATCCGGTTTCGGGCGCGAAGGTGGCGCTCTTGCCGCCGTTCAATGCTGCGGCTTTCCGGGCCAGGCCCTGGCCATAGCTATTAGCCCGCAGTGAAGGCAAAGACAGGCTGATGTCTTCGAAGTCGTCTTGATCGATGAGCGCGTCCAGCACCTTTTCCACCTGGCCGTAATCGGCCGTGCTGAGCGACAAGAGGCCCAATTCGGTTTCGCCCGTGGCCTCCAATCCCGCGCGCGACAATTCCACCACGGCGTCGGCGTTCAATTCGCGGTTGGGCCGGTACCAATATCCGGCCTGGCAGAACCGGCAGCCTTGCGTGCAACCGCGCATCACTTCCACCGAGAAGCGATCGTGGACGAGCTTCATGTGCGGCACCAGGTTTTTGGTGGGGTAGTCATCCTTATTCAATACTTCCACCCAGGCGCGTTGGATGCTTTTGGCGCGCAGGTAAGGCCCTTGCGAGCCGTCGATTTCGGGGACGATTTCTCCCTGCGGACTCACCGTGGTTTTCAGAAAGGCGGGGACGTAAACGCCTTTCAGAGTCGCAAGATCCCTTAGGATTTCCTCGCGGTTCAGCCCCAACTTGCGTCCGCGTCCGATGCGACGCAAGGTTTCCACGGCCAGGACTTCGCCATCGCCGATGATGAAGAAATCGAAAAAGTCCGCCACCGGTTCCGGATTGGCCATGCACGGTCCGCCGCCCACTACGAAAGGATCGGATTCGGCGCGATCGCGCGTGAAAGCCTTAACGCCGCCCAGTTCCAAAAGAAAAGGAATGTTGGTGTAATTCAATTCCGTCTGCAGCGAAATGCCAATGGCTTTGAATTCCGAAATGGGCCGGTACGATTCCAATGCATACAGGGGCAAAGACCGCTCACGCAGTTTATCCGCCATGTCCTGCATGGGCGCGAAGGCGCGCTCGACGGCCAAATCCGGTTCACGATTGATCAAATGGTACAGGACCTTGGTGCCGTTATGCGACATTCCCAATTCGTACGCGTCCGGAAAAACCAGCACCATATCGGCCAGGAGGCTTGCCGAATCCTTAACCACTTGGTTGTTCTCGCCACCGATATACCGACCGGGATTCTTGACGAAGGGCAGGATTTTCTCCAGCTCGGCAAGCATGCGTGCGGATGAGGGGGATGAAACGGATTGAGGCATTGGGAATCCCGGTGTTTGGCAACCGGATCCCGCCCCGGCGCGCTCAGACTTTGGCTAGGCGCCGGAATCACATCCGGCCGGATACGATTCCAGCCGGATATTAATCCGGACAGGGTA
>JADGQO010000163.1 GCA_017881725.1 Fibrobacteria bacterium
GCCAAATTCCAAACATCGGATACAGACGACCATATAAAATGGTCGGACTCATGGTTTAGCCGCACGGGCGGCGAAACGCCTTCCACCCTGGCCGTGTAATTGGCCAGGATGAAATGCCGGGGCCGGTAGAATTCCGGATGCTCGACGCAATCCTGCACCATTGCGAACCGGATCTCCCGGATATCCAACGCAGTTTCCTCGCGCAGTTCCCGCGCGCAAGCCTGCTCCAAGGTTTCTCCGTAATCGACCTTTCCCCCCGGAATTCCATACAGGCCGGACCATTTGCGGGTTCGCACCAATAACATATTGCCGGCGTCGTCGAATACCAAGGCGCCGACCGTGGCCACAGGAAAATGCCGGCTTTCCGCGCAGGCGAGTTTGTCCAAATGACGGAGCAATTCCGCAAAGGTCCCGAACACCATTTCGGGAAATCCCGTTTCCAAGAGGGCGCGTTCGGCATAGCCATAAGCAACGGCGAAAGGCGCTACGCGGGCCGCGCGGGCGGCGTCCATATCGTGGAGGGTGTCGCCGATCATGACGGTTTCATCCGGCGCCAAGTGGAATTCCAACAACAAGCCTGGAAGGCCCACGGTTTTATCGGGAACCGATCCGCGGACGGCTCGGAAATGACGTTGCAAATCGAGAAGTTCAAGCGTGGACTCCAGCGCATCCTGATCGAGGGTCGAAAGGATGAACAATTGATGCCGGCAAGCCAGGCAAGCCAAACCTTCGGCGACGCCGGGCCACAGGGTCGCGCCATTGGGATAACGCCTCCGGGACAAATCCGCGAAAACCTCCTCGACGGCGTCCATGGAAACTCCCGGGCAATAAATCCGGTAAAATTCCTCCGCCGGCGATTTGAATTCCTTCACATAAAGGTCGAAGTCGACGGGTGCGTGCCCAAAATTACGGAGGGTTTCGTTGGTCAGCCGCCAGGTCAGCTCTTGATCATTCGCCAGGGTGCCGGCCCAATCGAAAACGAGGTTCATTCGTTTTGCGCGAGCAGGTTCAACGCGTTTTCTATCCGGTAGGAAAATGAACGCGATTCCAGAAGCCTTTGCAAGAACATGGTGGGCAAGTGCAGGCAGCCGCATAGGAAAAGCGAGAAGTTTTCGGTATCCAATTCCGTGCGCATGCCTTCCATCACGTCCCGCGCGTTACGGCTTTCCTCCGGTCCTAGCGCGCCGGCAATCGCGAGGATCTTGGCTTCCAGCTCCGGAAGCCGGATGGTGGACTCCTTGGGGGTCGGCTCATCGTTGAACACACTACATTCGGCCTGCAGGTAGGGTTGGCTCTCGCGATCAAAGGTTTCCAGGTAAACGCGGTGTACGCCTTGGGGTGCGATGAGTTGAAAATCGTCCTGACGCACCACCCTGCCGAATTCCACCAGGGTCCCGACGCGGTAAGGAGTTGCTTCACGCCCGACCTCCTCGCCGGAACTAATCAGGGAAATCACGAAGGTGGGATTGTCCGCAATGTCCTGGAGCATTTGGGCATACCGATCCTCAAAAACCCGCAAGGGGATCTTGTGCCCGGGAAAACATAGCGTGCGAAGCGGGAAGACAGGGAATTTCCCCAAGAACATCGTGCCCCTATAGGTAGTAATCCCAGCCATAATTAGGAATGCGGCTTTCGGAAATCCATCTTGTTAGATTATGCCCCCATGGCGAGCGCGCGCAATCGAATTCTATGGCTGGGATTTTGGGTTTTCCTGGTGACGGGCATGGTTCCGCTTCTAGCCGCCGACCTGAATGGGCTAAACGAGGCCCGCGGAGTCAACCTCACGTTGGAAGAAGGGTTCGGAGCCCGCCAATCCGGGATGGGAATCAGTTTCGCTGGCTTCCAAACCGGCGCGGATGCGGTGGCGAATGCTCCGGCATCCATGGGGGACGTCAACGATTTCACCTTCGCGACGTCCCATGCCGAAAAGTTCGGCGAGGCCAAATTCGACGATGCGGCCGTCCTCATTCCCTTCGAAAGCAATAGCACTTTGGGCGTCGGCCTCTCCAGGTACGGCATCAGCGGCGTGGATTTGCGGCCGGAAGGCTCATCGCAATTGCAATCCCAAGCGCCGGAAGTTTTCTCGGTTGCCGATTACGTCGTCATTGCCGCCTTCGCGCGTCGCTGGGGTGCATGGGATTTCGGTTTCGACTTCAATCTCTTGTACCGGCAATTGGATCAGGACGGAATCGGCATGCGCGGCGACGGCATGGTGCAGTATACCATGGACGACTGGCTCCGTTTGGGCGCGTTGGTAAAGGGCTTGATTCCCTCCTCGGCCTCCTGGCAATCCGGCTATATGGAATACGAACCCACGGACATTCATCTGGCGATTGCCGGCCGTTTTCCTTCGCCCTATTTTTACGGCACTTTGCAAGTCGCAGCCCAGACCGCCGGGCTGTTCCAGGAGCAGGCCAAGTCCTCCAACTCACTCAAAAGTTCGCAGTTGATTTCAGACCCGGGCGATATCCTTTCGACGACCAATTTGGGAGCGGAATTTTTTTTCGATTTCGGATTGGGAGTTCGTTTCGGCTTAAGTGAATTGGCCTTCTCCAAATCAATTTCCGGTTTGGCCACTTTCGGAATCGGGTACAAATGGAAAGGCATTGTCGGAATGGATTATAGTTTTACGCCCCATCCTGACTTGCTGGCCAGCCACCGGATTTCCATCGAGTGGACTCCCGCTTTTCCAAAGTTCACGGGAGTAGGTTTTCGAAACAAGGCAGCCTCCCCGCAATCCGCCCACCCGTTTATGCCGTCCCCTGCGACCCCTGCATCTGATGCAGGCGCCGCAGCCACTGCAGGCCCTGCAGGAGCTTCGGATACAGGCGCCGCGCCGAAAGAATCGGCCGCACCCGCTGCCAACAAGTCGGAACCGAACGGACCGCCGCCCGAAAAAAATCCGTCTCCGGATTCCTCCAAGGCCGAAAAAACAGCCCCGAGCACGCCGTCATCGCAGAAATCGGGCGCTGAAAAAGAAATCTTGGAAAAGGACGAAGAGTAAATTCACAAGGCCAGGGCGCCCCGGTATTCTTCCTGCGTCGGAAATATTTTCATGACGCGATCCAAATCCATCATTTGCAGGCTTTCGAGAACATGGGTATCGCTCGTAACCAGGTAAATCGGTTTGCCTTGGATAGTTAATGATTGCATGGTCCTTACCATCAAATTGATCATGCTACTGCTGAGATAGGAGGATTTCTCAAAAGCAAAAGCCACGGAATCGACGCCACCGGCGATGGCCTCATCGATTTTAGCCTTCAACTCTTCCAATTCCTGGATTTTATAAACCGTCCCCGTGATGATGAAAAGGATATGCCCCCGGTTCGCTTCCTGGCGGAACCGCCCATCGTCGGGAACCAATGGGGCGGCCAACTCATGGCAATTCGGACAGGCATTTTCCCCCGTCAAAGAGCCCGTATACATTTGGCCGCAGGCGCGACATTTATGGAAGCGTACCGTCGGAAATTTATCTTCGTCCCGCAAAGCGCCAACCTTTCAAGTAAAGCCAAGTCCCTGTCATTTTGCCATCCAGGAGTTCTAAAGTCACGCCCAGAATCCTGGGAATGTGCGGAGTGTCTCACAACCTCGAAAAAAGTGGAAATTCAAGCTAAAAACCCGAATTTTTTCCGTAAATATACTTTGCTCGGGAAGATTTTTTGTAAGTTTTCAGCTGTTTATCTCGGTCCATTTCCCGATTAGGGTAGGGACCGGATTGCCCGAGGTTCCGGGTATCACCGGGAGGTAGTTATCAAATTTGACATCCGCTCCGTCGGCATCTTCGATGTGGTGTCCGCTCGCCTCTCCGATGGTGAGGTTTTCGATTCAGCTAAGCTGAAGAATACCGTCCGTTTCCTGATTGAAAACGACATGCGCAATGTGGTTATCGATCTCGGCAACCTGGAATACCTCTATAGCGACACGATAAACGCCTTCATCGCGTCGAACCGCCATATGTTGGAAGTCAGCGGACGGATCGCCATCTTGACCGAACATCCCAAGGTGCAGGACATTTTGAAACGCGCCGGCTTGGACAATATCATGCGCATCTACCGGTCGGAAGCGGAGATGATAGCGGATTCGAAGGAAATCCTGCGCCAAACCTCCAGCTATCGCATCGAAGAGTTACAGAAGATTTCCACCATCCCTGCGGAAATCCCGTCAACGCCAAAAACCGAGTTCGACGATTTCAAGGCCGAGATGGGACATCGCCTGGGTTCGAAGCTGGACAATAACGAATTGCCGCAATACCAAGTCGGAGTTCCCCAGGCCAACGCGCCGACCGCGCCCGTTAATTTCAACGCGCCTACGCAGGGAAATCCCGCCTACCCATCCTTCGGAGCGCCGTCCTTCCAGGCCCCTGAGGCCCTCGCCCCGATGTTTCCGCAGAACCCGGCCCAACAAGGATTCAATTACAATAATCCCGGATTTGGAGTTCCCGGCGCCGCACAACCCTTTCCCTCGCCGACCCCGCCGCCCAGCCAAACCCATGCCTCGGGCAATTTCGATTACCCCACCGTGCAACTTCCGGTTGGGCAATTCGGGAACCCGCCACAGCCACCGTCCGGTATTTCCCAAGGTGGTCCGTCGCAAGGTTATCCCTCCAATTCGGATCGAGATGAGGATGACGATTCCGACCCTCGCGGACGCAAGCCGTCGCAAGAACGCATGCGCAGCCCGAATGCCCGGCGGCAACAAGGCCGTCGCGTCGGAGGACGCGAAACCAACGGCCCCGATGACGAAATCCAGGATTCCCTGCCCTACCAGGAACTGCCCGCGCAGGAGGCTTTCCGCGAACCTGAACGATACATTCCGCCTGCTTCCGGAATGCCCAACACCTTGGTTACGGAGTCGCGTTTCCCGATCAAACTGGTCGTGGGATTGTTGCTGCTGATTATTGCCGGATCGATTTACTATGTGCTCAACAAAAAAGCCGGGACGGAAGCGGCTGTAAATCCTCCGCCTGCGGTTTCCGCTCCAACTCCCCCTACGGTTCCAACGCCCGCCACACCGCCCAATGCCGCCGTGCCGGTTACTCCGGCCATACCCGCAACTCCCGCATCTCCAACTGTCACGCCGTCGGCTTCCACACCGGTTAATCCGGCGCCGGCCGCGCCCGTTAATGCTCCTGCTTCCGTCAAAGCGCCTGTTGCGGAAACGCCGAAACCGGCCCCCAAACCACCCAAACCGGAACCGACGCCTAAGCAACAGCGAATTGTTCAGCACAAGAAAACTCCGAAGGTCGAACGCACCGAGCGGGCCCCATCCGTACCTGCGGCGAACCCGGAACCGGCCGCGAGCGCGAAAGGGCTGCATATCACGAGTACGCCTTCCGGCGCGGAAGTCCTGGTTAACTTTTCCAAAAAAGGGAGTACTCCGCTGGACATTTCCCTGGGCAATAACTCCAACAAAATCATCGTCAGAATGGCGGGATACAAACGGTACGAAAACACTTTGCCGAAAAATTATCCGGAACATGATTTGGACGTGACCTTGGAAAAAGAAGGCGGCTCCGATGAAATGGAATCGGTAGCGCCATCGATCCCGAAACCCGAACCGGTTCCGACCCCACCTCCGCCACCACCGGCCCCCAAGCCTGTAGTCAAGGCGCAACCTAAACCCGAACCGAAACCTGAGCCTGAAGTGCAGGAACCTCAGGATCTTCCAATGGCCAAACAGGCTCCCAAGGAGTCAGAGGCGCCCACGCCGTCACCTCGTCCCAGCGCCGATGCCGCGCCCACGCCCGGCGACGGACCGATCGGGATTATTTTCTTGTCCAGTAGCCCGGCCCGTGCGGACATTATCATTGATGGAAAGAATACCGGGAAGAAAACACCTGCCAAAGTGGAACTTCCCTCCGGCAGCCATCGCTTCGAAATGACAAAAAGCGGCCAGCACGGCCAGGTTGATCAGATGGTCAACGAAGGCAAGAACAAGGCCGTGCATTTGAATTTGCAGTAAGGTGAAGTTTTCCCATCGGGACTTCCGCCCTGAGAGACGATTGAAATACGTCTCTCAGCCGCCGAAACGGAGGCCGACCTTACGCATTTTGATTTTCGCCGCCATCGGTTGCATCGTTTATTTGAAATTCGACGCCTTTATGGCTTCGCCATTTATTCGGAAACTGCAGGCCTCCTGGATTTCGAAGGCGTCTCCCCTATCGGCGGAAGTTTTAAATGGAAAACTCCCAACGGATAACAGCGTAGAGGTTAAAAATTCGCTACCCGTGCCGGGTGTTCGTGGTCGTTGGGAATGGGCTCAAGATTCCAGCCGCTTTGAGTTCACCTGCGGCAGCAAACTTGTGGAAGCATGTTTTCAGGAAGACGTGGGAGAGTATTCCAAGTTACTCGGACCCGAGCGGCTCGGACCCGAGCTTCTCGGACAATTGCGCGCTTTGATATCGAAGTGCCAATCACAATGGGACGTAAAGCCAACCGTGGGTTTCGTAGCGCGTTATTCCACCGTACCGACTTCCGAAGGCCGATTGGCTAAAGCTGAATTGCAGAGCCTGGATTTTGAAGATTCCCAAGCGCATGTGAGTTTACGTGTCGTGGATCATGAGGGTTACGTAAAGTATTGTTGGGAAGGAAAATGCCTTGATGAACGCTTCGTTCACGCGCCGGTGTCGTCGGCGGGAAGCCTGGAAAAAATTTCTTCGCCGCGTCCGGAGTGGCGATACTTCCTCGTAGCAGAGGAATCGGTTCATCCCGCTCTCAGGGGGAGGATAGTGTCCTTGCCTCCGAAAAACGACACCTCGGGCGAAGTCAAAATCTATCACGGGGGTGAGTTGTACACCTCCTATATCGGATTGACGCGGCTCGCGGCGGTGCATACGGGAATGATGGTCAACCCGAAGGATACTTTAGGCTGGACCGGGCCAGGCAAGGCCGGGTCCGACAAGGTCGGCGCTCCGGCCTTGATTCTTCGCATGGAAAACGGAGGTATGGCCGCGGATCCAGAATCGATTCTGGACCCGAATCGCGTAAACGGTTTGGCCGATGCCCGCTAATTTAAAAGAGGCCTACCTGGAAATGGTGCGTCAAAACCAGATTGGATTTACGCCGGAAGCCATGGAATACGTTTACCACCTGGTTCGCGGAGCAACGTCACCTGGAAAAGAACCCGCTCACTTGGATCCGCTTGCTCTGTGCCGCCTGTTTCAATCCCGCATGCAAATGGATTTCGGGGCGATGGCCCCCATGGTTTCCAATCACTGGGGAATTCACTCAAGCGGGGACTTAGGGCTGGCGGTACTCAACTTAGGCGAGCAGGGTTGCCTAAGCCTTGGGCCAGCCGACACGCTTGAGGCTTTCATGGTGGGCGGTGCCTGGAGATGGGGCTAAAATGGGGTTGAAAATATTCGGGTTTGACCCACTCCGGCTAGGACTGATGGTTGCGGCCTTAGGAATTTGGTCCGGGTGCGGGGACCCGACCTATCCCAACCGCCAGGCCTTGACCGTGGATTCCGTAAACGTGCAATCGCTGAGTTTCTATCCGTTGAATCCGAAATTCATTCTGGCCGATTCCCAATCCCAGGTGCGGCTAGGGGGGTATCATATCGGTTACCGGTGCGCCGAATACCTGGATATCGGCCTGGATTCCCTGCCCGAGAACCCAACTCTGTTCCGCCCCGTGTTGCGCCTGCGGCTTCCGGGCGCGCCCACCTGCGCGATGGATTCGATTCCGCATGATTCCATCCTCAACCATATATTTCGTACCGATAGCAACACCCAGGTGTATTTGGCGAACAGTTCCAGATTAATCACGGACTCCGCCTTTCTGGTGCATGGCAAAGCCTTGCGCGACAGCTTCCAACAAACGCTGGATTCCCTAACCATGACGGCCGCTTCAGGGCGTTGGCTGTTCCGCGATTCCACGGGATTGTTCCAGCGCGGACTGTTCGTCGATTCTTTGTCGCCTTGTGAAATCCTTGATCATGCGGAATATGCGCGGCGAAACGATACTATTCTTGTCCGAATTTCAGGTGTGACGTTGGATTCCGATTTTGTTCACGGAGTCTGCTCAGGGAAACCGCGAACAGATTCCATGGGCCTTTCACCCGGGACATTCTGAGTCTTCGCGGTCGCGCGGCTGCGAACCCCATTGATTCCTATCCAAAAAGATGAGGACGCAAAGCGCCCGATAATTCCGCCGGCAAATCGTACTTGAGAATTTCAAGGAATCCTGTCCGGGCGGCTGATGAAAATTGTTTCCGCGTCGCTTCCGAAAACGCCATCGTCTCCATCGCGTCCGCCAAGGATTCCGGGTTTCCGCAATCGGTCCCCAGGGCAAACCCGTGTGCGAATTCGTCCTGGCTTGTCCCGGAATGGTAAATGCAAGGCCGTCCGGCGGTCAGGGCTTCGAACAGCGGAAAACCCCAGCCCTCGTAAAGTGAACTGGAAATGAATACCTCGCAGTGACGAATCCAAGCATCGCGCGTCCCGTCATCCAGGTAATCCGTAAAGTGGACATTTTCCGAGACCCCGTAATCGACTACTGTCTGAGCGGCGACGGCATAACCCCAGGCCTTATGCCCCACGATGTGCAAATGCGGCGTATCCGGCCTACGGCGTTTCAGCTCGGCATAGGCTTTGATCAAACCCGGATAATTTTTCCTGGGCTCGACGTTTCCCAAGGCAAGAAAATACGGCTGCTGCGGGAGATTGGCGTTGTGGAGTGAAGGA
>JADGQO010000164.1 GCA_017881725.1 Fibrobacteria bacterium
AAAAATCCCCTCCATGCTACGCCGTTTCTTACGATTCAAGCCAACATGGAGGGGGAGTTTGGTGGGTACCGTAGGGATTGAACCTACGACCCGCTGATTAAGAGTCAGCTGCTCTACCAACTGAGCTAGGCACCCAAAGCGGCAGTAAATATACACCAAAAAATTACTTTTTCAATGATCCCATGAAGCAATTATGAACCTCGAAAAGCTCGACCCAATTCCCATGGAAGAAGCTTATTTGACGCACCTCCAATTGGAAAAGCGTCTGAGCTCGGATACGATTTCCGCCTATTTGTCCGACCTTCGGATTTTTTTTCGACGCATGATCCCGGGCCGGAGTGACGATTCCAAAATCTCCAAGGTGGCCCCGGTTCCTGGGAAGGAGAGGCTCCGCGCCGGTACGCAATCCCGGCCTAGCTCTAGTCCTGACCTGGGAAATTTCAATGCAGCGTCACTGCGGGAATTCATTAGTAGTCTTATCGAGTTGGGTTTTGCTCCCACCAGTATCTCGCGCTACATATCGACGTTGAAAAGTTTTTCGGGATTTTTAGCCGACGAAGGCTTACTCGCGGAGGATCCCACCTTCGGCCTTTATGGTCCTTCGCAACAAAAGTATAAGCCGCATAGCCTATCCCATTCGGAAATCGATTGTTTGTACGGCCATTTGGAAAAGATGGTGGAGGCGGGGAAAACCGGCTCCGGCCGCAACCTGTGCCTGATTGAATTACTGTACGGCCTCGGATTGCGAATCTCGGAAGCGGTGGGTTTGACCCTCGACCAGGTAAAGCCATCCGAGGGTTTGGTGCTCGTTCACGGGAAAGGCAATAAACAAAGGATGGTCCCGCTGGGGCGAAAGGTTTCCCATTCCATTGCGAGTTATATCGAGAATGAGCGCCGGGCGCAAAACGGCTCGGTGGACACCGTGCTCCTTAATCGGTTCGGCAGGCCTTTGTCGCGCATGGGCGCATGGAAAATTGTGCACCAGGCCGTAGCGGACGCGGGAATAAATTCCTCGGTTTCGCCGCATACCTTTCGACATAGCTTCGCGACCCATTTAATCGAAGCGGGAGCGGATTTGCGGTCGGTTCAGGAAATGTTGGGACACTCTGACATCAGCACCACCCAGATCTATACCCATTTGGACCAAGCCTATCTTCAGGAGGTCCATCGGTCTTTCCATCCCCGCAATCGAACCCATCCTACCGGAAAAAGTTGATCCGCGCCGAATAGGAAAATGGTCTCTAGCGCCCTGAAATCGCCTTTCCCACCGTGGAAATCCCCATCCCCTCCCTACCCTTCCATTCCCATACCAACCGTTGTTATCCATAACCTTTTAAGGAAATGGGATCGGGCGCGACCCAAACGATATTTCCGGAAACATTATGG
Source organism: Fibrobacteria bacterium (assembly GCA_017881725.1). Taxonomy (GTDB): domain Bacteria; phylum Fibrobacterota; class Fibrobacteria; order UBA11236; family UBA11236; genus Chersky-265. The sequence goes on from JADGQO010000164.1 coordinate 1,387, forward strand.
TTTGGGAAAGCGCTTTATTAATTTCCGCGCATGAAAACCAAGGCCGTTGTCGTCGCTGAAATACCGATCTGGATTCAACTGAACAAGGTGTCGAAAAAGTACATGGACGCATTGGCGAACAGATTAAGTCATATCGGTATCCGCCGGCATTTTTTCCTGCTGCTTGCGATCGCGGACAAACAAGGACGAATTACGCAACAGGAACTCGCCGACTTGCTGGAGATGGATAAAGTAGCCATGGTGGGAATCCTCGATGCATTGTCGCAAGCGGGTTTGGTCAAACGGCAGGCGAGTACGGAAGACCGCCGCAAGCATTGGCTGGTGCTGACGCCAAAAGGGGAGAAACATATTCCTGAAATTCGGAAAGCCGTGACGGACCTTAATCGACAAGCGTTCAGCGTGCTGTCGAAATCTTTTGCGGAACAACTCCCCGGGGCGCTGGCGCGCATGAAATCGGAATTGGACAGTCTGGTTTCGGCCTGAATCCGCGTAATTCGTCTACCCCTCCAAGTTCCATTTTTTGAATCCTAATCCCCAGGATTACAATACGGACAATTCCAAGTTTTTCAAAAACTGCCCCCATAGAATTAAGTGCGTTTAACCAATTGGTGTTCTTCACGTGCGGCTTTCCAGACTTCCCGTGCCGCATCGGCATTCATCGCCGCAATCCCGAGTCCCACAATAAGGTCCGGCCATATTGTGGGAGAATAAATGGTCAATAATCCGGCAAACACAATCGCAACGTTAGCCAATACATCGTTGCGTGCGGATAGGAAAGCCGCGCGTGTTAAGCTGCCGGCGTGTTTTCGATACCGTACAAGCATCAAAGCACAAGAAATGTTAATTGTAAATGCGCCCAATCCGGTCAACGAAAGAGGAATAGCTCTTGGCGGGACATGCATATTGAATTTTACCCATGCGGCCCAAAGCGTTGCGAGTCCAGGTACCATAAGGATTCCGGATAAAACCATTCCAACCTTTGCGCGAAGTTCCGCATTCCAGTTGAGCGCGATAAGAATCAAAAAATTCACAAGTCCATCCTCAAGAAAATCGATGCTATCGGCAAAGAGGGAAACTGATCCAATTCGAAGAGCAACGAAAAATTCAACTGCGAAATACCCGAGATTCAAAAACATTACGAGACGGATAATTTGGTGAAGAGTTCTCGGTGTTTTCATTCGTCCCTATTTCTATGGAGAATAACAAATATCAAAATCAAAAGCAAAACTTAGGATTCACCTTGCCTGAAGAATGCAATTGCGAATTCAATTACTAGAAGAGCAGGGCCCACTCGTCTGACATCGCTTTCAAATCCAGCCCTTGCGCAGTAAAAAGGACTTCACCATTTGAGTGAGCGTGACGTAGCACCCCAGGGTTACGGCCAAGATGGGCCAGTAGAGAAGGGGCAAAGGCTCAAACCCCAAATACCTGGCCATCGGTGAGTAAGGCAGCGCAGCACCCACGGCCATAATGGACAGGCTCGTCAGCGTGATTGGCAAACTGGCTTTGCTCTGAATAAAAGGCAACCGATTGGTGCGGATGACGTGGATGATCAAAGTCTGGGTCATCAAGGATTCCACAAACCAACCCGTGTGGAAAACCGCCGCCCGAGCCGGATCCCAACATTTGAAAATGTATAACATGACGAAATAAGTCGAGTAGTCGAAAATGGAACTGACGGGCCCGATGTAAAGGATGAATTTCCGGATCTCCCCCATTGCCCATGGCCTGGGTTGCGCGATCAGTTCTGGATCCACGTTGTCGGTCGGGATGGGAACCTGGGAAAAATCGTACAGTAAATTGTTGGTCAGCACTTGGATAGGAAGCATGGGAACGTAAGGGAGGAAGGCGCTGGCGCCAATCACGCTGAACATATTCCCGAAGTTGGAACTGGCCCCCATGCGGACGTACTTGAGGATGTTGGCGAACACTTTCCGCCCCTCCAAGACGCCCTCCTCCAACACCATCAGGCTTTTTTCCAGCAGGATCATGTCGGCCGATTCCTTCGCGATATCCACCGCCGTATCCACGGAGATGCCGACATCGGCATGCTTGAGCGCGGGCGCATCATTGATGCCGTCGCCCATGAATCCCACCACGTGGCCCTTGCTCTGCAAGGCCTTAATCACTCTCTGCTTATGCGAGGGTGACAACCGGGCCATTACCGTGGCATGTTCCGCAGCCTCGGCCAGTTCGCCATCGGACATTTTTTCCACCTGCGGCCCGAGCAGAATGGTTCCCGAGTCCAATCCCACGTCGTGACAAATTTTCCGGCTTACCAATTCATTGTCCCCGGTCAGGATCTTGATGGTGATGCCGCTCTTACGAAGCGCCACGATGGCCGGAGCCGCCGATTCCTTGGGCGGATCCAGAAAAGCCAGATATCCTCGCAAGATCAAATCCTGTTCGTCCTCGCGTCCATACGCCGCCTTGGCGCCCAACTTCCTATGTGCCACGGCCAAAACCCGGAATCCGTCCGCGCTGAGGCTTTCATATTCTGCGCGGACCTCCTCTTCCAATAGCGGAGTCATTGCCTCCAGACGGCCATCCAGCTCGAATTGCCTGCACCTCGGAAAAATGGATTCCGGCGCGCCCTTGGTGATCAGAATACGCTCCTTTTCCGGGGACTCCACTACTACGGACATCATCTTCCTCGAGAAGTCGAAGGGGATTTCATCGACCTTCTGATAGTGTTGGATGGGGCGATCCTGCAATTGATCCTTGCCTTCCAGAATCGCGCGATCCAAAACGTTGCGGAGCCCGGTTTGGAAATGACTGCATAGATAGGAGAGGAAAAGCACCTCCGGATCTTCTTCTCCGGAAACGTCGCAATGCCTTTTTAGAATGACATGATCCTGGGTCAAGGTCCCGGTCTTGTCCGTGCAGAGGACGTCCATGGCCCCGAGGTTTTGGATGGAGTTGATGCGCTTGACCACCACCTTTTTCCTGGACATGGATAGGGCGCCCTTGGAGAGGCAGACCGAGACAATCATGGGCAGCATTTCCGGCGTGAGCCCAACCGCTACCGCCAAGGCGAAGAAGAAAGCGCCTTTCCAGTCATGCTTGGTGAATCCGTTGACGAGGAACACCGCAGGCACCATCAAGGCCATGAATTGGATCATGAGCATGGTGAAGCGATGCACGCCTTTGTCGAAACTCGTTTCCATCGGCTGTCCGACGATGGATTTCGCCATCCCGCCGAAATAGGTGCGATGTCCGGTAGCGACCACCACGGCTGCGGCCGATCCGCTTTCCACGCTCGTCCCCATGTAGCAGAGGTTCGGATACTCCAAGGGAGACGGGCTTTTGGTTTTGATGACCTCGGAGAATTTTTCCACCGGCAGGGATTCCCCCGTCAAGCTCGACTGGGTGATGAACAGGTCTTTGGCCGAGAGGAGCCGGACGTCCGCGGGAATGATATCACCCGCAGCCAAGCGAATGACATCGCCCTGGACCACTTCCCGGAGCGGGATTTCCCGGGCCTCGCCGTTCCGCATGACATTGGTCGTGACGCTGATCATGGCTTTGAGCTTGGCCGCTGCGGTGTCGGCGCGGTATTCCTGGACAAAGCGCAGCACTACACCCAATACGATCATGAGGGCCATCACCACCCCTCCGCGGATATCATTCGTCGCGAAGGACAGGCCCGAGAGCACGGCCAGCAGGATCACGAGCGGATTCTTCAGACTGCGGAGGAGAAATATCGGCCACCCCGCGTGCTTTTCCATGCCGACCTCGTTAGGCCCGTGTGCTTCGAGACGCTTCTCCGCTTCTTCTTGAGACAAACCGTCGAATCCGCATTTCAAATCATCCAGTACCTCCACCGTGGTCTTCAGCGCGGCATCGACAAGCTGGGGGGAAACCTCGATGTTACCTGCGGCCCGTTTGGACGTGAACCAGGGCAGGATGCGGAAGCCGGTATTCAGAATGGGCATCGGGACAACTCCTTAAAGGCCGTACATGGTTGAGGGACGCTCCGCAGAATCAGGTTTCCGCCCAGCCAAAGCCGGGTCCCCGTGTAGAGAGTCGAAGTGTGTGAGGTTTTCCCTTCCACACCGGAAGAAAGGCTGCTGATGTCCGAGTAAGGACGTAGGCATCCGGGCTCCAATTGCGACAGGGGCGCCAGTGGCGCCAGTAGCATTTTTCGATTCATCATCTGGGTTTCCCTTTCAGCAAATGTAGGACAATGTTGGGTCCTCCAGCCTAAGGCCCTTGTTACAAAGAATCCGCCCAAAGTGAACGCACACAGACCGTTCTGGCTACCTTGGCCGGACACACTTGATGATTCATGAAGGCTGATACCTTGTGTTTCCTATGGACATAAATACGCATGCGTCCACTATAATGGAAATCAAAGCCGCAGCAACCCGCAGAGAATTCGCTCCAAGTGGTTAAAGCTAGGGAGAAAAAATACGGGGAACCGGCCGAAAACCAGATCCAGATGGGCGCAATGCGCGAGGCTGGCATCGCCTTGAGCGATACCTTCTTTGTGCCCGACACGGTGGCCGTTTTATTTCCCGGCGCGCAATCGGCTGAGGGTTTCCTGGGTAATCCCCAAGTAGGAGGCGATATGGCCCAGCGGGGCGCGGAGGAAAATGTCCCGGTGCCCTTCCATGAGAATATCGAAGCGGTCCTTCGCGGATCGGAATTTGAGGTTGGTGATGAATTCCGCGTGCTGTTTCAAGATCTCGATGGTGAGGTAAAAGGCCATCCTGGCCAAATCCGGATGAGCCTGCAGCAGGGCTTCCACGGCGGTAAAATCCAGCGACAGGAGGATGGACGGCTCCAGCAACTCGCAGTTGGTCTGCGAAGGCGCATTGCGCGTGAAGCTATCGAGCGGCGTTACGAATCCGCCTTCGGCGGCGAACCAGATGGTGACGTCCTTGCCTTTGGGGGAGCTATAGAAGATCCTGGCCATCCCTTGCTGGACGAAGAAGATTCTCCGGCAGGTTTGCCCTTCGCGGAACAGCAAATGGCCTTTGGGATGCTCCTCGCGCAGGATGGTTTGAACAAGCGCCGCCTCGGATTCCGGGGAAAGGTCGAAAAGAATCTTGAATAAACCGGTGTATCCCAAGACGTCCCCCGCGGACCAATTTCATTTCGCGACTTCGTCCGTGATAGCGGACAGCGCGGCTTCGGCGATGGCTGTGCTTTCTTCTTTCGTGGATATTTTGGCGAGAAACTTCACCCGCCGATCCTTCCCGATCACCAGCACCGCCACGCGGTCATTGCAATCGTCCAAGGCCCAAGCCGCGCCAATTTTATGATTTTCGTCCATCAGGATCAAGGATTTCGGATAGCGTTTCTGCTTGGCCAGCGCGATTTCACGGACCAGGCCGGCGGGGATCCAAGTGTCCTTGGAATTCACGACACCAATCGCGCCGAACTTCTCTTTCGGGAATTTTTTCGCGTCGATGGCGTCGGCCAGCGGATCGGCGAACGTCCGCACATCGGGATCGATGTAAAAAACGACCAGTGTCTTTTGGCCGAAATACGGAAGGCTTGCGGCTGCGCCCTGCAAGTCGGCCAGGGTTACCGGCGCCAACGTTTTTCCAACTTCGGCGGCCCCGACGCCAACGGCGGCCCCCACCGCTATGGCGATCAGGCCCGCCAGGATTGTGGATGCGATTGGTTTCATGGTTCATCACTCCCCGTGAGGACGCGTAATTCGGTGAGGGCCATCCGATAGCCGAGACGGGCCGCGAGCCGATCGGCCTCCGCCTTCGCGAGCGCGGCCCGGGAGGTCAGCAAATCGTCGTCGGTTTCCAGACCCGCGGCATTCCGGGCAGCCCGGGTTTGGAGGTCTTCGCGTCGATACTCGACCATGTCGTTCGCGGCCGCAAGCATTTCCTCCGCTTGCGATACTTTCCGCAGCGCCTTCGCCACGTCGGTTTTCACTTGCTCGCGCGTATGCGCCAGGTTTTCGTTCGCCTGGAGTTTCAGATCGGCGCGTTGGTTTTCGACGAAGGTGTTGGAAAGCAGATCCGTGATATTCCATTTCAGCGCCAGTCCCGCGAACACGTTGTGCTCCGGATAGGCTTGGGCGCCTTTTTGGAAATTGTACCCGCCCACCACCCCGATATCGGGCAAATAGCCGTAGGCGCCGGCCAGGTAGGCGAATCCGGCTTTGGCGCGCGCGAGTTCCGCATTCCGCAAATCCGCATTGCCGGACAAGGCTTTCCGCAGCACGGAATCCGCCGGGATTCCCGTTGGGCCGGTATCGGCTTCGGCGATAGGTTCCAGGGACACGGCGGTCGAACTTGAGAGCCCGGCGAGGCGTTTCAAATCGTCGGATAAGTCTTCGATTTGGTTCGTGATCTCCATCACGATTTGCCGCTCTCCCGCGACCGCCGCTTTCAGGCCGATGGGATCGGATGGGAGGCCCTTTCCGGATCGCAGCGCGCTTTCGCCGTCGTGAAGTTTCGCCTCGGCCGCAGCGAGTTGCAGTTCCCCTTGCCGTTTCCGCGCTGCCGCGATCATACATCCGCAGTATAGCTTTTCGACCGCTTGCCGGACTTGCCGGTAGGCCTGGTCCCGTTCTATCCTGGCGGATTCGTATTCCGTTTCCGCCATGCGCGCCCCCGCGTGGATCTTGGGGATTTGCGTGACCGGCTGATAAGCCAGCACGCCCGCCTCAAGGGTCCGGCGCTCCCCGAGCGCAAAGGTTTTATCGGTGGTGGGAAGGGATACCAAGGCGCCGCCCATGGGCAGTTGCCCGAAGGATCCTTGCGGAACGGTAAACTCAGGGCGGTAGCGGCTGAGCTGGTAGGTGGCCGTCCCTTCCAGCTTAGGCAGATATTGGACTTTAACCTCGCGGCATTTCTGGGACTGCTCCTGGACGGCCAGGCTTTTGGCGTTCAAGAGGTGGTTGTTGCGCAAGGCGAGCAGGGTCACCTCGCGGAGCCCGAGCCGGATTTCGGCGGGCTGCGCAAACGGTCGTGAAGCGGTGGGAAGGGCGCACAAGGCCATCACCATGTTCCACATGACGCCGAAGGCGATCACGGTGGCGAGCGGGCTCCACAGTGAGGACCCCGATAGGATCATCGGGGTGACGCCGACCGAGGCGGCCGTTGCCGTCAGGAAAATCGGCCGCAACCTGCGCTTGCCGGCCTCGATAGCGGCGGCGCGGATGTCCATCCCCTGGGCGACCGACTCATCGGCGTATTCGATCAGGATGATGGCGTTGCGGACGACGATGCCCGACAGGCTGATCAAGCCGATGAAAGCGGTAAATCCGAAATCGTTGCGCGTGATGGCCAGGCCCGCCACGGCTCCGAAGCCACTCATGGGAATGGTGGCCATGATGATGGCCGCTTCCTTCAGGGACCGGAATTGCGCCAGCAGGATCAGGAAAATCAGCAACAGCCCGATCGCCAGCGCGAACAGCATCTGGGAGAACACCTCCGACTTGTTGGCGTGTTCGCCGCCGTACTCGATCCGGTATCCCGCGGGAAGGGCGAGCTTCGCGATTTCCGGTTTGATCCCGGCCAGTAAATCCGCCGATGTCATTCCGTCCCGGGTCTCGCTGCGCACCGTCAGGCAGCGCGTGCCGTTGCGGTGCATGATCCGTCCGGGCTGCCATTGCGGCGTCAGGCCGGCGACCTGGCGCAAGGGAACGCTTTTCCCCGTTACGGGCGACTCGACATAGATGTTCTCCAGGCTCTGCGCCGTCGCGCGGCGGCGGGCGTCGCGGCGCAGCACGATATCGATGGCGTTGTCCCCTTCATACAGGGTGGACACCGCCGCCCCGTGGGTATTGGCGTAAAGGGCGCGGCCGATGCTTTCGGTGGTGAAACCCAGGCGGGCCGCCTCGTCCTTCAGATCGATGCCGATGCCGAATTGATCCTCCCGGAAATCGTCCTGGACCAGACGGCTGCCTTCCGCTCGCTGGAGAATATCCCGCACCTCGCGCCCCAGCCGTTGGAGGGCGCCGACGTCCTCGCCGAAGATGCGGACTTCCACGGGCGCCGCCAGCGGCAGCCCTTGCTGCATGCGCTTCACCTGCGCCGTCCCTTCCGGAACCAGGGCTTCGACTTTCCGCCCCAGTTCCCGCGCCAGGGATTCCGCCGTCCCATTGTCGCGGGCATTGATCAGGATTTGCGCGTAGTTGGACGCGGGGAATTCCGGCGCGAAGTTATAGTATACGCGCGGCGCGCCCGCGCCGTTGAAGACCGCGTAGGATGCCACGCGCGGATCGGACTTGAGCACGTCCCCGATCCGCACCGCCGCCCGGTGCGTCGCCTCCAGTTTGGTTCCCTCCGGCATCCAGATTTCCACCATGAACTGGTTGCGCTCGGCGTAAGGGAAAAACCGCTGGGTTACCGAGCGCTCGAAGACCAGGACTGCGGCGGCGACGGTAAGGACGCTGCCGACGACGGTGAGGACCCGGCGCCGATCACACCGGCGGATCGCGCGGTCGTATCCGGACTGCATCGCCCCGAGCAAGGATCGCCGGGATGCCGCCGGGGCCGCGTCGGGGGAAGGTCGGCCGATTCCCTTGCGGATGAAGTCCCCCACCACGCCCGAGATCATGACCATGGGCAGGAACGAGGCGATGATGGCGAGCGTGGCGGTGAAGATGGGAATTTTCAGATCGGAGGCGCTGCGCCAGGCGGCCGTAGGGCGATCGACGCCCTGGTCCAGCAAGGCGACGTAATTGTCGGCGACGACGATGGCGTCGTCGACCACCAGCCCCAAGACGATGATGAGCGCGGCCAGGGTGACCTGGTGCAATTCGATCCCGCAAGCGTGGAGAATGGCGAAGGTGAGCGCAAGGGTCATGGGAATGGCGGCTGCCGCGACGGCTGCGATGCGCAAGGGAAGCATCAGGATGATGACAATGATGACGGAAACGATGGCCAGCAGGAATTCGAGCAGGAAATGCGAGATGTTCGCGTGAACCAGGGCGGGTTGGTTGACGAGGGTCGTGATCCGCACGTCCGAGGGCAGCAATTCCGAGATTTCCGCGATTTTCCGATCCACATCCTTGCCGTACGCAACGATGTTTTCCCTCCCGTTCATTTGCACGGCCAGGAGGAGGGCTTGGCGTCCATGGACTTCGATGTCGTTTTCCGTATCGGCGTATTCCCTCGCCACGGTCGCGACGTCGCGCAGCCTCGTCACCGCTCCCGACGGCGTCGTCCCGATAATCTGGTTCTCGATCTGATTCTGGGACGCATAGCGGCCCTGGGCGCTCAGGATGATCCGGCCGTTTTCCGTTTCCGCCTCGCCGGCGGCGCTCACGGCATTCTGCGATTTCAGGACGTCGGCGATTTGCCGCAGGCTGATCCCGTATTGCGAGAGCTTGTCCGAATCGAAGTAGACGGTGATCCGCTCCTTTTGCTCCCCCAGGCGTTTCACCTTGGAAGTGGCGGGGATGGTGCGCAAGCCCGCTTCCAGCAGGCGGCAGTAATTCCGCAGGCGGCGGGGGTCGGCGTCCTTGCCTTCCAAGGCGATGAGCAACGCCTCGGTCTCGCCGAATTCCGAATTCACGATGGGGCCGAGCACTTCGGGGGGCATATCGAGGTGCTTGGCCTTCAGCATCTCATGGGACAATTTGCTCCAGAACCCGTCCAGGTCCTTGACGTCGTCATTCAGGACGACGTCGATGACGGCGACGCCGTCGCGGCTGGTGGAAAAGGTCTTGGCCTTGCGGACCTCGGCGAATTGAAAAAGGTAGCACTCGATTTTACGGGTGACTTGTTCCTCGACCTGGGCAGCGGTGGCGCCGGGGTAATAGGCGACGACCAAAGCATCGGGCACGCGCATGCGGGGATCTTCGCGCCTCGGCATGAACGCCAGAGCGTAGATTCCGAAGGCGAACGCCAAGGCCAATACCGCCAAGGTAACTTGCCGGTTACGTAGGGACCATGCGATGGGATTCATAGCGGTTGTCCCGCTTCGCACCGGGATCCGTTTTCGAGTTTGCCTTGCCCTCCCACGACGATCAGATCGTCCTCGCGCAAGCCCGTGACGACCTCGATTTCGTTTCCGCGGATCCGGGGCCCGGCGCGATGTCCCGCCGGAACGCCCGCCCCTTGGCGGCATCAACCACGTACACGTAGGTGGAATGGTCCAAGTCGTGCAGCACCGCTTCAGCGGGCACGCTGAGGATCAGGGATGAATCCTCCAGGGCGATATCAGCTTCGGCCGTCATGCCGGGGCGGATGCGCAAGCCGGGATTGTCCACTTCAATCTTGACCGTAAAGGTCCGGGAGGCGGGGTCCGCGGCCGAACCAATCTCCACGATACGGCCGGGGAAAGCGGAATCGAGGGCGGCAATGCGCACGCGCGTCTTTTGGTTCGGTTTCAGGTTGTGCAGATCCGACTCGGGAACGGCGGCGCTGATCTTGACCTTGCGGATTTCCGACACGACGAACAACGGCATGCCCGCGCCGATGATTTCACCCGCCTCGGCCGCTTTTTTCTACAAAACCCCCGCGATGGGGGAAAACAACTTGGTTTCGGAGAGGTTTCTCGCTTGCAATCCTTGCTGCGCCCGGGCGGCTTTCAAGGCATTGGCCGCTTTCGCGAAATCGCTCTCGGAAACGCTCCGGCTTTCATGCAACGCCTGCAAGCGCTTGTATTCATCCCGGGTTTGCGCGAGATTGGCGTCCGCCATTTCACCGGCGAACTTGTAAGTGTCGGGATCGAGGCTCGCCAGCAATTGGCCCCGTTTCAACACCGCGCCCTCTTCACCTGCCACATACTTGAGCTTTCCCCCGACCATGAAGCCCAGCCTCACGGTTTTATTGCCTTCGACGTTGCCGCTTACGGAGACGTCCCTTCCCGCGGCGGCCTGGAGCGCCGGGCGCACCAGTACCGGGATCGGGGACGCATCGGCATCGGCTCCGGCGCGCCGGCTGCGGGGCTCGCACCCCGAAAACCCGATCGCCGCCACCAGGCTTAAAGTCGGAAGCAGAAAATTTTTCATTTTTTATTCCCTCTGATTGGAATGAATGCTTGCATGGAAGCGCGCATCGGCTTCCCCTGAATGACCTAGTGTCTCGACTCCAAAATTTCGAAACGAAGGCGGCGAGGAATGGGGGTTCAGGGCAAGGCCCCAGCAAGGCTGGGGTACGCGCGCCTCCTTGGAATAGCGGGACTATTCCAAGGAGGCGCAACGCAGCCCTGGGCCCCCAGGCCCGGCGAAAGTGTTTCGAAATTTTGGAGTCGAGACACTAGCTTCATGGCCAGATCAGCACCACGAATTGGGCCGTGTAATTGCCGTCCGCCGAGGTCACCTGGATGGCGGCCAGACCGGGCAGTTTCGCGCGCACCTTATTGTCGGCAACAGCAGCCTCCTGCGTCAGGCTGGACAGCGTATATCCTTTGTTGGTGGCATCGGCGGGAAGCCAGGTCAGATCGGGATCGCGGTCCGGATCACCGACGGTCATCTGGATGTCCGCAGCCTGGAGGCCGGTGACGGGAGCTTCGACGGTGGCCGTGAAAGTAGACGACCAGCCGCCTTCCGCGGCGACGACGGTGAAGTAGGCGACGCCGCCGCCCACCGGGTGCACGCGATTTCCCACCACGGTAGCTACCGTGGGCGAACCGCCCGTCAAGGTGTAGGCCCGGTTGTTCGCGTCGGGGGGAGTCCAGGTGATCACCGGATCTTTGTCCTCGCCGCCCTTGGTCAAAGAAAGATTTTGCGCCGTGATGCCCAGGAGCGGCTTTACGACCGGAACCCGGGACGTGTCCTTAACCCTCACGGTGAAGGAGTCCCTGGCCTGGGAGGCGTCCAACGCCTCAATGATGATCCGGGAGACGCCGGAGGCCATGGGCCGAAGCCGGTTGTCCACCAAGGCGACCGCGCCGGCATTGGAAGTGGAAACCAGTCGGAAGGTTTTGTTCGTGGCGTTGGCGGGCGTCCAGCGGATGTGGGCGGTGAGGTCCTCATCCGGATCCCCGACTTTCAGGGCCAGGGAATCCACGGCGATGCCGGTGACAAGAATGGCGGTATCCCGGGGCGCAATCTCCACCGTGAATTTCGCCGCGAATCCGCCGTCCGCAGCCGTCGCCGTGAGGTGCGCGCGGCCCGCGGCTTTGGGGAAGATCGAATGACCGACTACCTGCGCCACCTGGGGGCTATCGGTGGTGAGCGTATAGTCCTGATTGCTGGCGCTGTCCGGAAACCAGGTGAGATGAGGCGCGGCGGAATCGCCCAGGATCAGATGCATGTCCTCGGCGTGAACGGAATCGACCCGTACGCGCGCGGGCGCGGGCGGCGCGGTCACCCTCAGCGTGAAGGCGGCCTGGAACCCACCGTCGTTGGACATCGCGACAACATGGGTGACGCCGGGAGCATGGGCCTGAAGCTCCGATCCCACCGGAGTGGCGACGGAAGAATCGTCCACGGCCAGGCTGTATTCCCGGTACGGAGCGTCGGATGGATCCCATTGGAGATCGGGGAGGATTTCCTTTCCCGCCTCGACGGAGATGTCCCGGGCGGCCAGTCCCCGGACCGGCTGGGAGGCGGCGGGAACGACCTTCACCAAAAAGACGGACGAGAGGGAATCGCCGATCACATCGGCCGTGATCTGGACCGTGCCAATTTCGACGGCATCAAGCAGGCCCCCGCGCGTCTTGACCTTGGAGGTGTCCGAACTGGCCAACCGGTAGCCCCGCAACGAAGCCCGCTGCGGCGTCCAAACCATTCGCGGCGCCTGCCCCCGTTCGCCCTGACGGAGGATGAGGACGGAGGAGGCGATAGAGTAGGCCGAGCCGATGCGGCTGACGATCCTGGCGTTCGCGATGCAAGTATCGGGTTCGGCCTGGCAGTTCGGGAGGTAATGATCCACGCTGTCCGCCACCCCGTCTCCATTGCCGTCGTGGGTCCACGCGTCGCCGGCATAACCTGCGCTCCCCGGAGTATACGGGCTATCGAAACCGTGATTACAGGCAAGCAGGGCGATAGCCGCTATCGCCGCTATCGCCGCTATGGCCGATATGTCCGCTATCGCCGCCCATCCGGGGCGCATCAATCTGGAAAGCAGGCTTGGTCTCATGTTCCTAACCCTATCGTTTTTGTTTTAAAATCCCATCGCTGCGGCGCGCTCTCAGAAAGCGAAGAACACCATGGCTCCGGCCCCCGCAAGGCTCGCGGCTCCCAAAGCACCATAAATCCTGGTCTTCCGGTCATCGGCCGTCGCGCGGCCTTCCATCGCCAGAGCGGTCTCGCGCGAACGCGCATCCCGGTACTGCCGGTAATTCCGTTCGGCATCCAGCTGGGCCGACCAGGCCATCAGGCCGAAAGCGGCGGTCAGGGCAACTCCCAGTCCCGCGCCGCCCCAGGCCCACGCCGGCGTGCGTCGCGTCGATGCTCCCCGTGCACCGTCGAACTCCGGCGTCTTCAGCAGGCTGGCAAAGAACTTGTCTTCGAAACTCATGATTTTCCGGAGATCAGCCGAGGGCGGGGAGGGCCACTCCCGCACCTTTTTACCGGCGGCGATATCGTACAGCGCCAGCCGCAATTGCAAGGGTCCGCCATCCGGATCGGCGGAATCGGCTCCCGCCAAGCGCGTATAGACCAAGTGGGTCACGTCCATCTTCCCCCCCATGGCGAGGATGCCCGAATCCGTGAGAGCGAATACCGACTTGCGCATGTTCAGGGCGGACAGCAGTTCTTCCTGTTCGCGCTGGGACATGATGTCGAAGTTGCGCGAAGCGTACAGGTGGTGGGTGGCGCGCTCGACCATGATGCGCCCGGACGTCCCGGCCTTCGGGCTGAAGTCCACCACCGTGAGCAAGCCGTGCCGCGGGCCTGGGAGGACATCCATTCCATCCATTCCATCGAGGCCCAGACCGCCGATCAGCTTCGCAAGGATTTTTTCCAGGGCCGCAGCGGGCGCGCTTCCCGGCTTGCGCGGCGCTTCTCCCGCCCGGGACCAGACGACTCGGGAGGTGTGCATGCAAAGGACGTTCAAAGTGTAGGCGTACATATCGCGCCAAGGCGTGACGGTGCCGTACACCACGAAGTCGGCGGCCAGTACGTTGCCGGCGTCGAAAGCGCATTGGAACTCCCGGCAAGGCGCGGCCGGGTCCATCCGGTACTCGCGGAAGCGGGTGACCAGGGTATCCTTCGGGATCAGGCGCCAGGCCCGGTTTCCGGCGGCGGCGCTGCGCAACACATCTCCGAATCCAGCCACTTTGGACGGGTTGCCCAGGTCGACCGGATCCAGGACGGCCAGGGAGGGCGTGTGAGGAGCCGGGTCCGGTTCCCGGGCTTCCAAGCGGTCCACACAGGCGATCCAAAAGATGCAAGCCCCAAGCCAGGTTCCGAATTTCTGAGTGATGAGCATGAAGGAAACTTAGCCGGGAGCGGAAATTCTTGCTTTGATCCAGATCAAATAGAGAGTCCGCATAAACATCAAGACCTAAAACAAAACCCACTTCCTAAAACCACTACCTAAAACCAAGGCCTATCGGAAACCCCTTCCCGTCTACCCTGGAGGGCGCCGGGAGAATTCTCCGGCGACGGATAAAAGCTTACGTAACTTGAACGTTACCCAGTCCAATCGGTCCTGAACCGTTCAACACCCTGTTAAGGCGCAAACTGTTTCTCATCACGAATAGACTGGAACGCCCCTCTCTGTATGATTCAACCGAGGGTGCGCGGATCGACGCGGGCTTCGCTGACTCGGTAGGCGCGGCTGCGGGGGCGCGGAATCCCCGGTCCATCAAGCGTTGCGGAAACGAAACCGAAATCAGGCGGTCGCCGTTACATCCCCTGGCCCACCGGGTTCTTGAAGCGGTCCGCCGGGGATGGCGAAACCTGAGCTTCCCTATTCTGACGTGATGGAACTCACGGCCAAGGCCCAGCAACTCTACGTCATCCAGGCGTCCTCGAACGGTACCTTGACGACGACGCTGCGCTTGTATTCAGGAAGTCATCAGCCGCATCGGCGCGAGCATCAACGGAACGAGCGCGGTGTTTACCATCGCTCCCTTAACGTCTTATGGAGCGCGGCTTTGCGCCGCAACCTCCGGTGATCGGCTCGAAAAAGAGAACTCGAAGGCGACGAGTTGCGAACACGATTTATTCTGATCTCCGCTGCCGTAGTAGTAGTTGGTCTGATCCCCATCGGCGCATTTCTTCTTGTATCCCGACGGGCATTGGCCCGCTTCGCTCCATACACCCTTGGTGGACAGGCAGGTCGATTTGGACGCTGCCTGCGTGGTCGGGGATGCCGGTTCCTGGATGCAAATTTCCGCCACCGTCGAACTCGCATCGCAGGTGAACTGCAGCCCGCCGAAATTTCCCGCCACAAGCGCACTTCCCGGCTTGCGCGGCGCCTCTCCCGCCCGGGACCAGACGACTCGGGAGATGCGCACGCAAAGGACGTTCAAGGTGTAGGCGTACATATCGCGCCAAGGCGCGGCCGGGTCCATCCGGTACTCGCGAAAGCGGACGGCCAGGGAGGGCGTGTGAGGAGCCGGGTCCGGTTCCCGGGCTTCCAAGCGGTCCACACAGGCGATCCAAAAGATGCAAGCCCCTAGCCAGGTTCCGAATTTCTGAGTGATGAGCATGAAGGAAACATAGCCGGGAGCGGAAGCTCTTGCTTTGATCTAGGTCAAATAGAGAGCCCGCATAAACATCAAGACCTAAAACAAAACCCACTTCCTGAATCCAAGGCCTATCGGAACCCCCTTCCCGTCTACCCTGGAGGGCGCAGGGAGCGTTTTCCGGCGATGGATAAAAGCTTACGTAACTTGAACGTTACCCAGCCCAATCGGTCCTGAACAGTTTAAGGCGCGAACTTTTTCCCGTCACGAATAGACTGGAACGCCCCTCTCTGCTTGATTCAACCGAGGGTGCGCGGATCGACGCGGGCTTCGCTGACTCGGTAGGCGCGGCTGCGGGGGCGCGGAATCCCCGGTCCATCAAGCGTTGCGGAAATGAAACCGAAATCAGGTGGTCGACGCTACATCCCCTGACCCGGGCTACGGGTCCGCCGGGGATGGCGAAACCTGAGCGTCCCGATTCTGACGAGATGGAACTCGAGTGGAGCGGCGATTTTGGGTGTGGAAACCGGAATGAAGAAAGGGAAACGGGGGAGTAGCGCTCGAATTGAGGGGCTAGGATTGGGTAGGTCGAGGCTGGGGAGGTCGGTTGTTGACTGAAAATGGGCTTCGATTTAACTATGCACTTTTGGCCGACTAAAAGAGGTGGCAAACCGGTGGATCACCCGCCTAAAAGTGTTGCACTTTCTTCGTCAAAACGCGGTATATTGCATGGAATAATCACGGTCTCCGTAGGTTAACCCGGCTGAATAAGGTCCGCTGATAGTCGGCCGTCGCAGGGGCCGAAAATTTCTGGTGGAGGAGGTATAAGTGTTCCGTAAAAGCGCAATGGCGATCCTGCTCGCCTTATTGGCGGGAAACGCGGGCGCGGCGATCAACATCGTTCCTCTGCCACGGGTCATGACAGTGAGGAGCGATACCTTCTCCGTGCCCGATACGGTGACCATTTATTCCGACGACGCGACTTCCGATTCAACCGTGCCGTGGATCGCAAAGCTTTTTCAGCAGGCGGGCAAGAAAACCCGGCATGTGTTTCCGGCAACCTCTGCGAAAATCATCATCCACCACGCTCCGGCAACGGACACGCTGGGATCCGACGGATACCGATTAACTATAACCAAAGACAATATCACCGTGGAAGCGCAGACGACCACCGGACAGTTTTATGCCGTGCAGACGTTGCGCCAGATGTTGCCGCCCGAGTTGGAGCGGGGTCCTGGTCTTGTTCCCCCAAGTATAAAGCTGAGTGGCGTAGCCATCACGGACAATAAAGTCAGGCTAGGATACCGCGGAACCATGCTTGACGTGGCCCGCCATTTCATCACCTTGAATTACATTCGCGAAACCATCGAACGCATGGCGCTTTTAAAGCTCAATGTATTGCATCTTCACCTCACCGACGACCAGGGATGGCGCATCGAGATCAAGAGCTACCCGAATCTTATCACCATAGGCGCGGCCACGCAGGTCGGCGGAGACCATCCGCCGAGCGGGACCCGGTGGTACTACACGCAGGAAGAAATGAAAGCGCTGGTCGCCTACGCCGCAGTCCGGAAGATCACGGTGATGCCGGAAATCGACATGCCCGGCCATATCCAGGCGGCCATAGCCTCATACAATGAACTGGGAACGAGCGGTTCGTGGAACCATACCCAAGTCTATACGGGTTTCAGTGTCGGGCAAAGCTGTCTGGATATCAATAACGGAATCACGGCGGTGGTCGATACTTTCGCCCGCAAGGTATGGACCGAACTGGCGCCGATATTCCCCAGTGAAACGTTCCATATCGGCGGCGATGAAACCAATAATTGCCAGAAAGCCGCTTATACTGCATTCGTCAAACGCATGGAAAAGATCATTCACGGGCTGGGGAAAAAGATGACCGGATGGGACGACATGTACGGTATCTCGACGGATTCGCAGGTGCAGGCCTGGCACCAGAGCAGCGACCGTCCGGGCTCCGTTTATTCCTGGTGCAGCACCATGTACTGGGACCAGAACAACCGGGCGGCGGACACCGGCGCCTATTCTTGGTGCGTATCGCAGGTCACGCTTCAGGATGTGTACGGGGCTTCTCCGCAGATTACCGGCCCGAATTCCCACCCGGGCGTGGAGGGATGCCTCTGGGGCGATAAAGTCATCGCCGCAAGCGACGACCGGCAGTTGTTCCCGCGCACCGTCGCGGAGGCGGAAGTCGGATGGACGGCCACGAATAACTGGTCCGAGTTTAAAAGCCGGGTCGCCCCCTTCAGCGTCCGTTTCAATCTGATGGGAATGTCGTGGTATACCAACGAAAATCTCGTTACCTGGCAGACGGGGTATGCGCAATACCGGGACAGCTCCGCCACTTCGGCTTTTTCCGGTTTTATGCCGGCTGCAATTCCGGTCGATACGCTCGGGGCGTCGTTTATCATCGGATCCGATTCGTACCGGCCGCCGGCGCTCAATCCGGATGCCCATTACAGGATTTTCGACCACCGCGGACGGTTCATCGGCATGACCGACGCACGCGGATTGGAAAACGCGGTGAGGTCGAGGGTCTATCCCGAAGGCGTCTATTTTATTGTCGAGGAAAAGAGCGGGAAGGCTCAAAAAGTTCTTAAGAGCCCCTAACTTTATGGGCTCTAAATCATTCAGCAGAAGGACCGTTGTTATGAAATTATTGTGGCAATTACCGATAGTCTTTGGTCTTGTCGCCGCGGCGAACGCAACCACGCCGACTCAGGCAGCTGCGCGGTGGGCCTCGTTCGCGCCCGGTATGACGGGTAAAATCGTTTACGGAGACATTACGCCGCAGGGCAGGATATGCGTGCTGGATCTGGTCGCCGGAACGACCAAGCAAATCGCCAAGTACGATGTGGAAGCGGATAGGACCGTTTACGGGAGCGCCGGTTTTCGTTGGTCGCCCAGCGGTAAAAGAATCATGGTGCAGAACTACGACAGCGTCAATGTGCTCAACGAAGACGGTTCGAATTTCAAACTCATCGCCAAAGCCAATGCCTGCTGCGACATGATCTGGGGTGATTGGGAGAACGACAGCGCCATCGTATACAGCACGGGCAAAACGGTCGTGCGCACGGCCATCCATACGGACAATACTCCCGGGGCCACCGATGTGCTGGTCAGCACGCCGCCCTCCGGGCAGGGCGGCCCCAACAATCAGGGCGGTTATACCTGCGTCGGCATCAACGGCGATTGGCTCACCTACCTCGACTACCTGGCCAATCAAAAATGCTGCGGCGGAGGGCACCGACCGCTGCTGAAGAACCTGAAAACCGGCGTCGTCACAAAGTTGATCGCCGATAACGACGATATGTGCCAGTTGACCAATATCCCCGATCCCCATTATAAAGCGGTTGGAGAGATGTGGACCCATCTGGTGCCCGGCACGATAACCGATACGACTGGGAAACATATCGAGGAGCTCCCGCGAATCGGAACTTATCCGCAACGGGAGTTTGCGTGGTCGAACCAGTTGGAATACTTCATGAGCCAGGGCGAAAACAGTTCCAACCAATGGGCCTGGATCCGCAGTTGGTCCAAACGCAGCACGAGCGCGAACATCGTCGTGAGCGATACGGGGAGCATGGTGATGTATTTTCCGGACCTGTGGGTTGCGACGGCAGGAGGGACAGGGATACTGGGCCGGGCCGGATCCAACCATTCCGGTCAGCCTGGGAGTAAGATATCGGCGGCGTGGCTTGCGAAGCTCTCGGCCAGACCGGGCACCATTATTTTCGATGCCAAGGGCGCGGCAACCGACGCGCAGCGCATCGGTCCGAATCCCGCCGGAATCTATATTTTCAAGACGCCGGGCGCCGCGTCCGAAAACGTTCCGGTGCAGGAGAAGTAACATGAAATACCCGGGTACTAAGATTAGCGCAAGGGTGAAATTCACTACTTGTGCGTTTTTGCTATGCGCGCTTTCCGCCTGCACGTTAGTCTGCATTTTCGCCTGCAATAGCGGCAGCGGGCCGAGTTCTCCCCAGGCGCCGGACGTACCGAAACTGGTTTCCCCAACCCCTTCCGCCGTTGCGGTGGCGATTAAGCCGACGCTCGCCTGGAGCGCTTCCGTCGGCGCGACGTCGTATACGCTGCAACTCTCGGCAAACGCGGCCTTCGACAGTGCGATTGTCAACGATTCCACGGTGGCGCTGGATTCGTTCAAGGTTTCACATTTCCTCGCGAACAGCACCCCGTATTACTGGCGGGTGAAGGCCAAGAACAGCGCCGGCGCAAGCGCCTGGTCGGCCCCCGCGAGCTTTACCACCGATATGGAACGGCTGGTCCTCTTGGCGCCAAACGGCGGTGGAACTTACCATGCGGGCGACACCATCCCCGTTTCCTTCGAATACCGGAACCGGCCGGATACCACCTACTTCGTCAGCCTGTGGTTCTCGCCTGACGGAGGCAAGTCGCACGATATGCCGGTATGGGGCGCGCACAATACCATCCACTGGCATGGATCGCCGCGAATAGACACGACTTGGATTATCCCGACCGATACCCTCCTTTTCGGCAATTACGTATCGAATCAGGCAAAGATATTCGTCGAGGACTATACGAAAAAGCAGACCGAAAACGATGCGAGCGCTCAACCCTTTACAATACTCAGCAAGTAGTGAATTCACCTCAAAGGTAAAGAAGATGATCAAATACGGTCGCAACCGTTTTCTCTTTCTACTACTCGGAATTTCGCTTTTCTTCCTTGCTCCGGTCTTCGGGCAATTGAGTACCGCCCGGATCGCGGTTACGCAGGGACGGCTGGACACGCTCTGCGGTACGCATAACGTGAAGATCGTTTTCATGTGTAAAAATATCGGATACTTCGTCGATTTCTCGGAGGCCGCGCCGCAGATCCATCAGATGGCGAACGTGACCAACTCCTTTTTCCCGGTCATCTCCTCCGACGGACAATCGATCACCTATCAGAGCGGAATCGAGGCCGAGGGGCCGTCGACGAGTCCGACTCCCGGTAAAGTGTGGTTCCGAGAACTAGCCGTGAACGGGACGCCGGTTAAGCTTGCCGACACCGGATATGTTCCCCGTTTCGTGCAGAACTCACCTGTTGACACCCCGGCCATCATCTATGCCACGAGCGTGGCTTGCCCGAAGCAAATCTGCTACTCCACGGGCCAGACCGTGATCCGCAGGTTAGTCAATAAAAGTCCGCTGCCGGTGGAAACGCTTTTCGCCGGGGGCAGCTACTACGGCGGACTCTCGTGGGACAATCGCTACCTGATCACCGGCTGGCCGGGCGGACCGGACGGTTTCATGCTCGACCTCCAAAACAGCGCGGCCGGGCCGCACGCCGTGCATACCATGCGGGTCAAGAAGACCGGCACCGCCGTCGACACGTTCGTAAGCGTAGGGACTTGCAATATCTCCCGGTCGGCGAGCAAGATTTTCACCAATACCATGCTGTATTACGATTTCGGCTCGGGGGCGGTGGAAGCCGCTAACTGCTACCATCCGGTCCTGGGGTCATGGGCGGAACATGCGCTCTTATTCATTTCGAGATACGACTCCGAAGATTTGAAAACCTTCCGGATGCCGGCGGACCGGAAGCTCGTGTCGACCGCGGCCGCCCAAGGACTCGGCGAGGCGGTGGGGAAAGAGTGGTACTATCCCGAGTGGTCGAACCACCCGTACTACGCCGCCGCGTGCTTGAACATCGACCGGTTATGGCTCAAGAGCGGGAATTGGGATCATACCTACAACACCGAGTCGATCTATCTAGTCGGACTCAAGGACTCCACTTATGTAAAACTGATTGAAAGCACCGATACGACTTCCGCGTCGGCGACGAGCTTCATTTATCCCTGGGTCTGGGTGGAAAAACCCGCCGCATTCCAGGAGGACCCGACCTGGCTCACGAAGACGATATGGCAGGGCACCGGTGTGAG
>JADGQO010000165.1 GCA_017881725.1 Fibrobacteria bacterium
ATGGCTCGTGGATTTCCAAGGCATCGGCGGTTTTCCATTTTCCTGGTTTGGCATGAAGCAATTGCACCAGCGCGGCCTTCTTCTGCAAGCGCAAAAAAGCCTGTTGGAATTGGTCGAACGGGACGGCAACGAACCGGCCGTCATTCTCTGGTCCGTCGGCAACGAGAGTTATAGCCTGGGAGAATCGGCAGGCCGGACTTTTGGCTGGTTGCGGGATGCGGTGCGGGCGATCGATCCCACTCGGCCCGTTTCCATGGCCGAAATGACGTATTACTTGCCTGTCCTGGATGCGGCCAGGTCCTCGGCGCGGTTCCTCGATGTGGCCAGCCTCAACATGTACTATGGATGGTATTTCGGATCAGCAGATCAGGCAGGCGATGCAATGGATCGCTTCCATACCGAATGGCCGGATAAATCCATCCTGATTTCCGAGTTCGGCGCTGAAGCCGCCCTGGGCCGCACCGACGCGTCTCCCTTGCGCACCGGCGATCGTGTATTTTTTCCGCGCGCTTACTCCGAATTTTACCAAGCCGAACTGTTGCGGACCTTCGTGCGCGCAGCGTGGAATCGGCCCTTCGTCGCGGGCGTCACACCATGGTGCTTCGCGGATTTCTATTGCCCGTGGTTCCAGCATAATCCAGTGCCGGATTACAACAACAAAGGCGTGCTGACCCGCGAACGGGTTCCCAAGGCGGGTTATTATGCGTTGCGTGAGGAGTACGGAAAACTTCCGGATTTTCGACCGTAAAAAGCCATTCGTCAAAGGGGGGATGTAACAGCCTTTGAGTTCGACCGACGCTCGCGCGGACATTTGTGACACCCATGCGGACTTTTGCGACGCATCGTAAGTGTCGCGGCGACCCGCTCGCTCGCCCTTTGGCCTCGCGGTGGCTTTTCAACACACTGTTAAGTCTCAGCCAGCAGCTCCTTGGCGTGTTTCCGGGCGGCCCGGGAATCCTCGTCGCCCATCATGCGCGCCAGCTCCTGCACGCGATCGGAAGGGGACAGGGTTAACACGCGTGTTACGGTACGCCCGCCCTCCAGCTCTTTCACCACTTTCCGCTGCGCCTGGGCCTGGGCCGCCACCTGGTGCAAATGGGTGATGACGATGAGCTGATGGTGTTCCGCCAACTCCTTCAGCGCCGCGCCCACGCGATTGGCCGTAACGCCGCCGATACCCGTATCCAATTCGTCGAAGACCAACAGGGGCCGGGGATCGCTTTTGGCCAGCGCGGCCTTGATGGCCAGCATGATGCGCGAGATTTCGCCGCCCGAGGCGATTTGCCGCAGGGGCTTGACCGCTTCCCCGGCATTGGCGCCCAGGAAGAATTCCAATTCATCGCACCCCGCGGGGTTGAGCGTAACGGACTCGGGCGCTGCGGCGTCCCCCGGCGCCAGCGGCCGCAGGCGGGCTTGGAAGATGGAGCCTTCCATTCCCAGGGCGTGCAGGCGCTGGTTGACTTCGCTGTCGAAACTGCGGCAGGCCTCTTGGCGTTTGCGGCTCAGGGCTTGCGCCAATTTCGAGGCAGCGGCGTATGCGTCGGCCACGCGGGTTTGCAATTCCCCGATGTCGGATTCCGAATTTTCGCAGGCGGCGATTTCCTTGAGCCGTCGCTCCCGGAGTTCCACCAGTCCGGCCATGTCGCAATGGTATTTCTGCTTCAACCGCTGGATGAGCGCCAGCTTGGCGTTCAATTCGTCCAACTTGGCGGCGTCGGCGATTTGCGGCAGACGGAAACCGCGCAGCGTTCCGCGCAGGTCGGATAAAAGGTCCTTGGCCGCTTCCAACGACTGGGCGTGGGCCGAGAAAGGATCGGGGGAAACCAGCTTCCCCAGCGCGAGGATTTCCCGTTGCAACCTGGATAGGCCACTGAGCAAGTCCCCATCTTCGCCTTCCACGAGCGACAGGGATATCCGCAGCCCCGAGCCGATGCGCTCCATACCGCTTTGCATTTTCAATTCGGAGTCGATGCGCTCTTCCTCGCCTTCCGCCAAGGGCGCCTTGTCCAGTTCCTTCAATTGGAACTTGATGAAGTCGATTTGCTCGCGCACGCGTCGGGCCTCCGCCTCGGCCGCGCGCAGCGCATCCGCAAGGCCCTTCCAGTCCCGGTAACGCGCCTGGTACGTGGTAACTTCCAATTCGAGCCGCGCGAACCCGTCCAGGAATCCCAAGTGCGTGCCGGCGTCGAGCAAGGATTGCTGCTGATGCTGGCCGTGCAAATCCACGAGGTGGGATCCGATTTCCTCCAGTGCCCCGGTGGTGACTACGGTGCCGTTGACGCGGCAACGGTTTTTGCCGGCGGCGGAGAGTTCCCGCTCCAGGATGACGTCTCCCGAGTCGGCGTCGATTTCCATGCGCTCCATCACGGCCCGAAAGGCCGGCGAGGGCGGCGCGTCGAAAACGGCTTCCACCTTGGCCTTGTCCGCGCCCTGGCGGATCAAATCGCTTTTGCCTTTGGCCCCGAGGATGAATTTCAAGGCGCCGAGCAACACGGATTTACCCGCGCCCGTTTCGCCCGTGACGGCGGTGAATCCCGGACCCCATTCCAAATCGGCGGATTCGATGATGACGAGATTCCGGATCTTGATTTCACGCAGCATAATCGTTGCCTTTCCCGGATCCTTACGGTTTAAACGGACCCGGACGCCGTTGCGGCGTCGCGCGATCGGCGGGTTCCCGTCCAGCCTAATTTGTTGCGCAAGGATTCGAAATAGGACGACCCCTTGGGCCGCACCAGGCGGAGGCCTTCCTTGTGCTTGCGGATGAAAACGGAATGCTCGGGCTTGAGCATGAATTGGTTGCGGCCGTCCACGAACATGTTCACCTCCTTGGTCCGGCCCATGTTACTGCGCACGCCGATGAGCATGTAATCGGGCAGAACCAGCGGGCGCACGGAAAGGGAGGTTGGATTCATGGGCGTCAACAAAAGGGAATCCGCGGAAGGATGGATGATGGGTCCGCCGGCCGACAGTGCGTAGGCTGTGGAACCCGTGGGCGTGGAGACCAGCAGGCCGTCCACCCAGTAATCCGTAAGGAACCGTCCCTGCGCCGTTACCCTCAAGTCGGCCATCTGATGAGCCATCTGTCCCGTGAAGGCGACGTCGTTGAGGGCAATGTCCTGCAGCAAAAGCGTGCGGCCCTTGAACACTTCCACTTCCAAGAGCATCCGTTTCCGGTAGCTGTACTCGCGGCGCTGGATTTCGTCCAGGATGCGCCCCAGGTTTTCCAGGTTCACGTCCGCCAGGAATCCCACGCGGCCGAGGTTGACGCCTAAAATGGGAGTGCCCTGGCCTTTCACCATGCGCGCGGCGGACAGGAAAGTGCCGTCGCCTCCGAGGGACAGCAGCAAATCAACCTGGGTGCTGAGAAAGGTATCGGACTTGGCCTTGAGGCGCCCGCCGGCGAAAGGCTTGAGGTAACCGTTAAGGTACATGCCGATGCCGGGATTCTCTTCGGCCCAGCGTTGCAGGATATCGAGGGGCGGAGCCATATTTCCCGCATAGGCCACGATGCCGATGCTTTTGACGTCCCGCTCCGGATAGGTGACGTGCGGATCGATTACCGTGGTGGTGGGAGGGATGGCGTCGCCTTGGGTCCGCGGCCGCTTACGCGGGCGCGGAGTTTTACCGTTCATGGTTTGTCTCCGGCGGCCAGGGTGGCCATTTGTTCCTGGAAGTCGGGATATCGGCCCGCGACGCATTCGGCGCCCCATACGAGCGAAGCGCCATGGGATTTCAGGCCCATGATTTGACATGCCAAACCCAGGCCCGGGTTGCCGCAGGCGTCGTACGCGCCGCCGTCATAGTCCGGCCTTCCGCGGATGACGAGCCCGTCCTCAATTTCGCCGATTTCCACTCCGGCGGACTTGAGATTGGCCGCGAAGCCCTTCAGCAAATCCACGCGATGGCGACGCAAATAGGCCACGTCGCGGATGACGGTTTCGCCTTCGGCGTAAGCCGCCGCCACCATCAACAGGAACACTTCGTCGCGCATGGAGGTCAGGTTTTCCGCGCCGAAGCGCTTGCCGAACAATTCGGCCGACCGCACCCGCAATACGCCCAGGCCTTCGCCCTGCCGTTCGCGGCGGGAAATGACTTCGATATCCGCGCCCATGCGCCGCAGCGCGGCGATGAATCCCGCGCGTTGGGGATTGAGCGGGACGCCTTCCAAGGTGATGTCCGAGCCTTTGATCAAGCTGGCCGCCAGGCAATAGGCCGATGCCAAGGTGATGTCCGACGGGATGGCGTAGGTTTGCGGGTTGAGTTTCGCTCCGGTCTCCAGCCGCACGCGGATCTGGGCCTCCTGTTTGCCCGCCGCCCGCAGTTGCCGCGCGATGCGCCGGGCCAATTCATCGCCCTCCGGCGCTTCGTTGCGTTCGACGCGCAGGGGCGCCTCGAAATGCGCCGCCAGGAATTCCAACGAGTCGGGGCCGGGCCGCGTCAAGGAAATGTCCACGGGTTGCCCGGAAGCCAATCCGTAACTGAGCAAGGTGAGTTTGGCCAAATATTCGTCCCATCGCGAGTCGGCCGGTCGCGCGCCGCCGCCCTGGGCCATTCCCGGCGCGCCCGAGGCGGACAGGCTTGGGGGGACCAGACCGGGTCCGCCTGCGGACATGGTCCCGGGAGTGGCCGCCATGGGAGGCCGCAGCATTTGCGCCGCCCTGGCGGTAAGGCCGACCGGGGGCGGAAACAGGTAAACGTCCTTTAGGGTAACAGCAACGTTACCCTGCGCGGAAGCCGGCTGCGTTTCGCCGGAAACCGTGAAATCCAGTTCCGGGAGACTTAATGCTTCGCCGCCGGACCCGGCATCTGCGGAATCGGGAGCGGATGGGTTCGCGGCTTCGTTGGGGGCGACATCAGCGGTTTCGGTTACGGAGGTATTCGAAAGCGCGGTTTCGATAACGGCGGTTTCGGAAAACGTGGTTTCGGCAATCGCGGCGTCTTGAGACGCAAGTTGCGACACGGGTTGCAAACGCGCGTCCGCCGGAACCAGGCGCGGCGGATTTTCCAGGCGCAGGATTTTCTCCAGCAATTCCATGGCTTCGCCCGAAACGGTGTCCGGATCCACCGCCAAGGAACGGCGGCAGCCTTTGGCGAAGAGGAAAGCCGCCAATGGCAGCAATTCGGCTTCGTGCCTGACCCGGAGCGGCTCCGGACCGGAAACCGGCATGTTACCCCCGTGGATGACCCAATGGCCATCCAAAGCCTGTTGGGCGTATCCCATTAGCACGAAATCATCTAGGATATCCTTGAACCACGGGGAGATGGGAAGATTTTCCAGCCGGGTGGGACCCTCGGCCAGCGCGGCCAAGAGCAAGGCCTGGAACCCGGCCAAGGCGTCGCCGGGCAAGACGGGCTGTCCTTTCAGGCGCTTGCTGCGCTTGATCTCCAAACCTTTTTCCAAAACCGCCTCCATGATCATCGCTTCACCGATTATCCGTCCGGATTCTATCCGTCCGGATCCCTTTACCTGAGCCGCGCCTGGAAGCCCGCAGCGCTTAAGGCCTGCAAGGCCGCTTGCGCGTCGTCACCACCGTGAAACCCCAACATCAAGGTGCCGCCTTCGCCTTCGCGCACTTTCAGGATTTCCACGTCCAGGACGTTCAACCCCCGTTTCGCCAAGGGTTCGAAAACGCGCACCAAGACGCCGGGCTTGTCTTCCAGGTCCACCAGGATTTCCGCCAAGGCCGCGACGAAACCCTTTTTGCCCGTGGTCAGCCGCCCGCGCAATTGATTGCCTTCGCGGAAGAATCCCGCTCCCAGGTTGGCTTCCAGGGACGCGTCCAACGCCGCCAGGTGGGCGCGGAATCCCGAAAGCACTTTGTGAATGGAATCACGATTTGAATTTAAAATCGGTTCCCATACTGAGAAGGACGAGGCTGCCAATCGGGTCATGTCCCGGAAACCGCCGCCTGCGATTTGCAGGCAGTTCTCCACCACATTGCGCTTCTCGCCGGTATAACTGGCCAAGGCCGTCGCCAGCAATTGCGGCAAATGGGACACATGCGCGGCCACCAAATCATGCAAGTCCGGGGCCATGCGTGTCGTGCGCGCCCCCAAAGCCTTGGCGAAAGCCTCCACTTTTTGAACCGCGAGTTGGACCTTCAGAACATCGGAATCCGTCATGGTGGTACCAGTGGCGGAGCTCGTCGCGGCGGTATCGGAGAAGCCTTGCGCCGTCTCCAAGGCAGGCGGACAAATCACCCACGATGCGTTCTGGAACAACAGTGCGTCGCGCGCCTCCAATCCGGTTTTTTCGCTGCCGGCCATGGGATGTGAACCGACGAACGTCGTCGCTCCGCCGCGCGGAAAGGCGCGCGCGCCGAGGGCGCAGATGGCGGTTTTGGTGCTGCCAACGTCGGTGACGATGCAGCCAGCGGCGCCCGCCGGCTTGACTTGCGCCCAGTTTTCCAGAATCCCCAGGATATGATCGATGGGCGTGCAGAGGATGAGGAGATCGCAATCCGCCAGGGCCTGATCGATGCGGGAATACTCCAATCCTTCATCGATAAGGCCGGCGCGCTTGGCTTTTTCCAAAGTGGCGGGCGAGGAAATACCGGTGATGCCCAAAGTCGGCCATCGTTTGCGTGCGGCTTCCGCGAGGGAAGCGCCCAACAAGCCCAATCCCACTATGCCCAGGCGCGCGGGTCGTCCGAGAGCGGTTTCCGCCGTAGGCGATGCGGCCAGTGTAGCCGGTATGGCCACCGGATCTCCGGCCTGCGGACCGCCCGGCGTGCCGGCCATCAGGAGGATTCTTCCAATCGTCGCGCTTCGAGGATGATGGCTTCGAAAATGCGGCGCACGGCTTCGTCGCTGAGAGGCCCCTGGTTACTGCCCAGGACGGATTCGAAAACCTGTTGTTCCCGCACCGGATCGAAAATGGGAAGCAGCTTGCGCTTCTTGATGGCCGCGACGCCTTGCGCGCACCGGGCCCGCTCGTTCAGCAATTCCAGGAGCTGCATATTCAGCGCGTCAATGCGCTTTCGCCAGTCGGCTAATTCCATGTTTCCTTGGTAGGAGCGATGAGCGGAGCGGCCAAGGCGCGGATGTCAGCCAGGATGTCCGGGAAAGGTTTGTTTTCCAGCGTGCGGCGCACCAGGGCGCTGCCGACCACTACTCCGTCGGTCAAGGAGCAAACCGTGCGCACTTGATCGGGCTTGGAAATGCCGAAGCCCACCACGACGGGCAGCCGCGAGGCCTTTTTGATGGCGGAAAGCTTGGTTTCGAAATCGGATTGGAAGGAGTCGCGTTCGCCCGTGATGCCGGTGCGCGAAATGTAATAGAGGAATCCCGTTGCCGATTGCAACACGGTATTCAGGCGTTCCGGCGTCGTCGTGGGCGCCACGAGGAAAATCAGCGCGAGATCTTCACGCTTGCAGATGGCCTTGAGTTCCCCGGCTTCCTCCACGGGCATGTCCACCAACAGGATGCCGTCCATGCCCTCGGCCTTGGCACGCCTCGCGAAGGCGTCGAAACCGAATTTGAAAATCGGATTCAGATAGGAAAACGCGATGAGCGGGATTTGCGACTGGGCACGGATTTTCCGGACCATGCCGAAATACACGTCGGCGTCGACGCCCAATTCCAGCGCGCGGTTGGCGGCGGCCTGGTTGACCACGCCGTCGGCCATGGGATCGGAAAAAGGATATCCCAATTCGACGATATCGGCCCCGAGTTTTTCCAGTTCCAAAACCAGCTTCACGGTTTCGTCCGACCCGGGGACGCCCGCGGCCAAATAGGGGATGAAGGCCTTGTGGCGCGCCTGTTTGAGTCTCGCGAAGGCGGAGTCGATGCGGTTCATCGGCCGGCTCCTGACGCGGCCACGGTGGACGCTCGCGCTGCCTTTTCTTTCATGGCCTGGATCACGGTAGCCAAATCCTTATCCCCGCGTCCGGACAGGTTGATGACCAAAGTTTTATCCTTGCCCAGCCGCTTCGCCAAAGGTAACGCCTGTGCTACGGCGTGGGCGCTTTCCAGGGCGGGTATGATGCCTTCCATCCGGCACAGCAATTGAAAGGCTTCCAAGGCTTCGTCGTCGGTGGCGGCCGTGTAGCTGATCCGTCCCAGATCCCGGTACATCGCGTGTTCCGGCCCCACATTGGCGTAATCCAATCCCGCCGAGATCGAATGCGTGTCGGCAATCTGCCCTTGCGGCGTTTGCAGGACGTAACTTTTCGCGCCGTGCAAAACGCCCAAGGTGCCGCCGGCGAAACGCGCCGCGTGCCGACCGGTGGCGATGCCTTCACCGCCCGCTTCGACGCCGACCATTTGCACGGAAGGTTTGTCGAGAAAGTTGTAGAACATGCCGATGGCGTTGCTGCCGCCGCCTACGCAAGCGATGAGGCAGTCGGGCAGGCGGCCTTCCTTCTCCAGCATTTGCCGTTCAGTCTCTTCCCCGATGATTTTCTGGAAGTCGCGGACGATGCGTGGATACGGATGCGGCCCCAAGGCGGATCCGAACACGTAATGTGTGCCCGTGATATTAGTCACCCAATCGCGGATGGCTTCGTTGATGGCGTCTTTCAAGGTGCGGCTTCCGGATTCCACCGGAACAACCGTCGCGCCGAGCAGCCCCATGCGTTGCACGTTGGGCGCTTGCCTTTCCATGTCGACGCGGCCCATGTAGATGACGCATTCCATGTTGAATTTGGCCGCCACCGCTGCGGTCGCGACGCCGTGCTGGCCCGCTCCCGTTTCAGCGATGATGCGTTTTTTCCCCATGTGGCGAGCCACCAAAACCTGTCCCAAGGAGTTGTTGATTTTATGCGCCCCGGTATGGTTCAAATCCTCGCGCTTCAAGTAAATCCGCGCGCCGCCGCAATGCCGCGTTAGCCCTTCGGCAAAATACAGCGGCGAGGGCCGGCCGACAAAATCCCGCAGATGCAGGGCCAGTTCAGCCTTAAACTCCGGGGTTTCTTTGAGCGCTAAATAAGCC
>JADGQO010000166.1 GCA_017881725.1 Fibrobacteria bacterium
CAGCAATGGGAAAGCCAAAACAAGATGACCTTGGCCGCGCAATACCGGGACACCTCAAAAGTTTTACCGGAGTTGTATGTTAAGGGAGATCGCAGCAACTATTCCATTTATGTCCATCCCACTAAACGGTGGATGGCCTGGGGCGTGGTAAACTACTCCAACAACAATGACGAGTTCAACTTAATCACCCACCCGGTTTTCGCCGGTTGGCCGTACTTCCATCAGAACAACGTCCCCGCTTGCAATAACGGAAAGATCGCATCGGCGCCTACGAATAACTCCCCCTTTAACAGCGGTGTCACGGAATTGCCCCCGGCCACGCCGAGCGTCATGACCAACCTCGTCAATGTCGCCATCGGCGGACCCATTTACACTTTTGATCCCACTTTGGATTCCCCCACAAAATTTCCGCCGCAGATGAACAATACCTGGATCACCATGAGCTGGCAAAGCCTGCAAATGCATTTTACGACCATCGACTCTACGACCGTCACCATCAAGAAGACAACGCGCGTCGACAACGGCCTATTCGGCGCGTGGAGATGGCGCGCCCCGTTGCAAGGCAAATTTGGTCCGGATGGCGCCCTGTATGTCCTCAATTACGATGGCTATTACAGCACCATTGATCCGGGCATCGCGCGGGTGGATTATGTCGGTAGCTGCCATGTGCCCGTCCAGGTCAACGCAAATAATTCCGCACCCAAGGTGGATTTCGATATCTCCTTGACCTCGTCAATGCTGCGCGTGCGTGAAGCCGGTGCGCATGAGTTTGGACTCTATGATTTGGGCGGCAAACTGATTTATTCCATTTCCGGAAAAACCGGGGCGGAATATCGGTTACGCGATTTACGCAACGGGCTCAAGCTGAACACCGGGTTATATGCCGTTCGGGTGACAACACAACGCGGCATCTTTACCAAGAATGTCACTTTGTTGTAGATATTTGTGTTAGTAGTCATTACAGAAGGTCGGCAATGAAGTACTCGATTAACATGCTCCTTTGGACGGATAACGCCACCGGGGAACTTTATTTGCCGGTTATGGAGCGCCTGCGCAAAATGGGCTATGACGGGATCGAGCTGCCGATTTTCGATCCCCAACCTGAAAAATACGCCGCTCTGGGCCGCGCCTTGGACTCGCTGGGGCTGGAGCGCACGGCCGTGGCCATCTCCACCCCCGATGCCAACCCCATCAGCCCCGATCCGGCTATTCGCAAAGCCGCGATCGTCAATTTGAAAAAGGTATTGGACTGCTGCGTCGCCTCGGGCTCGCAACTGATGGTCGGTCCCATATACGCCGCGCTCGGCCAATTTTCCGGGCGGGGCCCCACGCCTGACGAATGGCGATGGGGTGTGGACACCATCCGCTCCGTCGCCGAATATGCCCGTCAAGTCGGCGTTGGACTGGCCCTGGAGCCGCTCAACCGGTTTGAAATTTATTTGCTTAACACCGCCGAGGATGGAGCGCGATTCGCCCGGGAGGTCGCCATTCCGGGATGCGGAACGCTTTACGACACCTTCCATGCGCATATCGAGGAAAAAAACGTAACGAAGGCGCTACGTAACGCCTCCGGTACTCTGAAGCATGTGCATGTTTCCGAATGCGACCGCAGTACGCCGGGTTCCGGCCAGGTGAATTGGGCGGATACTTTCGCCGCCCTCAAGGAAATTCAGTACGATGGCTGGCTGACGATTGAGGCCTTCGGAACCGCCATGCCTTCGGTGGCCACGGCAACCAAGATCTGGCGCAAAATGTACCAGGATGAAGATCAATTGGCCCGTGACGGCCTGGCTTTCATGAAACGCATGTCCGCGGCCTAGCCATCAAACGATAATCCGCCTGTCCGGGCTCGTCCGGAAATATCGGCCATTCCAATTTCGGTGCCATCCCAAACTGATTCAGTTATTTCGTAACGGGCCCTTAGTTCACGCCCAATCCGGATTGAATCACGGCGGCTCCCAGCTCGGCGAAGGCTCGGATGCGGTCGTCATTGGAGCTATATCCGCCGGCCGGTTTTCCCCCATCATCGACAAAGCCGGATTCACCATGGGCATTCAGGAATTGATGCGCGGCGATGACGCAGGCGCCTTCCCAGAAAATCGCTTGCACATCCTCCGGTACCGGCGCGCCCTTGAGGCAAGTGGGCTCCAGGGGGATCAGCTCCAAGGTATTGTGTTCGGTGCCGCCCACCACCGCCAAGCCGGCAGCGCGCATGGCCTTGACGTATTTCGACAGCACTTCCGGAGTATTGCGGATGGGGATGAATTCGGCCATCGGGATGCCCATGCCCTGGATATTGGCGATTAGGATTTCCGGCGTTTCTTCATAAGGGCAGATCGGGCTGGCGCCATCGGCCAAGGTGGGATAGCAGGGAATGCCGCCCATTCCGAGAATCATTTTTTTGGCTTCCACATCGTTGACGAATCCTTCGGCCACGAAGGCGGGCTTCCCCGCCTTGAGCAGGTTGGAGCGGAACTCATTCTGGATCTGGACCGCGTCATCGGGCGAGGACTTGGCCGGTAGGCCGTACACGCGGGACAGCACTTCCGAGCGTTGCCCAGCCGGCACCTTGGCGAATAGGGCTTCCTGGAAGACCTGTGCGATATGCCTTTCCTGGAGATAAACGATGTCTTCCCGGCAGCCATGCCGGGTCGCGATCATTTTCTTGATCCCGGACTCCGTGACTCCCAGTTCGCAATCCGCCGCCCGGAAAATCTCGGAAACCTTAGCGACCATGTCCTTCATCCGTCGCGTATCGCTGGCGCGGATGTTATTCAGGATTTCCGCGGCCCCGTCTGGAACCGGCTCGAAGCGCGTGACGCCCTTGCCGCAGAGATACATCCGTCCGGGATTTCCGGGATCATTGATCTTCACCTTATCCCGCGCCAGCTTGTCGATGAGGCTGATGATTTCCAAACCGAAAAGGGGAAAGACGCGCGCCTTTTTCGCCAGTGCGGCGAATTGCGCATAGACCTGATAGTCGTAATAATTCGTGACTCCGATCACACGGACATCCTGGGCGGCCGCCAATTCCAGCACCTGCTCCACGGTGTTAAATGCGGAAAAGTTGGGAGGCAGATGAACGTGTGAGTTCACCTTGGGCCGGAAACCGGTCAATGATTTCACGTTCGCACGCATATCCTCGACCGAACCCAGGCCGCGAATCAAATCCAGTGTTCCCATGCTTACACCACTGCTTTCGTTATACCACGGCCTTCGTCACTTTTGGGGACGGTAAATACGGCCCATTATTAAACGCATTTACGACCGATTCTCGACCGTTGCTTGGATCGGTCGGCCATTCCAACCCAAAGTTGAACAAACTCGCATATTTTGAATCAAATCCTTCTTTTTTCAATCAATATTTTGACTAAAGTACGTCAAAGCGGTATCTTTGTCAATGAGATGGGAACCTCAGCTCAGAACCGTAGGCAACGGATATTAGACGAAATCTTCACCCGGCGCACGGCTACGGTGGTGGATTTGGCCGCCGCTATGGAAGCGTCCGAGGCGACCATCCGCCGGGATCTAAAATCCCTGGCCGACGAAGGGGAAATCGATTTGGTGTACGGGGGCGCGGCGATACGCCGGTCCTCGGATTTCTCCTTTCGTTCCAAGCACCAGCGGAATATCGAGAGCAAGGAAATCATCGGCCGTCTGGCGGCCGGCCTGGTCAACGATGGGGAACAACTTTTTTTGGATTCCGGAACCACCTGCTTCATGATGGGGCCGCATCTCAAACGCAAGCGCGGCCTTTCCATCATCACCAACTCGGCCCGTCTGGCCATTGATCTGGATGCCCCCAATACCAACGTCATTCTGATCGGCGGACAATACCGTCCCGACCGCATGGATTGCGTCGGCCCCATCGCGGCCTCCACCTTCGACCAATTGCGTGGATACGTCTGTTTCCTCGGCGCCGACGGCCTCAGCGTCGACTTCGGTCCCTCCGCCAGTGACGTCGAGTCTGCGCATTTCAATCGTCAGGCCGTGCAGAACTGCCGCGAGGCCGTGCTTGTCGTGGACCAAAGCAAATTCAAGGCGCCTTCGCTATTCAAGATCGTTAACTGGGAAACCATCTCGCGCGTCGTGACGGATAAGCGTCCGGACGAAGTCTGGAATGCCTTTTTCGAAAGCCGCGGCATCGCCGTGATCCATCCGGGAACCTCGCCCCAGGCGGGGACCCCGTCCACTGCGGAGCAACTCACCAAACGACAGATCACCCTTTCATGAGTCCAAGTCCATCTGGTTCAATCCGATCCGACCGTCCTTCCCATCGGAACCCATGCGTCCAAAACTAACCGTATCTCTTTCCAGGAGTATTCCATGCCCAAGAGTATAGTCATCGATCCCGCCGAAGTCCGTTCCAAAGGCTTCGTTAAATTCCAGCCCATTCCCGTCAATCAATATGACCGGACGATGAAGAAGGAAATGGCTTCCGGTGATTTCACTCCTGCCGATCTCCTGCGCATCCAACACGACATGACGGTGATTCGCTCCTTCGAGGCCATGCTCAATGAAGTCAAGATCAAGGGCGGCTTCAACGGCATCGCATACAACCACCGCGGGCCCGCGCATCTTTCCATCGGACAAGAAGCGTCGGCCGTGGGCCAAGCTTTTCTTTTGGGCGTGGATGATCATATTTACGGTTCGCATCGATCGCACGGCGAGATCCTGGCCAAGGGCCTTTCCGCCATTCATAAGCTTGACGATAAGCAATTGATGGATATCATGCAGAACTATTTCGGCGGCCATGCGCTGAAGGTGGTGGAGAAGGATGCGGCAGGGACATCGGTTCGCGAGCTGGCCGTGGACTTCCTCATTTACGGCGCCTTGGCGGAAATCTTCGCCCGTGATTATGGGTTCAATAAAGGTCTGGGCGGATCCATGCACGCCTTTTTTCCACCCTTCGGCATCATGCCCAATAACGCCATCGTCGGAGGATCGGCAGATATCGCCGTAGGCGCGGCGCTGTTCAAAAAGGTTAACGGCAAACCCGGCCTGGTGATTTGCAATATCGGCGATGCCAGCGCCGGATGCGGCCCCACCTGGGAAGCCCTATGCTTCGCCACCATGGATCAATTCAAAACCTTATGGGATGATGCCCACCGCGGCGGCTTGCCCCTCATCGTCAACTTCACCAATAATTTCTACGGCATGGGAGGCCAGCCCGTGGGCGAGACCATGGGTTTCAAGGTCCTGGCCCGCATGGGCGCAGGCCTCAACCCGGAGCAAATGCACGCCGAACGCGTCGACGGTTACAATCCGCTCGCCGTCATCGACGCCATCCGCCGCAAACGCGCCCTGCTGGAGGTGGGCGACGGCCCCGTCCTGCTCGACACCATCACCTACCGCTTCTCGGGGCATTCCCCCTCCGATGCCTCCAGTTACCGGGAAAAGAGCGAGGTCGAAATGTGGCAAAGCCAAGATTCCCTGGTGGCATTCGGGGATGATCTCGTCGCTGCGAAGGTCTGTTCCCGCGTCGACCTCGACGTCATGAAACAGAAAATTGAAGGTTTGATCAGCCGCGCTTTCAAGAAATCCGTCGACCTGAATATCTCGCCGCGCGAAAGCCAGATGGCGGCGGGTTGTACCATCGAAAAGGTGATGTTCTCGAACGGCAGCGTGGAAAGCATGGATCCCACGCGCAAACCCGATGTCCTGATGGGCCGGGAAGAGAACCCCCGCGTAAAACAGTTGGCGGGCCGTTCCCGCTCAGCCGTGGACGAGAAGGGCGAGAAACTGCCCAAGGGCCGGTGTGTCGCGATCCGCGACGCCTTGTTCGAAGCCATCCTGGACCGTTTCTACATCGACCCCACCCTGATTGCCTATGGCGAGGAGAACCGCGATTGGGGTGGCGCCTTTGGCGTCTACCGCGGATTAACCGAGGCCCTGCCGTATCATCGCCTGTTCAACTCCCCCATCAGTGAGGCCGCCATCGTCGGCACCGCCGTGGGTTATGCCTTGGAAGGCGGCCGCGTGATCGCCGAGCTCATGTATTGCGACTTCATGGGCCGCGCCGGAGACGAAATCTTCAACCAGATGTCCAAATGGCAGAGCATGTCGGGCGGCCTTCTGCGCATGCCGTTGGTGCTCCGCGTTTCCGTCGGTTCCAAATACGGCGCCCAGCATTCCCAGGACTGGAGCAGCCTCGTGGCCCATATTCCCGGCCTCAAAGTGGTGTTTCCGGTGACGCCTTATGATGCCAAGGGATTGATGACTACGGCATTGACCGGAACCGATCCCGTGATTTTCTTCGAGAGCCAGCGCGTCTATGACGAGCCCGAGCATTTCCATGCCGGCGGCGTTCCCGTCGAATCCTATGCCATCGCTTTCGGGGAACCGGATATCAAGCAGGCCGGCCGAGACCTTACCATCCTGACCGTCGGCGCCACCTTATACCGCGCCCTGGAAGCGGCCAAGCAATTGGAAAGCCGGTACGGCATGTCCTGCGAGGTGATCGACGCCCGCAGCATAGTGCCCTTCGACTATGCCAAGGTCCTGGAGAGCGTGAAGAAAACGGGCAAGATCCTGCTTGCATCCGACGCCTGCGAGCGCGGCAGCTTCCTGCATACCATGGCCAATACCATCAGCCGCCTGGCCTTCGACGATTTAGACGCGCCCCCGGTCGTAATCGGCAGCCGCAACTGGATCACCCCTGCGGACGAAGTGGAGGATTCCTTTTTTCCCATGCCGGCCGATTTCCTGGATGCGGTCCACGAATATATCCTGCCGCTGCAGGGATATCAGCTAAACCGCGGGTGCTCCCGGGAGGATTTGCTGCGGCGATCGCGCGAGGGGGTTTAACAGGGTGTTGAAAAAGTTCCCGGAGGCTGCCAAAGGGGCGAATTAGATCGTCTGAGCGCCAAGTCCTTGCTTTGCCGCGGATTCGATTATATTTTCATTTTGAAATTATAAATCGGAGCCCCGATGCGCACGTTGAAATTCCAAAATCAAAGGCGGGAAAAGATTTTCAATCTGCTCCTGACCAAACGCAGCATGACGGTATCAGATTTAAGCCGACAGTTGCGCGTGACCGGGGCCACCATCCGCTCCGATTTGGAAGCCTTGACCCAACAACAAAAAATCATCCGCACCTATGGCGGAGCCGTGGTTCCGAGGGAATCGGCCGCTGCGGAAATTCCCATCCAGTTGCGGCTGGGCGATCAGGCTGCGGAAAAACTGGCCATCGGAAAAGTCGCGGCGTCCCTGGTGAAGGATGGAATGGTTTGCGGGCTGGATGCGAGCACGACATCCCTGGCGGTGGCGCATTATCTGCGGGAACGGAAAGCCCTGACAATCGTCACCAACAGCATCCCCGTCGCCTCCCTTTTCATCGAGGCTCCGGGCGTGAACGTCATCGTTCCCGGCGGAACCATGCGGCATGAATCCTCCTCCCTGGTAGGCCCCGAGGCCGTAGCTTTTCTCAGCAAACGGGAACTGGACTATTGCTTCATGGGCGCCCATAGCGTGCACAGCCAGAGGGGCTTGGGCGAGGTGAACCAGGCGGAAACCGAAATCAAACTCGCTTTGGCGGGTATTTCCCGCCGGGTGATCGCCCTGACGGATTCCACGAAATGGAACCGGGTTTCCATCACCTATTTCTGGCCGTTGGAAAAAGTGGATACGCTGATCACCGATGGCCGCGTCTCGCGGGAAATCCGGGAATTCCTCAAGGCCAAGGGCGTAAAAGTCATTCTCGCTTCTTGATCCGGACGATTTCCTTTTCCGGTCCATTTAATTCCTTATCCGGTCTATGTGAATTCAATATATTTTTAATTTGAAAATATAAAATTCAGAATATTTTTATTCCGAAAATTGGTTACCTTTGACTTATGGCCGTTGGTCCGGAACCGGACGGTTACCTCCGATGGCAAAGGCCGCGGACCCATTTAAACAGGATTCCGGAAGAAACGTTATGCAATCTGTGATCGATTCCATGCGAATTCCTAATCGGTGGGATGAGAAGGCCAGCCGGAAATTTTCCGAAGCACAGTTTTGGCAGTATCGATCCAATTTATTGGGATCCGATTTGCGGATCACCAAATTCGGGGGCGTGGTCGTGGGGGCCATACCCGCCGAAGCCGATTATTTTTTCGCGTCCGATGCCTTGGAGAAGAGCAAAGGAAATATCTTGAATGTCGGCGCGGGCGATATTCAATCCTTCCCGCGCTGAGGAAAAGGTATGGAGAGGCATTATTTAGCCGTGGATTTGGGCGCCGAAAGCGGGCGTGTGATGCATGGAGTCCTTTCCCAAGGACGCCTAACCTTGGAAGAAATCCACCGGTTTCCCAACGCGCCCGTGAAGATTCACGGTTCCTTAAGATGGAATCTCGTGCAATTGTTCGCGGAAATCATTGTGGGATTACGCAAGGCGGGTCAGGCGCGCCTTGCGATTTCCGGAATCAGTTGCGACGCATGGGGCGTCGATTACGCGTTCGTAAATGATTCCGATCCCATGGTGTCCCTCCCCTATCATTACCGCGATGAGCGGACGGACGCAGTGATGGAGAAGGTGTTCGGCCAAGTGTCTTCCGAAGCCATTTTCAACGCCACGGGCATTCAGTTCATGTCCATCAATACCTTGTACCAACTCTGGACTGACGTGCAAACAAGGCCGGAAATATTGGCGGCGGCGAAAACCTTCCTGAATATCGGCGACTATTTCAATTATCTACTCTGCGGCTCCCTGATGGGAGAACGCACGGTAGCCGGCACAACCCAACTGCTCGATCCACGCACTGGAAATTGGGCTTGGGGTTTGATAGAAAAACTTCGGATTCCTAAAAACCTTTTCCCGAAACTGAATCCACCCGGAAGCCTCCTAACCCCCTTACTGCCGGACATCGCGCGGGAAACGGGACTGACGAATGCACGCCTCGTCGCGACCTGCTCGCACGATACCGCCGCAGCCGTGGCAGCTATACCGGCCGTTATAACCGCAGCTTTACCCGGTGCCGACATCTCGCCCCGATCCTCAGCATCCAA
This sequence comes from Fibrobacteria bacterium, assembly GCA_017881725.1. GTDB lineage: Bacteria > Fibrobacterota > Fibrobacteria > UBA11236 > UBA11236 > Chersky-265. The sequence goes on from JADGQO010000166.1 coordinate 8,989, forward strand.
CCCCGCAAAATCCAATCCGCCGGAGTGGGCCTTCTTAAGTTCCGGAACCTGGTCCCTATTAGGCGCCGAACTCAATTCTCCGCTCATCAACACCGAGGTCCGCGCCGCCAACTTCACGAACGAATGCGGCTATGGCGACACCATCATGTTCCGTAAAAACATCGTGGGGCTTTGGATCGTCCAGGAATGCCGTCGCGCTTGGGCCGAAGCGGGACAGGAATTCAATTACGATGAATTGACCCGACTAGCGGCGGAATCCCCCGCCTTTAAATCCCTGATCAGGCCCGATGATCCGCGCTTCGGCAAACCCGGGCGCATGCCGGAAAAGATCGCCGAGTATTGCCGCGAAACCGGCCAGCCGGCGCCACAGGGCGTGGGGCCCACGGTGCGCTGCGTGCTGGAAAGCCTGGCGCTGTTATACGCCGAGACGTTGAACACCTGCGCCCGTTTGACGGGAAAAAAATTCGCTTTGTTGCATGTCGTGGGAGGCGGCAGTAAGAACCGATTGCTGAATGAATTCACGTCATCGGCTCTCGGCATTCCCGTGGAAGCAGGTCCCGCCGAGGCCACCGCGATCGGAAACCTGTTGATCCAGGCGCGCACGCTGGGCCATCTGGAAGGCGGAATTCGCCAGGTCGTCCGCGATTCGTTCCCCACGGAAACCGTGCCGCCGAAAAACCCCGAAGCCTGGTCAACCGCAAGGAAAAGTTTCGGCTCCCTTGCGGATATGCGTAAGGCATCTTCGGGCGCAGTTGCCTAAGCGATTAAGCCGATGAACCAGCGCATGGAAACCACCGTGGATAAGTCGCGCGCCTCGTTGCAACGTTCCCTTATCTACCTGCGCAATGAAATCAAAAACGGGACGTGGCTCCAAGGTTCACGCATTCCGTCCATCCGGATCTTGGCGCGTCAAGCGCAGGTCTCCGCCGCCGCGATGTGCGCCGCGCGCGCGCAATTACGCGAAGAAGGCGTGATTACCGTAATCAAAAACCGCGGGGCCTACCTGGGCAAAGCCAAGCCCCTGGCATCCAACAATCCTACCGCCACGGCCCTGGAGGAATCCCAGCGCTGGCAGCGCTTAAAGACGCAAATCGAACGGGACGTTTTCGAAGGCACGTTTACGGCCGGTGAGCCGATGCCGTCCTTGCGCGACCTGCAGAAGATTTACTCTGTTTCCTATAAGCCCTTGCGCAAGGCTATCGAAGCCATCGCCGCCGAGGGCGTGGTCGTTCCATTCAAGAAGACTTATATGGTGCCGCACTTGAGGCGCGCACATGGGACTTTGGTCTTCATCTGCTCTCCCGACGCCTCCTCTCGGCTTTTCTTCGGCGGCTATCCGATGACGGAATTCCTGTACGCGCTTCACCGCGAGGGCGGGAAAAGCATGATCAACATTTCCGTGCAAACCTACGATCCGACCCGCCGGCGCACGTTGTTCACCCACCAATTGCAGGCTATTCAGGAACGGCACTCCGTCTTGGGTTACATCGTATGGACCGGCATGCTTCCGGATCGGAAACTTGAACAGGTCCTGCAATCCCTTAAGGAAGTCCGAAAACCGGACCCGCAACACGCGGGTTTGGAAAAACCCGTGGCCGTCATCGACACGACCTGGGAAACCGCGACGACGCAGAATTTACACCGCCAGTCGGATTCCGCCGGATGGGCCTTCCGCGTCTTCACGGTGGCGGGTTTGGCGGCCGGAAGGCAAGTGGGCCAGCATCTTCTTAAGGCCGGGCATCGTAAGGTCGCCTTCCTGTCCTACTGCCACAAGGAATTATGGTCCCAGTACCGATATCGCGGTTTGGTCCAAGCCTTCCAGGGCGCGGGCTTCGGGGACGGCGTGCACAAATTCGTTATTGAGGAAATCGATGACCGCCTGAACGCCATGACGGTTCCCTCCGACATCGAAGAGTACTTGCAACGCGCCAAAAACTTTCTGGCCGTTTCGGAAGAAGCTACCCATCGGTATTACGCCGACTATGCCTTGGAGCAAATGCAGGCTTCGATTTGGAACTTCATCCATCAATTGAAAATCGCCAAACTCGTGGAACCGTTACTGGCATCCGCCCTCGAAGAGCCCGGGATAACGGCCTGGGTGGCCGTCAACGATCGGATGGCGTTGCTGGCCCGCGACCATTTGACGAACAAGGGGGTCCGCATTCCCAAAGACATGTCCGTGGTCGGGTTCGACGACAGCAAAGCCGCGACCGACAATGACATCACGAGTTACAGTTTCGCGTTCGCGGAAATCGCGCGCAAGGTTTTGGTTAGCTTGCTGAGTCCCAGGCGGTTATACGCCGGGCGAGACTCGGATTTCACGGAATGCGACGGCCTGCTTATCGAGCGCGGATCCACCTCGCCGCAACGAGGCGGCTAGCCATGCGGCGACATCGAATTATCCTTGACCAAGGGCGTACATGGTCCGGGACAAGCTTTCGTCGTCATCGGACCATAAGAAATTCAACGTTTAAGGCTTACGGGGAACGGTCTTTTCCCCCGTTCGGTCGGTTCCTGACCCGGACACGCTGGAACGCTTAATCGCCGCCGCCAGATTTTCCCGCGCCGAGGCGTTGCCGGTATCAGACTTTAACGCCCGTCGATAATACGCAATGGCGCTGTCACTGGCCCCTTGCAACTCCCATAATTTTCCCAGGTAATCCATAGCGCCCGAATGCTCCGGTTCAACCCGCAGGACGGATTCCAGGGCATGCCTGGCTTCGGGTCCGCGACCCAATTCCACCAGGGCCGTGCCCAACCCGAAATTCAACCCGACATTTTCGGAATCCGACTGCAAGGCCTTTTGAAAGAAAGGGGCCGCAATCTCCGGGTGCCCTGATTGCAAATACCCGTACGCCAAATTGATGCGGCTTTCATCACTAGTAGAATCCAATTCCAAAGCGGCGCGATAATGATCCATGGCTTCGGGAAATCGCCCGCGCTTCTTGAGGATATCGGCCAAAAAAAGTTGTCCCATGGCGAATTGCGGATGATAGGCAACCGTCAGCCGATAGTCACGCTCCGCCAATTCCAAATTGCCCTGTCCTTTGTAATAGGTGCCGCTCAGGAAATGGGCCAACCAACTCCCCGGAATCGATTCGGATAGATTGAGCACCACGGCTTGGAATTCCGGCGCGCCGCCACGGAATTGGGAGATAGCCAAGCCGCCCACCGCTAGAATGAAAAGCGCCCAGTTCAACGCGTGCTGGTTCCTACGTAACCGGCGTGATACTGACCGGACTTCTTCCGGGTAGCCATTTCCGGAGGCAGCGGAAGGATTTCCCCTGGAGGCCCTTTCGGACGCGTCCAATCCCATCCCCTGGCGGAAGCCCTCCTCGCGTACCCGCCAAATGAAGCCATCGAAATAAAAATGCAGCAGAGCCGAGACGATGGTAATGCGGACAATCCACTGGACAGCCCCGCCGCCCATCATGATTTTTTCTGGAACCGTGAAATCTCCGTAGGAAGTCAGTACGCCGATATAACCGTACGCTAAAATTAAGCCCGCGTATAATCCGATGCGCGCGATTCCTGGTTTGAATAAAAACTTTTCGATTCGGCCTACGTCCAATCGCTGATCCACGCGCCGGCGTTGGTACAACCACACCAACGCGTTATACTGGACATCGTGGAACACTTCCCATAACAAGATGCCGAACAGGAGACTATCCACGGTAACGGTACAATACCACCAGAATCCGAATCCGGCCGCCATGGCCATTAGTTTGATGGGACTAGGCGGATTTCCTGCGCGCCAGATGCGGACAGTTTGCCACAGGAAACCGCACGTCACCGCCGCCGTGCCCGCATCCCAAACGCGGGTTAAATTCTCCAACAGGGACGGCGGCAGGAGGTGCCCGCCGGAAAAATAATATTGCGCCACCAAGGACAATTCCTTGGCGGGAGAGTGCAGGATGGCGAGGCCAAACCATGCCAGGCACATCAGAAAATCCAGCCGCGCCGTCAGAGGGTCGATGGACTTGACCTTAGCATCGTAAATGCGCAAAAACCCGTTGATTTGCATGGCTCCGTGCCAAGTGCCCCATGCGACGGTTGCGCAGACAAGGGCGTTGAGATCTAAAATTGAAAAGAGGGTTCCCATCGCGATAAGGAATGCCGGAGCCAGGATAAATCCAAGCAAATGATGACCAAAACCACCGAACCCCAAAACGAACAACCCCATTGTTTCGATCGAGGTTACCTTACGTATGGCTAGTCCCAATGGAAGGATCAGTAACGGCGTCAGTATGAACAGGGGAAGATCCCAACCCGCGGAAAGGATCCAAAAATTCGGACTGATTTTTTTGCCGGCCACGCCGCTCATAACTGGGTTACGAAAGTAGCATCCCGGCTTCGGAAATGTCGTGAAAACCATAACATCATTCAAGTCAATAAAGTATTCAGCTCACTAGACCGCCTTAGGATTTAATCCCTCTAAGTTACCAGGTCCTGTTATGCTACGGCAATCCATACGAAGGATTTGTGAATGATTCGAAACCGGAATTGGAATCTTTGGACGTTCATGCTGTCCGTAGCTGTTGGCATGGCGACCATGCCCGGCCGTGCCGATATTTCCATCGATAAAATCCGGGGCGAAGGATACTCCGATGTCGGCCAATTGGTGGAAGGCAACAACGGCGGTGTCCTTGTCGAGAAGACCTACATCAGCCGCTTGGGCGCGACCCTTACCGTCATCGATACCTTAAACGCAAAGTACTCCGTGCATATCGGCGTTGGCGGAATCTTTTGGCAATCGTTTCCGGCCGGTGACTTTTGGCAGAACTTCGTGAAATTCGGCCCGGGAGTGACGGAGTCCTCCACCAGCTTCCGCTTTTCGGATGCATTGGCCGTGGAAGGCGGTTACTTTCCCTTCAAATACAACCACCCGGCCATGAACCTCGGCGATTATCTCTTGCGATCCGAGTCCTACCCCACCTACATCACTACCGGCGGATGGACCTGGGTGGACAGCGCCTACACGCGCGTGCTGGGATTGCGGCTCAAAGGCGAACTTTTAAATGGGACCTTCCATCACGAACTGGGAATGTATTTCGAATTCCAAAACGCGCCGCTTTGGGACCTTAGCCCGACCTATTTATTTTCCTGGAAGCCCGTGAAAAGCCTTGAGATCGGCGGAGGCGGAGCGCTTCGGCGCTGGTTCAGCAACAATCGCGCTTTTTCCTTCGGAAACGATAAGGACGCGGCCGACGCGCTCCCGGCGACGCAATACGTGACCGTCGCGAATTTTCCGGAAATCCAAAACCAGGGCCTGGTCCATTACACCTATGACAATGGGGGCGGCCGCGCGGAAGCCGATACTTTCGTGGTTTGGCGCGGCGGGGCGGCTTTGGATCAAAGCGCGATACTGGCGGGCAAAGCGGGGGCCAAGGTGGAAAGCGTCCGAATGCTGCAAAACGGAAGCCCGGCGGGTCCCGCGACCGGCATCAAACGATTTTTGATGAACACGAAATATTCCACCGGCGGCAACTGCTGGGACGGCTCGTCCTCGGCTTGCAAAAGCTACTACGACGTCCTGGGTAACGTAGCGGTTACGGACCCCAACGGCGTTCCGACGGACACGGCCCCGGCGCAAATCATCAGGGAACAGGACATCACCCGGTCCGCCATCAATCTCATGGCGCGCGCGGATTTGAATGTCGGAGAATTGTTGAACATGGACGCCGCGTCCGGACCCTTCCATCTTTACGGTGAGATAGCGGTTTTAGGCGTCCAGAACCAACCGGTTTATTATGAAAAAATCACCCAACGCATGCCCGTCATGTTGGGCGCGCACGTGCCGACCTTCGGTCTGCTTGATTTATTGGCCGTGGAGGTTGAATATTTGGACAATCCCTACCAGGACAGCCAACAGGAATTGAGCATCAATAACACCGAACCCCTTCCCGGACCCAGCATGCCCATCCCCGACCTGCCGACCGAGACTTACAAATCACCCATTTTCACTCAGCCATCCATCCACGAAGACGA
>JADGQO010000167.1 GCA_017881725.1 Fibrobacteria bacterium
ATAAAGAACCCCGCGGCAAGCCACGGGGTATTGAAACCAGGGGAAATGCAAAAGTCGAGAATTGCATGCAAATACCTAATCTAAAGCCGCAGCAAGCTGTGGGGAATTGACCCAAGTGATTAAAATGTCACCACTTTTGGTTATTAATGCACTAGCTGCAATACTTCCCCCACTTACTTTAATAACTTTTTTTGCTTAACGACTCCCGCTGGTGATATTTTTAGAATGAGAATATTCGGAAGCAACACTGAATCCTGGGATTCGCCAACGCATATGGCGTCTCCATTCGGAAGGATTTTTACATCGAAAAATTGATCTATAGAACTCGTGCCATTACTTGTTCTTCCTCCGTCGTACACGTAGGTCCAAGCGGTATCGTAATTCGCCGTATCCGCGGCAAAAGAGTTGGCGCAGAAAAGACACAAGCTCAACCCGGCGAGACCCAGAACACGAGTCTTCATTCTCTCAAAGCACTGCATACAACCACCTGTTTTAATGTTGGCGGAAATAGTTTGATTGCGAATCCAGTCAATTCCTCCGGCCCAGTAAATAGAAACCCGATTTCATGGGTTGTCGGTACAATGCCATTACAATCGATTCCCGACTTGAAGGTAACGCCCAGCCGGGTCCACCGAGTCCACCGGATCCATTAACGCGGTTCAACGCCGTGCTCGGCTCCAGGATTACTGCGCCGGCATGCACTACGATCGCGGTGTCGAGGCTTTGCTGCCAATCCAAAAGTTGCACGTTGCTGAGGGAAAAAACCGCTTTGCCCGAGGCGGTGCCTTTGGCGAGGAATTGCATCAGGACCAGAACGCCCGATCCGCGCGGCGTCCGGGACGAGTCCCGGCCCACCAATCCGTTGGCGACCGTCACTTGAGTGGAATCGACGTTGGAAATTCGGCCCAGGAAACCGACCGACGTTCCGCCTCGGGACGCGAGAAAATTTCCAATCGACCCGGAGGGTAATTCCGGAACGGCTTGCAGGAAACCGACCCGGCTGGAGTCGAAACCCAATTTGAATCCGTAGGTGTCCAAATATTCCGCTCCCGCGACGCGGACGGCTATCCAAAAGGGCGCGCCCGGCGCGGCCGTTCCCAGCGACTCGACGGCGGCGGTTTGGTAATTCACATCGACGGACAGGCTGGCGTTTTGATTGGGGCCCGCGTGGATCAATCCCATCGCTGTCGTTACGGTGATCATAATCCAAACTGAACGTATCCGGTCGTTCACGAAGGTCATCGAACCATCCCCGGACCGGCGCCAAGTCCGCTTCCACCCGGCCCGCTTCCGTGTCCGTGTCCACAGGCGTTTTTCTAAAGCCTTCGCTGGATTATTTTCCACTTTCATCATTTGCTCCTTGTGGCGCGTCGTCGCTTCGCCTATTCCCGCAATTCCCAATCGTTCTCCAAGAGTCCCAAATCGCCCTCGTCAATGGTTTCGATACCGCCGGGATTCAGCTTCAGGTTGTAACGGGGAATCCAATCCGCATCGGTCCGTTTTTTCTTCCAGCTATCCAGGAGCAGGCCCAAATCCAAGGCATCGACGACCTTATCGCCATTGAGATCCCCGCGCAGGCGGGAATGGATGATGAGGCCGGTTCCATCCTTAGGCGCGACTAGTAGATTGGGCAGGCCCTGCGCGCCGATTTGTAGGGCCAAGAGACATTGGACGCATCGGAACGGCGACCCACCGATATTGAGGGGCTGGGGCAGTACCAATCTCAGAATGCCGCCCGTGCGCTTTCCGATCCAGATTTTCAAAGTATCGTTCTGGAACGCCAGCATGTCCTTCTCGCCATCATCATCCGCGTCGAGCCAAACCGGTGCGGAGGCGAGCGAGATTAAACTGGTTCCATCCGATTGGGACACCTCCGAGGCTGAGCTGGCGAACGCCGGAGCCGCGTCCGTTCCGGTGTTACGATAGATGAAAAGTCCCTTGCCCTGGAAATGCAGGCAAAGATCCTTTTTGCCGTCCCAATCCAAGGCAAAGGCTCGTACCGTATCGCCGGGGAAGGATTTCAGCGGCAAGGTGTCGGTGAATACGGTCCCGGTCCGGTGCACGATAAATACCGATCCCCCAACGTTGGCGGCCAGCAAATCGTAGGCGCCGGAATTGTTCCAATCCACGAATGCCGCCGAGGTTAACGCGCCAGACGCTCCCGATGCGCCGGTGGAAACGCGCGCGGTCACGGCATAGGGGCCCGGAACCGAATCGGAGGCGGCCAGATTCCGGAGGAAATCGATGCCTCCGGCTTTGGCCAACAGCAGGTCCTGCACGCCATCGCCATCCAGATCCGCCGCGGCCACCGCCGTCCCCAAAGTATCGACCCAGGACGCGCCGTCGACCCGAAGCGTTTCCGGAGCCGCGAACCACAAAGGCACGGCCGGCTTGAGGGGAATTCGCAAGCTGGTGGTTTGATGCAAGAGTAACCTTCCCGCTACGTAACTGGTACGATACCCTGTCCCGGCGGCGGAAAACCAATAGACCCCGGGCTTGGCTGTATAGGCCGCACTGTCCTTGCCAAGCGGTCCGCCCGGATAGGACCCGGAGGGCATGCCGCCGATGATCGCGCCTTTGGGCACGCCGCTAATCCGCAAGATGCCCAACCCGTTGCCGACCTCGATGACGGTGATTCCCACCTTGACGGTATCGGCCAGCAGTCGGGACCGCGCGAGAAAGGAAATCTGATAATGCCCGGAATCGGAATAACCCGGGTTCCACCTGAAATTGGGGCCCGTCAGTGTGGGACCCGTAAAAGATGGGTTTGTCAAGGACGCCCCGGAGGGAGCGCCCGACATCGCATAGGTCACGGCGTCGCCGTCCGGATCGGTGGCCGATATCGTGAAGGTCAAGGTGTCTCCTTCGCGTACGGATTTGGCCGCGATGGGATCCAAATGCGGCGGACGATCGACTTCATTCACAGTCACAACCACAGTGTCTTTCCCGATCAGTCCATTGGCCTCGGCTTGAAAGACGAGAGCATAGGCGCCCGATTGGGAAAATCCGGGCTTCCAAGTGAAAGCGCCGGAGGTGAACGTCGCGCCCGGGGGCGGGTTCAGCAAGGTGAGGCTGACCGCATCGCCGTCTGGATCGACGGCGGTTACGGGAAAGGTTAGGGACTGTCCCTCATTGATGAAACGATCGGCTCCGCCCGCGACGACCGGCGGGCGATCGACATTGGCGACTGTCACCAGGACCGTGTCCGTGTCGGCGGAAACCGGCGTGGCGGATGCGCCGCGGAAATACAGCGCGTAGCTTCCCGCTTGCGTGAAACTCGGCGTCCAGGAAAAATTTCCCGTGGCGGAGTTGAAGGTCGAACCGGCGGGTGGATTCAAAAGTGAAATCGAAACGGCATCGCCGTCTGGATCCGCAGCCGTCACCGCAAAGGCTAGGACCTGGCCTTCGTCCACGCGTTGGTCCGCGCCCGCCGTGACTTTCGGCGGCAGGCCGAGGTATTTGAATATTCCGCCATGATCGGTCCCGGCCAGGACCTGCGCGCCGTTCGCGATTAATGCGCCGACCAACGTGTCCGTAAGCCCGCGATTGATATGCAGCCACGATTCCCCGCTGTCGGGAGAAAAATACACGCCCCCGCCGACGGTGCCTGCGAACACGCCTTTACCCTTCACGGCGAAGGACCCGATGGCATTGCCGCCCCATCCCTCATTGGTCAAACTCCAAGTCGCTCCGTTATCGGGGCTGCGGAACACCTTGCCTCGTCCCGTTCCGGCGAACAGGTTTCCGCCGTTCACGCCCAACGCTTTGACCCCTTCACCGCCCGCGCCGCCTAAGCCGCCCCCCAAGGGAGTCCAGGAGACGCCGTTGTCCGACGAGCGATACGCTCCCGTCGTCGTCCCGAGGAAAAAATCCGTTCCCATCGATGCCAAGGCGAAGATGCTGTCGGTGAAGTGCCCGGCCGGTTTCCAGGAAGCCCCGTTGTCCACGGAACGGAAAACGCCCCCGCCGGTTCCGGCCAATAGCGTAGCGCCTCTTTTGGCCAGCGACAGGATATTGTAATTCGTGATCCCCGTCGCGTTATATCCGATTTGCGCAAAGTTTTTTGCGCTGTCCGTAGATCTTCCGACCCCTCCCGCATCGGTGCCGATGAGCAGGGAGTCGCGGTTGGATATCATGGTTTGGACGATCATCTCTCCCAGGTTCCCGTTGGCCAAGGCCCAGGCGGCTCCGTTGTCGCCCGTTTGGTAAAGTCCGGCGGCCGTTCCCGCATAGACGTGGGTTCCCAGAAGCCCCAACGCCTTCACCGAGGTCCCGGGGGAAAAAGCCGTGGGCGCCCATTGCGGATCCATGCCACGGGGACCCGGCGTCGTGAAAGTTCGCGTCGCCGTCCAAGGCGAAATTCCGCCAGCGTTGACGGCGGACACGCGCCAATAATATTTCACGCCCGCGGCCAATTGATTCACCAGACGGGTCGTATCCGATATCGTCGCATCGTCAAAAGCCAGGACGTCGAAGGTTGGGCTTAAAGACAATTGCAGGCGATAGTCCGGAGCGCCCGCAACGAAATTCCATTTGAACATCGCATTGCCCGATGATTGCACGGCGGCGTCGGACGGAGAAACCGCCGTGGTCGCGGAAGGCGGCAGCGGCACGGCCAAAAGGGCCTGATAGGCGTTGAGACGGCCGTATCCGTATTCCGTATTGCGGCCTCCCACATATGGCCGGTCGCCGATTTTGTCCGCCGTGGCGCGCATGATGGCCAAGACCTGAACGCGCGTGAGCTGCGGATTCCGCGACAGGATGAGGGCCGCGACGCCCGCTGCCAAGGGACTGGCGGAGGAGGTGCCCCCAAAGGCAGAGGTGTAGTTCGAATCCGTGCTGCCGTCCGTACCGGTTCTATCGATGGTGGTCACGCCGCTCCACGCGCCGTTGCTCGGAGCCAGGAAGTCCACGGATTTTCCCGTACCCGCTTCGTTGTACTGGCTGTATCCGGATCGGAAATCGAACTCCGTTGAAGCGCCCACGGCGATGGCGCTGTCGGCCGCGGCGGGAAAGGCAATGTCCGCGTTGCCGGAAAATTTTCCGAAGCTGTCGTTCAGTTTGCCCGCAAACGTCGCGCTCACCTGGATGCCATCCGCATTGTAAAACACGATTTGGAAATCGCCCTTGGCGTTATTCAGTAACCAGTTGACCCGAAGGACGTCGCCGTCCGCGTACGTGCGCTGCGGCATGCGCAGCTCGCTCAAGGCGCCCGTGCCCTTAACGACGCCCGAGCGCATGGAATTATGATCGCCCGTGCCGCTGTAGTAATGTCCGTCCACGGTCCAGGGCGTGCCCAAGGACGTCCATCCCGACGGCATGCCCGCCGCGAACGGTTCGCTGAAGCGCACCGTATAGCCATCGCCGGACAGGACGGAAATATTATCGATCGCGACCCAATCCGTATCTCCCGGTACGGAGCTTGCGTCGCTGAAGCGGAAGGCAAGGGAGTAGGTGCCCGGGATACTGCCGGTATCCGAGAAGGAGATTGCCATTGGTCCTCCGCGTTTGGACGGAAGCCCGTTGAACGGCCCGCTGGAATTTCCAGCGGAGCAAAAAACCAGACAGCCTTTGCCCCCGCGCCCGCGCGTGCTCGCGTAGATGATGGCATCGTTCAGAAGATTGTCGAACGGGCTGCCGCCCCAGCTGTTGTTGATGATGTCCGCGCCCGCGTCAACGGCGTAACGGATGGCGTCGGAGATGCCGACATTGGAGGCGAAGGCTTCGTTCTCACAAATCTTGATCGGAAGAATGGCTGCGTTGGGGGCGGCTCCCGAGACGCCCAGGCCGTTGTTCCCGCGGGCGGCGGCGACCCCTGCCACCGACGTGCCGTGATCGTCCTTGGCCGTGGTGGGATTCGGATCGGCCGTGGGCGGATCGACGAAGAAATTTTTCCCTCCGGCCCGGATGCGCAAATCGGGATGCGCCGTTTGCACGCCGTCGTCGAGAATGGCGATGACGATGGACGAGTCGCCGCGCGTGATGTCCCAGGCTTGCGCAATTTTAACGTCCGCTCCGGGTGTACCGCCTTGCTGGCCCACGTTGCGCAGATGCTGCTGCCTGCCGAACAGCGGATCGTCGGGAAGGAAATGTTTCCGGGGCTTGAAAAAAATTTCCGGCTGGGCCCATTCCACTTCCGCCAACGCGGACAAGCGGTCGGCCGCGCGCAAGGGATCCGCCCCCGGATCCGTCATCTTGAAGCCCAGGATATTTCCGGATTTGAATTCCACGAATTCGACTCCCGCTTTTTCCGCGAGGAGGCGCGCGCCGTCGGCCGTAAGCGAGCCGCGCACTTTGGCGAAAAGACGATCGGAGGGGATGAACTCCGCCTGGCTGGCGGAATCAAAAAGGACATCGCGCGCGAACGCAATCGCAGAATCGGAATGCAAGAGGTTTTCCCAAGCTTGGGGAGAAAGGGATTTTCCAGTTGGGTTGGAATCCACCGAAAACAATCCGATTCCCTTGTGATGCTTATAAAACACCGCCCGCTGCGAACGGCTGCGCAAAACCTTGAGATTTTTTTTCCCCGCGCGGTAATGATCGCCTCGATCCTCGTAGCGGTCGGGGTTGGCGGCCGCGAGGGACAATGCGAAGCACAAACAGAGTGCGAAAAACCGTTCCATGCGGAGCCCCTAAACAAACAGGATGATACTGGCAGCGGACCCAGCTAAGCTAAATACAGACCGATGAACCGGCAAGCGGAGCGGCGTCATGTTCGTCACCAACTCCCGCACGGACCCAGGACCGTCCGCTCCAGAGCCGCCTTCGAACCGGGCGATTCCCAACCCCTCCATGATTTTAAAGATCCACCGCAGCGTGGGCTTCCGCACTTCCTTATCCAACTGGTTCGGCAAGGTCTCTCCCGTTGTCTTGAGCTTGTCCCGGAGCCGATACTGCGCCTTATACTCCGCCAGCATGCGCGCGGCGGGATAGCGCTCCGCATCCATGTCGTTGGTCGCCAGGATGAACCGCCCCTCGATGTCCTTCTGCAACTGCGCGTCCTCCTTGGCGAGCTTCTTCTCCAGCGTCGTCTTCTCCGGTCTGCCACGCGATTGCCTCATCCTCCTGGCTTACGCATTCCTTCGCCTCCTGAATCGTTTCGGGCACGCGCGTGAGCCAGAGATACTCATTGGTGGTGAACTGTTCCCATCCAACGCATCCATCCAAATCGGCATCTGGCTGGGCCCATTAACCACCAGGGACAAGACCGCCTGCTTCAGGTCGGGGCGCTTGTCCTTAGAGTGGCCATGCGTCAAATGAATAGTGGCGGGCTCGCCGTCCTCGCCGGAGGCCTGGGCATATTCCCCGGAGACGCTGATGCTGGTGGAATCGAGGTGGGCCAGTGTCCCGAGCAGATTATGATCCAAGGCGATACCGAAGGCGACCGTTCCGAAGAGGCGGCTGACGCCATAGGCGGAGAGATCATCGAGGGCATGTCCCAACGCATAATCATTGAGATCCTGCGCCGAAATGGGGGCGTCCAAAAGGCGTTCCACCGGCTTGCTTGCGAAGAACTTCGACGTGAGGTACAGGCGCCGGTTGGTGAATCCCAGGCCGTTAAGAATGAGGGCCACGACGGCCGGTCTGGGGCTGACGACACGGGCATCGTGCACGGGCAGAAGCTGGTCGATGCGATCGGCAATCTGGAAGTCCTTGCAGATGGCGGCGACGAGTCCGTTGTGGTCCATGGGAAAGGTTTTGAGATGAGTGTCTGCGACTTCGAGCATTGGGAACCTGCCTTTAAGGAGCCGCGGGAATGGAAGAAAGCCGCAGCGGACGCGACAAAGTTAGGTGGAGGACGCGAAATGGAAATGGGATCCAAATGTGCAGTAGGATCCATGTGTGCACCGATTTCTTTGGGTAACTGTGGCGTTACCCTGCATCGGGAGTCGAGTCCGGAAAGGGAGGTAAGCGATTGACTGGGATCGAATTACGAAGATTGGGCGGCGAAGTTGGTGGGAAGAGTGCCTAAATCATGGAAATTGAAAGCGGGGTCCATGAAGGTTTTATAAAAGTAAGGGCTTTTGGAATATCAATGGGCGGAGGCTGTCATGCCGAAGTGGTTCTGGAGGCCGTTCTTCTGAAATTGGTGGAGTGATAAACATTTATTCCTTGGGTGTCGTAACCGAGACGAAATACGAATCATCTTGCGACCAACAACTCCGCCCCCGCAATCACTCGCCCGGGGTTATAAATCCCTGCGTGGTTTCACCGCCCACACGCAGTTGCCACACATACGCTCCGGGCTTAAACGCGGAAGCATCGACAGTAATTTCGCCATGCCCCGCTTGGCTTAAATAACGTTCGAATCGCGTGACCCGTTTCCCTTGCAACGTGAACAAGTCCAGGCTGGCATCGATGGCGCCCGGGGCGTCGAAGGTGAAGGACCAGTTTTTATGGCCGACGGAGCGATGGAGGTGGGGTGCGGTGCGGTTGAGAACGGAAGCGGGGAGGGGTTTGGAGACGAACTTGAATGCGCAGGCGTTATTATTGAGATCACTGGCACCTTCAAAGCCGACAAGAATAAATCCGCTATCCGGCGTCGCGGCAATGGAGAGCGGCAAAATATTGTTCCTGCGGCTGCCGTTATCCAGACCGGGTAGGTTGTACTCATTTTCCCATTGAATGGTTTTTCCGGTAGAATCCGTTACAAAAACCCAAATGCCCATGTCCGACGATCCACCGCTCACCCCGGCAAACGCAATCCGCCCATCAATTAGCTGCGTAAAGTCATAAATATTATCATTCGCCCCGCTCACCCCGGCCGTGTATCGATACCCTGCGCTTCCCGATGGCGAGAGCGGCGACCACCAGGCATCGTAGTACAGACGCTGGTACTTGGTCCAGCAATCCTCCTCATAGGATTGCCCTCGCCACCATCACCGAACCGTCGCGCAACTGGTGCACGCGCGAGACATTGTTTAACTCACTGCCCACCCCGGGAAGGGTGAAGGAATAAATGGTTTGGGTTCGTAGCACATTGTTGGTGTCAATTTTAAAGACGGACTGCTTACCGCCGAACATATACCCACCGCCTTGAGCCTGGGCCAGGGACCAGCCCGCGAGCTCATAGCCGGTGGTGTTGAGCCAGTCGGTGTGGGGTTTGACCTTGCCAAGTGAATCGTATTCCAGGAGGGCGGCGTAGTTGTTGAGCTTATAGCCATCATTATCGGGAAAAGCGTCTCCGGCTATGGCCAAGATGCGACCGTCTTTCAATTCTACCATCGCGTTGATTGCAGCGCTACGGGCTAGATGGCTCTTGTGTAAGGTCGAGTCGTAATACCAAGTAGAGAATTTTTTGTTAAAAGCCGGATCCAAGCGGAGAAGAAATGGAGCAAAATATTTATAACCACCGACTATGAAATCCCCGTTTTTTGCAAGTAACAATGACGAACCGCCAATGCCGGTTGTCAAGGTATAGAGTCTTTTTTGAAGAGTCTGCCCTGTGGTCGAAAGCTTTATTAAAAGAACATTATCCGCTTGGTTTGAATCCACCGTTTCTCCTACACATATCGCGTCTCCCGAAGGCAAAATTTTAATTTCCCTGAATTTATCCGGAATTACTTTTCCACTCGTCGTCTTCCCCCCGTCATAAACAAACGTCCAAGCGGTATCGTAATTCGCCGTATCCGCCGCTTGAGCCCCGCACACGGTTGCTCCCAGGCATAAGACCATACCCATGAGATAACGCCCAACACTTGATTTCTTGATTTTCATACACCCACCCTTCCTAAGCTTGCTTTAGGTGCAACCGACAATCCATCCCCATTTTGCAAAAGCGCTTGCCCAAAAGTATCAACTATTTCTAGTCGAGGCTCTGACCGCTCCCAACGGCGTTTCCGTTATTGCAATCGAATGTCGCCGGCTACAATGGCCACCAAAAGTGATACCACTCCGAGGTTTGGAATGTCTAAAGCCGCGTTGGAAAAGCCGAAATGGTTTTTGCAGCGCTTCGATAGAATCACTTGAAAGTGGAGTTGAATATGAAAAGAAGGTTAATCCTGGGCAGCGCTTTGTTTGCGCCCCTCGCATTCATCGGTTGCATGGAATCCGGCGCGCCCACCGGTCACACCGATGGCATCCCTTCGTCCGCGGCCGAATTCAAGGCTGAAGAGGCCTTCCCAGGTCGTTCGGGAGTATGGTGCGAGGGCTATTATCAAGGACTTCCGATCAAATACGAGGTCATCGACGGAAAGAATGTTCTCGATGGGGACGTTGTCCTGGCCGATTCCGTAATCAGTTCGACTTTATCCTTGGGCAAGTCCGCCGGCGCCGCCACCAATGGTTCGCGTTGGGCGAACCGGACCATACCCTATACCATCCAAGCCGGTCTCACCAACACCCAGCGCGTCACCGACGCCATCAATAACTGGAGCTATAAGTTCACGTTCGTACCCCGGACCAACCAAACCGATTATCTCACTTTCCGCCAGCCGGCTGATGCCGGCACTTGCCAAGCGAACGCGATTGGTCGGCAAGGCAATCAACAGTTCATCGACTTGGGAACGGATTGCGGCACGGGCAACACCATCCATGAGATCGGCCACGTGATGGGCCTGTACCATGAGCAAAGTCGGGCGGACCGCGACAATTGGGTGACCATCAATTGGGGCAATATCCTTTCCGGGAAGTCCGGCAACTTCAACAAGTACAGCAGCGGTTTCGATTGGCAGCCCTTCGACTTCAACTCCGTGATGATGTATCCGCCTACCGCCTTCGGGACGACCGTCGGCGGCGTGGTGCAGGCCACCATCGTGGCCAAAGACGGCCGCACCTGGACCGGGCAACGTTCGGGCCTCTCCGCGGGCGATTTGAGCACGGTGGAAAAATTGTATCCCACTCCGGGATATGGCTGCCTATCCAGCGTGTCCTTGAGCGCGTACCGCCAGGACGTGTTCGCGGCGACGAGTTCGGGAGCCATTCAGACGGCGGCATGGGATCAGACCATCGACGCGGCGGGAACCTATCGCGGATGGTGGAGCATCCAAGGCGGCGTGACCGCCCCCGGCGGCTGCGTGGACGGGCTTTCGCGCAGCACTTTGAAACTTGATGTATTCACGGTAGGCACGGACGGCCGTCCTTATACCGGGGCTTGGAACCAGTACGTCTCCAACGGCGCATGGCGCGGCTGGTGGGCCATCGGCAGCAACATCACCGTGTATCCCGGCTCGCACATCGTTCCCGTGGCGCGTACCCCGAATAATCTCGACGTCTTCGCGGTGGGCCAGAACGGCAACATCTACACGGCGGCGTGGGATCAAGCCGTGGATGGCGGCAATGGTTTCCGCGGCTGGTGGCAAATCCTCGGTGGCGTTTCCTTGTCGGGCGGCCAGCCTTCGGCCATTACCCGCGGCGCCAACGCACTGGATGTCTATGCTATCGGCACGGACGGCAACGTCTACCAGGCTTCCTGGTCGGGCGGCGCGACTTGGGGAGGGTGGTGGACCTTGAGCAATCCGGGCACGCCCGTCAATCAGATCACGGCCATCGCCCGCGGCCAGAAAATCGACTTGTTCGCCGTGGGCTTCAACCGCAACATCTACACCCGCGCCTGGAACGGCTCCAGTTGGACCGGTTGGTCGCAGGTTTCCGGCGGCGTGGTCGCGGCCGGTTCCCGCGTCGCGGCCGTCTCGCGCAGCTCAACCCGTCTCGACATCTTCGCCATCGGAACCGATAATCTGGTGTACACCAACGGGAAAAACGATGGCGGCGCATGGAGCGGCTGGGCTTCGGTCCTGGGAGGCGGAGCGGGTTCGGGCGTGCAATTGTCCGCATCGGCCCGTTCTTCCACCAGCATGGACGTGTTCGTAGTCGGCGGCGACAACAAAGTCTGGACGGCTGACTTCGACGGCAGCTGGCATGGATGGTGGCGGTTGCCTTAAGCTCATTGCATTCGCGGGCGCGGGAATCACCGATTCCCCGCCTACGGGCATGAAAAGCGACGATTTATCCTATAAATCGTTCACTTGAATGAACGAAATAATATATAATTCGTTTATTATGCATAAAATCAAGCGCGATAACCTAAAAACGGTGCTCTTGGAATGGCATGCGTTCCCGTTTCCGGAAACCACCCCCAGAGACTTCGATATACCGGCACTGGTCAAGCCTCCCCTCACCGCGCTGATCGGTCCGCGCCGTGCGGGTAAAACCTGGTTATGCTTCCAGGCCATTCGCCACTTGCTCGCGGAAAACGTTTCCCGTGAAAGCATTCTTTACATAAACCTAGAGGATGAGCGCCTGCATCCGCTCACGGGGGACGAACTGACGAACCTGTTCGACGTCCACCGAGAACTTTTCCGCGCGCGGGAGGATAGGCCCTTCTATTGCTTCGTCGATGAAATCCAGAATGCCCCGACCTGGTCCAAGTGGGCCCGCCGGATTACCGATCAGCATCCCAACCTGCACCTGATCCTCACCGGTTCATCGGCGAAATTGCTGGGGAATGAAATCGCCACCGAGTTGCGGGGACGCGCGCGCGTCATCCCGGTCTTTCCTTACTCATGGAAAGAATTCCTGGTTTCCCAAGCCTGGTCGTTTAAAGGATGGGAGAACCTCAGACTCAGCCCGAGGAAACCGGAGCTACGCCGCCTTTACGAGGACTTCTCGTTGTTGGGCGGTTTCCCGGGAGTGCGGAAAACGCAATTTCCGGCGGAGACGCTCCGGGAGTATTACCATGCGATGTTCGCCCTCGACATTATTGAAAGATTCCAGGTCAAGAACGCGCGCATGTTCGAGGACTACCTTAAACTCCAGATGTCCCGCTTCGCGTCCCTTTCCTCGATCAGCAATCTGGAAAAGGAATTGAAGTCTTTCGGGCACGGCGGAAGCAAGGCCACGTTATTGAAGTACGCCGGCTATGCCAAAGAGACGTTGCTGCTTTTCGAAGTGAGCCTCTTCAGCCCCAAGGTCCGGAACCAGCTGCTTTATCCTCGGAAGGTGTACGGCATCGATCAAGGGCTGCTCAACGCGATCCGCTTTTCCACGAGCGAAGACAAGGGACGCATCCTCGAAAACATGGTCTTCCTCGAATTGCGGCGGCGCGGCCATGAAGTATTCTACTACGCGGGAAAAGGCGAAGCTGATTTCGTGATCCGCAATGGCACCCGGACCACCCTCATCGTGCAGGTGTGCTACCGCATCGATGACGCTAAAACGCGAGCCCGGGAAATGCAAGGCCTGAAGGAAGCCATGGCCGAGCTGCGCTGTCCCAAGGGATTGATCCTGACCGATGACGATTGGGAGGATATCGGGACCGGATCGGAATCGATCCCGGTGCGGCCGTTTTGGCATTGGGCGGTGGCGGGGGTTTAGTCGCCGTTCAATGCGCGGGGGGCGCCCACGCGTGGTAAAGCCGTAAAGGGATTTGTCGTGGATGGAATTGTGAGCGGTTATTCGGTTGGATCTTCCCGTTGGAGATCGTTTGACCTTTCCTAAGCAATAGCATTCTTCCCTGCCAATTTGACCCCAGAACTTTCTTGACCTTGCCGATCCTTCAGCTTAATATTGAGATTGAGTCCTTGTTCAATTCAATAATCTGGGGAGGACGAGAAGATGATCAGGCAACGAAGGGCAATAACGTTTCCGAAAAAGTTTCCGGCAATTCCGGCCGCATGGGTATTCGCACGTTCCTTATCTGCCCCGGCCTTTTCGGATCCCGTACCGAAGCCCAAGAAAATCGAGGATAATTTTTTCCTGATTGAAGAGGCGTATAACCAGGATCCCGGCGTCATCCGGCATATCCAAACTTACCAGCTGATGAAGGATAAGACCTGGGGATATACCTTCACGCAGGAGTGGCCCGTCCCCAAGATGACCCACCAGCTTTCGTATACGATTCCCATCAACCATCCTGATCCGTCCATGACCGGCTTGGGCGATATCCTGATCAATTACCGTTATCAGCTCATCTCCAAAGAGGCCCTCTCATTTTCTCCCCGGCTTTCCATCGTGCTGCCCACCGGGGACTCTAAGCAAGGCCTTGGAAACGGTTCGACGGGAGTCCAGGTCAATCTTCCCTTGAGCGTGGAACTTTCCAACACCTGAGTCACCCACTGGAATCTCGGTTCGACGATTACTCCGGACGCCAGGAACGCCGCGGGCGAATCCTCGAATCTTTTCGGCTTCAACCTCGGCGCGAGCGTCATCTATCTCCTCTCGGAAAATTTCAATCTCATGTGCGAAGCCCTTTGGAATGCCACGGAAAACGTCCCGAAGGAAGGTGCGAGGACCCTGGAAAACGCAGTCTTTCTCAATCCGGGAATCCGTTTCGCCATCAATTTTAAAAATGGATTGCAGATAGTGCCCGGTCTTGCCGTGCCGATTGGCATTGGTCCATCGGACAGCTTCGGGTTGTTTACCTATCTCTCTTTCGAGCATCCCCTGTTTTGAGCGCTTCGTCCCCGGGTATGTCAATGCAAAAAATTAATATGGGGTTTTGCGCATAATGAAACGATAAAAATTGAAGTACTGGCGGCCGGATGGAAACAGCCAATCGCTCGAGTTGTCGGCAAGGAGCGGGAATCATTACAAGGATCACGGCGTGGTAGAGATCATTTCTCGTAGAAAATATGCACGCGGTCCCATTTTTCGATCGCCTCCCAGGAGGTGGAGTCCTTGATCCAGGCTTCGCAATGGTCCAGATAATAGCGAATCAAGTTGTCCATCAAGGCGTGAGAATTGTGGCGGTGGGGCGGAACATTTTCCAGCATGGCCTTGAAGATGCGGCTGGCGTCGTTGAAGCCCTTTTGGAAATAGATGGTCAGGGCCTTCTCCAGCATCGCCCGGGTGGCGTCCTTGTATTTCCGTACTTCCTCCGGCTGATGCCCGTAGATTTCGTACAGCTTGAGGTGGCGTGTGGAACCTTTGACCTGCACGGAATCTATCCAACGATAATGCGAGTCGGCGGGATCCAAATCCTCGACGACGGCTTCCGTAACCACGATTTCCAGGTTGTACATCTTGGTTTTGGATTCCAGGCGGGAGGCGATATTGACGGATTCGCCGATGACGGTGCGATCCAGTTTTTCGAAGGATCCGAAATTTCCCAGGATGACCTCACCCTTGGCGATGCCGATGCCGTTGCAGATTTTGGGGGTGCCCGCCGCGATCATCCCCCGGTTGAATTCCTGCAAGTGCAAGCGCATCTCCACCGCCGCCAGCACCGCGCTGCGGCCATCCGGGAATAGCCCCATCACGCAGTCGCCCATGATTTTATCGACTTCGCCGCCGTGTTTCCGGATCGGTTGTGTCATCAGCGAGAAATATTCGTTCAGGAAATCCAGCCGCGCATCCGAAGTCAATTTTTCCGTCAAGCGGGTGAAATCCCGGATATCGCAGAACAATACCGCCATGTCGCATTGCACCGGCCGGAAGTCGACGGGGTTTTTGCCTGCGGCCATTTCCTCGAACAGGGAGGGGCGGATGAAGCGCCGGATGACTTCTTCGCGGCGCTTGAGCTCCGTCAGGGCCGCGTTGATTTTCGCCGTGTGGGCCTCTGCGTCCTCCGCGCGCGCAGTGACGCCCGCCAAGGCGAGTCCGCGGCGATGGAAAACCTCCAAGGCTATTTTCAAGGCCACTCCGCCGGCGGCGGAGGTCCACAGCGTCACTTGTTGCTCCAGCAGGTCATGGATTTTTTCGGGCGGTAGTGACCCTTGCGTATGCCGGAAAATCCAATAGGCCAGGTATTGGCCCAAAACCATATGCACCCCCAGCCAAACGCTTTTGGTTCCGAGTCCCAGGAACAGAGCCCAAAAAACATTGGACGATTGCCAATACGAATCGCTGGGATTGAGCAGAAACAAATACACCTGGGCGAAAGGCAAAATAAAGAGCAGGGTGATTTCCCAACTTAAGATTCGCAGCGGATGTTTTTCCCATGCCTTGGGCCAAACCAAGGTCAGGAGGGAGAGGATAAACGCGATGATGCGGATGGGGATGCTGTCCCGGTAGCCCATCGATTTTTCGGCAAAGTGAAACACCCAATAAACGATGCTCGACACAATCCCGTAGGCGGGAATCATGCTGACCGTCAATTCATAGTCCAGGTTGAACAGGGATTTCCAGGCGGTCTTTATGGAAGACAGCGAAAATCGATTCAACCAGATTGAAAATCCTTTGGCCATGGGCACTCCCATTGTAAAACCTGGCATCGGGCAAAGCCCGAAAGACAATTGCCTTTGGGATTTTTAAGTCCCACCGAAATTGGGGATTCCCCGCTGATTGCAGGAAAGCGAGTCCCAATTTTGGTGCAGCCCGTTTATTCCGCCAAAAGCCGAAACCCTGCTTTCAAGATCGGCGGTAAATTAAGCGTCAGAAACCCGGCGGGAATCGAGGAGTTGAACCATGCGTAGGTATTGCCTGATCACCGACGGCGGCGGCAACGATCTGATGGGCAGTTGCGGAGCCACGGCGACGCCCGATTGCGCGGCCATCAAAAGCGCCTTGGCCACGGTCCAACTCTACTTCGACGAAATGAAGAACAGCGCACCAAAAAAATCATCTGGATGCGCTACGCGGATCCGTACGGATCCAATTGGGCCACCTTGAAAACCAACCAGGACGGTATTCATCCCACTGCGGCCGGCGGCACGGCCACGGCGGAGGCGTTTTGGAAATTCATGAAAGACAGCAGCTTCTTCGACTTGGGCGGGGCCTACGGAATCAATGCGGCGCCCGATCGTGCTGGCTCGACAATCCAACGACAACGCCTTGCAGTTTCCTCTCGCTGCCGTCGCGACGGAAGTTTATCGCCTCGACGTGCAAGCGGGCCAAGCCCGAAAAACGTCCATGCTGCTTGTGCCCTAAGCCGTCAGGAACCGTATTTCTCGTAACATGGCGACATCAAGGGAGCGACGCTCGCTCTCCGTCCGATGTAGAAAGGCCTTCCGATGGCATCCCTTGGAACTTTGCTCGGCATGTCCGTTTTCGCTTTGTCGGCACCCGCCACCCAAATTCTTGTATCGATTATCCCGCATGGGCCGCACCGAGACTTTACCACCCGAATCCAGAAAGCGGATCCCTACGTTTTTGTTTACCTTACCAAGGCCTGAACAGGGTGGTGAAAGGATTCGGCATGGCTTCCTTCGGTTCGCGGCTCGGCATTTCCGCCGGCGTCGCTCGGGTCACTCATGTCACTCGGATCGCATGGGTCGCGGGCCTCGCTTCGGTCGCCTGGCTCGCTGCGGCCCCGCCCTTGGCGGGCACGCCCATCAAGGTTTTTTTTCTGGCGGGGCAATCCAACATGTCCGGATGGACCAGCTCCACCGGGATGCCATCGGCCTATACCCAAAGCCAGGCCAACGTGCTCATCTACGCCGACGGTGAAATCGACGCTTCGAAAAAGAAAAAGTGGATGAACAACGGGATGGATTTCGGTCATGCCGCCGGATGGTTCGGGCCTGAACTCGTGTTCGGTAAAACGCTTTCCGATAGCCTGTCCGGCACGAAAATCGCACTCATTAAACATTCGGTCGGCAGCACCTATTTGGCCACGGACTGGCGTCCGCCGTCCTCGGGAGGAACGGTCGGCTCTTTGTTCACCAATGCGATGGCGACGGTGAAATCCGGCCTGGCGGCCTTGGACCCGCAGTACACGCCCGTCTGGTCCGGAGTCTTGTGGATGCAGGGCGAGTTCGACGGCAACAACCAGACCTACGCCAACGAATACCAAAGCAACCTGGCCAACTTCGTCAAGGACGTCCGCGCCCAGTTGAACGCGCCCAATCTGCCCTTCATCATCGGCATGATCGACTCCTCCAACAATTGGCGATACGCCGGAACCATCCGCGCCGCGGAACGGGCCGTGGCCAAGAACGGAACCAACATCAGCACCGTCGACACCAAGGGCTTCGAGACGGATGGGACGCATTATAAATTGAACGGCATGATCGCCCTCGGTAAAGGCTTCGCCATCGATTACCTGGCCAAATACAATACCCCGACCGGTGTGATGGTTCCAGTGGGACCCATTGCGAACGATGCGAATCGATTCCCGGCGGGACGGAATTCGGACTGGTACTTGTTGGATTCCCGCGTTCAGGGAGCCGGTCGCTATTTCCAAAGCGGCCGCAATTTCTTCTATATCGACGGTCGCCTCAGTCGGCCCCATCCTCAATAGTCGCTAGGGTACCTCTAGTCCCAGGGGCCCTGAAACCAACCGTTTACCCAAATCCCGCGATAATGCCCAGCAGAAAACGTTTGCATGGATTAATTTTGAACGAACAAGGCTTTGGCCTTTTCATTTCAGAGCGATTTTGGTTTTTAGGATCGGACTTCGTTTTGGGAATTTGTTTACCAAGACGAATGTTTCAGTAAGACGGATGTGATACAAAGGACACGGACGATGATCAGAATTTTTTCGCGCAGCAAACAAACACTCCGGGGCGCTCGCGCCATGGGCATCCTCCCCGCGCCGCCAACTTCCATTTCGCTTTCGATGGCCCTTTCCATCGCCCTTTCCATGTCCATGTACTCCGGGGCCTGGGCCCAAGCCCAAGCCTGGACGGTCACTTCGCCCAATGGCGCCTTGGTCGTATCCATCAAGCAGGATATCGTCACCGAACTCTATGCCAATCAAACCAATTGCTATTACCAGGTGGCCTTGAACAAAGCCGTGATTTTGGACTGGTCGCCGCTGGGGATTAAAACCGGCAATCAATCCTATATCTCCGATTTGACCTTCGTGAGCAAAACGGACTCGGTCATCAACGAAACCTATACGTTACCGAGCGGAAAAAGAAGCCAGTACGTGAACAGCGCCAAGCAAACGCGGCTCGTGTTCAAAAATTCCGGGAACGGGAATATCGCCATGGTATTCCGCGCTTATAACGAAGCGGTCGCATTCCGCTACGAGCTTCTGGGCACGGGCAGCGCCACCATTTCGGAGGAACAATCGGGCTTCCGGGTTCCCAACAACAGCACCGGCTGGTTACAGAATTTCGCCGGATATTATGAGGCGACTTATGACAAGGGCACGGTCGGCACCAGCTTCAAGACCATCGACCTGGCTTTCCCGGGCATCTTCAAAACCCCGACCGGATCCTTTATCCTGCTTTCCGAATCCGCGCCTTACGATTATTGCGGCAGCCACATGAATGTTTTGTCCAATGCCGCCAACGTGTTCATGGTGAAGTTTCCGCAGGCCTCGTTAACCGGTACGTTACCCTGGAAAACTCCTTGGCGCGTGGCCATGGTGGGCGCGACTTTGGCGCCGATTATCGAGTCCTCGGTCATCGAGCATCTCAATCCTCCCAATGAAGTCACCGACATGAGCTGGATCAAATCGGGCCGCTGCGCCTGGTCCTGGCTGTCGGAGGGAACGGGAGACCTGGCCCTGCAGCAGAACTACGTGGCCTTCGCGAAGCAGATGGGATGGGAATACAACCTCATCGACGACGGCTTCGACAAGACGAAATTGACCACCCTGATGCAGACCTCCAAGGACGCGAACGTAGGCGAAGAGCTCTGGTACAATTACTCGGATCTGAATACCCAGGCCAAACAGGACGCCGTCTTCGCGCAATGCAAAACCTGGGGCGTTAAGAGCTTGAAGATCGACTATATCGGCAGCGATAATCAGAACATCATGCAATGGTACGACATGACCGCCGTCAATCTGATCAAGAGCGGATTATTGGTCACGTTCCACGGCGCGACCATCCCGCGCGGCCAACGCCGCCGCTGGCCGAACATCATGACCTACGAAGGCGTACGCGGGGACGAATATTATGGACGCGGCTATCCGGGCACGGTGCATAACCTGACCCTCCCTTTCACGCGCAACGTGATCGGCCCCATGGATGTGACGCCCGTGCTCTTCACCACGAGCAAGCTGTCCAACGGCACGCCCACCGAACGCACCTCCACGGACGCGCATGAGCTCGCCTTGTCCGTGGTCTTTGAATCCGGCATCCAACACTTCGCGGACAACCCCACGGCCTATAATGCCAGCGTCGGCAACGCCTTCCTCAAAACCGTGCCGTCCGCCTGGGACGACATCCATTTCATCGATGGCGCTCCCGGCGAGACCATGGTCCTGGCGCGGCGCAAGGGCAACGACTGGTACGTGGCCGGCATCATCGCCGGTGCCGCTAAAAACATCGCGGTGCCCCTCGACTTCATCAAAGCCGGATCCTACGCCGTGGATTTGTACAAGGATTCTTCCGGCTCCGCCCGCGCCATGGCCAAGCAAACTACCACGGTACAGTCCGGGACTCCGCTCACGGTTTCACTCAACGCCAACGGCGGTTTCGTGTTCAAGATTCCCGCCGCGTACGACGCCGCCACCTCTTTGCAATCGGCCCAGTGGCCCCAAACGCCCAAGGGCGCGGGGCAACGCGTCGGTCAATCCGACTGCGCTTTACCTTGTTTTTCGGGGCATGATTTGCGCGGACGATATCTGAAAAACCGGTCCTTAAAAAATGTCGGGGCGGTTTCGAGCGGGCTGGAGAAAACGAGTTCAAAATAACCCAACCGGTTGTTTGGACCGGGGCGGCCATATTCAACCCGAATAGCCGCCTGCTTTGGGGATTTTAAAGCTTTCAAAAATACGCCTATCCTTCGCTGGGCGGATAGTTATTTATATTCCCATTTACCCATGCATAAACACTCGTTTCTCTTCCTGCTCGGTTTAATTTCCTGCGCCTTCGCCAATGATCGGGTTGTTCCCGTTTCAGCTTCGGGCCCAACCGCCAAAGCCCAGGTTTTGGACACCGTCACGGCGCATAAGCTTTATCATGACGGTGATTTTGAAAAAGCCATTGCGCTTTTGGAACCGACGCTCAAGAATGGCCGTTTGCGCACCCACGGCGACAGCGTTTTCGTTTTCAAGCATTTGGGCGTCATGTACGCGGCCAATGCCGATACGCGCGAACGCGGCAAGTATTACATGCTGCAGTTGCTTCTCATCGAACCCACTGCCCGGATCATGGACATGTACGCCAGCGACATGATTTACATGATTTTCAAGAATATCCAGGAAGAGCTAGCCACCACCCAGGCGAAGTACGCCAATGCCCAGAAAAATCTGGCCGGAAACAGCGGAAACCCGGCGGAACCGACGCCATCCGACAACCCGCCGAAACCCAAAGAAGCATCGCATAGAAGTTATTTCTGGGTGGGCGCCACCGGAGCCGCCGTCGTCATTGTGGGCGTAGGCATCACGGCTTATTTCCTCAGCCAGGACAAGCCCGCCACCGTTAAAACCCTGTCCGTAAATTGAGGCCATCACCCATGTCCGGTTTTCCGTTTCGCTCGCGTCTGATCTTTTTTTCCATGCTCGCCGTTTTCGTCGGCATTTTTTTATGGGCCTGCCGCATGGGTTCCGAACCCGCTACGGAATACCGTCTCTCGCTGTCCAGCGCCCAGTACGATTCCCTAAAGGCGTATGATTCCGTCGTCATCGTGGTGAAATCCCCTTCCGGAGCTTTTGCCGACACCGTGGTCAACGGCAAAATCAAGTCGCTCAGCCAAATCCAAAACCTTTCCGCCCCCGACTATCGCGGCGATCTGGTGCACATCATCATCACGGGATTCAACGGGGGGAAGGCCGTCTTGCAGTTGGACAAGAAGTATGACGGCGCGACCTCCCAAACCACCTCGACCGACTCCATCATCCTGCCCAGCTCCTCCGTGAATTATGCCGGCGGACCCATCACGATGAAAACCGGCGATACGCTGGCGATTCCGGAGATTACCATCGCGCCTGCCTCCCTGGCCGATAAAAGCGTCACTTGGTCTTCCTCCGACCCGGTAGTGGTGAAAATCGCCGGAAGCAAGCTGGTAGCCGGTAAAGCGGGTACGTGCGATATCACCGCCCATCTGCTTTCCGATACCGCCAAATCCGTCGTAGTGCATTTGACCGTGACGGACGTAACGGTGGTTCCACCCGATACCAGTGCGCCCAAAGCCCCGGAGGCCCCGTCCATTTCCTCGTTGGCCCCGGGCGATGGGAAAGTGGTGTTGACCTGGAGCGAAGTGACCGGCTCGGATAGCTATAACATTTATTACGGCGAAGGCACCTCTGCGGACAAATCCAGTACGCGGGTCAAAGGCATTGCTACTCCGTATACGGTCGCCGGCCTGAAAAACGGTACGGGATACGCCTTTGCCCTTTCGGCGACCAATGCCGTAGGCGAGTCGTCCCTCGGCGCCGTGAAAACCGCTACGCCGGAATTGCCTCCCGTCTCCGCGCCGATCATCGATTCGGTAAAGACCGGGGACGGCAAGGTGACCTTGAGTTGGTCGACGGTTGCGGGCGCAATCGCCTATAATCTTTATTACCAACCGGGAGCGGCCGTGGGTAAATCCTCCCAAAAGCAGGCCGGAGTTTCTTCCCCATACACGTTAACCGGTCTCGCCAACGGCACCCAATACGCCCTTGCCTTGGCCGCCGTGACCGCCGCGGGGGAATCGGGATTAAGCAATTCCTTGACGGCTACGCCCATGCCGGCGGCGCTCAAAGGCCTGGCCTATGCGGTCAATCCCGCCGTCTTTTCCAAGGGCGCGGTCGCCACGGACCTCCCTTCCTTGACCGGCACGGCGGACTCCTTCACCGTTGCCCCGGCGCTCCCTGCCGGGCTGTCCCTCAATAAATCCACCGGCGCCATCTCCGGAACGCCCTCGGCATCCCTGGCCGCGTCGAATTTTACCGTAACCGCCTACAATGCCGCGGGCTCGGTGACGGTGCAAGTGAAAATCACCGTTCTCGATCCGGTGTCGGGCTTCACCTACGCCGTAAACCCCGCCGTGTACTATGTCGGCGCTCCCATCACGGCAAACACCGCTTCCATTACCGGGAGCGTAGACAGCTTCACCGTATCGCCGGCGTTACCTGCCGGGCTGTCCCTCAACAAAACCACGGGCGCCATCACCGGGACGCCCACGGTCGCAACCGCTGCGGCGAATTACACCATGACCGCGCGCGATGGCGTCGCCAATCCCACCGTCGCGCTCAACCTTACGGTGAGGATTCCCGCTTCCGGCTTCGCCTACGCGCTCAACCCCGCCGTTTATTATGTGGGCAGCGCCATCACGGCCAACGCCGCTTCCATTACCGGGAGTGTCGACAGCTTTACGGTATCGCCGGCGTTACCTGCCGGGCTGTCCCTCAATAAATCCACCGGCGCCGTCACCGGAACTCCCACGGCCGCGGCCGCGGCGGCGAATTACACCGTGACCGCCCGCGATGGATTGGCCAATCCCACCGTCGCCCTCAACATCACCATGAAGGTTTCCGCTTCCGGTTTCGCCTACGCGCTCAACCCCGCCGTTTACTATGTGGGCAGCGCCATCACGGCCAATTCCGTTTCCATTACCGGCAGCGTGGACAGCTTCACGGTATCGCCCGCGTTACCTGCGGGGCTATCCCTCAATAAATCCACCGGCGCCGTCACCGGGACTCCCACGGCCGCGGCCGTCGCGGCGAATTACACTGTGACCGCCCGCGATGGATTGACCAATCCCACCGTCGCCCTTAACATCACCGTCAATGCGGCGCCGAGCGCGCTTACCTATCCGATCACCTCGGCAAACTTTTGGGTGGGCGTCCCCATTACCACGGCCACGCCTACCGTCACCGGCATTGTGGACAGCTTTACGGTTTCCCCGGCTTTGCCCGCCGGAATGACAATCAACAAAAACACCGGCGCGATTTCCGGGACCCCAACCGCGGCCGCCGTTTCCGTCGGGTACACGGTTACGGCGCGAAACAAGGCCGGCCCCACGACCCAGTTATTGACGATTAAGGTCAACGGCGCGCCGAGCACGCTGATCTATCCGGTCACCACGACGAATTATTGGGTCGGGATCGCCATTGCCACGGATTCGCCTTCCGTCAGCGGTACCGTGGACAGCTTTACGGTAACACCCGCGTTACCCGGGGGCCTTAGCCTCAATAAACTCACGGGCGCGATCACCGGAACGCCGACCACGCCCGGAGGCACCTCCCATGTCGTCACCGCCAGGAATCCCGCCGGCTCGACCACGGCCAACCTGAGCATTACGGTCAACGGCCCTCCGACGGGGCTGACCTATACCGCGTCCCACGCGAACTTTTACCTGAACTCCGTCATCACCAACGATTCGGCGAAGGTTTCCGGCGCGGTGGACAGCTTCAAGATTGCCCCGGCGCTTCCCGCCGGACTCAGCCTGAGCAAATCGTCGGGTGCCCTATCCGGCAAGCCCACCGTATCGATGGCGCCGACGAATTTCGTCGTCACCGCGATGAACAAGGGCGGCCAAGACACCGAAACCGTGACGCTTTCCGTTTATGATGCCACGGCAGGCATTCTCAAGGACGTGACCGTCGACACCAACAGCGGCCCCTACAATAACGGGTATTCCGGCGCTTTTGGCTTGGGCTTCTGGCCCATAGCCAATATGTATTCCATGTTCCAGTTCGACCTGACCGGAGTCAGCGTGACGGGATTGAAATCCGCAACCGCGGTTTTCCAAACCTGGGGATATGGCTCCGACTGGACCGCCACCCCCTCAAGTCTCAAGGTGCATGTATACGGACTGAAATCCTCCTGGGTAGAGGGCACCGGAAATTGGTACTGGAATGCGGGCGCCTGGCAGAATAGCGGCGCGACCATATGGGCGAATTACGTTTTACCGGATTTTGTCATTTCCGGATCGTCGAATCCCTACCCTCCCGACGGAGTCGCCAACACGGAGCGCGCCTTAATCAATCCTTCCAATTACACGACCTACGGAACCCAGGACATATCCGTCGGATATCCCCCCGCTTCGCGCGTCGTCAATTTGATCACCGGAGTGCCGGGGAAAGCGAATCTCATCGAAGTACA
This sequence comes from Fibrobacteria bacterium, assembly GCA_017881725.1. Taxonomy (GTDB): domain Bacteria; phylum Fibrobacterota; class Fibrobacteria; order UBA11236; family UBA11236; genus Chersky-265. The sequence goes on from JADGQO010000167.1 coordinate 24,807, forward strand.
AATCGACCTGACCAACTATATCAAGGACGCCGTGGCCGGCACGGATTATGGGTTTATCGTATTCGTGGAAGGCACTTCGCAATCCAAAACCTTCAGTGTCCTTACCAAGGAAATGGGAGACGGTACTCTGGGCGCGAAATTGCTTTTGAGCCATTAAATCGTCGCCAGGGCCCGTGATCCCGGTCTTCTTTGAATGGTAAAATCTCGGGGTATGGCCCCGATGGATTGGCAGCATTCAACCGAGGACGATTCCCACCTGGAATTGTCGATTGTGCTTCCCTGCTTTAACGAGGAAGGCAATGTCCTTCCCGTTTACGAACGCGTGTCCGCCGTTTGCCGCGAGGTTTCCTGGGAAATGTTGTTCGTCGACGACGGTAGCGCGGACGGCACAGCCGCTGCGGTCGAGGCGCTTGCGCGCCGGGATTCGCGTGTGCATCTCTTGCGATTCATCCGCAATGCCGGCCATCAACAGGCCTTGCGCGCAGGTTATCGCGCGGCGCGCGGCGCCCACGTGCTTACCTTGGACGCGGATCTCCAGCACCCGCCGGAAATCATTCCCTCCGTTCTGGCTAAGGCGCGGGAAGGCTACGACGTGGTGCAAATGGTGCGCGCGGGTGAACAGACGGGTTTCCTCAAGAATTTTTTGTCCCGCTCTTTCTATAAATTCTTCAACTCGATATCCGATGTGCCCATCATCGAACAGGCTTCCGACTTCCGCTTGATCAGCCGCCGCGTGTGCGATGTGCTGAACGCCTTGCCGGAACGCAATCTTATCGTGCGCGCCATATTGCCCTACCTGGGTTTCCGGGCCGCGAACCTTCCCTACGCGCCCGCGGATCGCCTGCATGGCCAATCCTCATACGGCTTTCGCAAGTCCCTGCAATTGGGTTCACAAACCTTGTTCAACTTCAGCGCCTTCCCGCTCAAACTGGCCATGCGCCTGGGCGTCCTGATTTCCGGTCTCGCCTTCGCTTACGGCATATACAACGTAGCGGCCAAGTTCTTCGGCCATCGCAACGTTCCCGGTTACACGGATCTCATCGCGTCCACCTTGTTCTTGGGCGGATTAATTTTGGTTTACCTAGGGATACTTGGACGTTACGTGCTCGTCATTCTCGATCACCTGAAACGGCGTCCGGAATACGTCCTCGCGGAAAGCGTTCCCGCGGCGGCGACCGGACCCGAAGACAAGCCCCGCGTCAAATCCCCCGCCTCGACTCCACCCGACGCATCGGGCAGGCCGCAGGGAAGGCAGGCAACCTAGCCCTACTTCAAAATCCGTCCGGGCCCTCCGGCAGGCCCATAGGACGCGTGCGGTACGCTAATTCCCTGAGCGCCTCGCGCCGCGAATCCAATTTATCCCGTAACCTGCGGGCCGGATAATCATCGGGTTTCATCGGAATCACGTCATCCAGCGTAAGTTTCGGGACGCTTTTCAGCTTCTTGCGGATCCATTCGGCCATTCCATAATGCATATTCGCCTCCTTTTCCTGGTTGACGCGGCGATGCGCCCTCCCGGCAGTGGCTCCCTCATTTTATAAATCGTTATTTCGCCGCGTAGGCGCAAGGGTTTCATGGCGACGAAAAACCCGCTGGTGATGGGGATTTTCACTGGCAGGCGAAAATCCCCGGAGATTCATAAACGTCGTATCAGGGTTTGGTTTTGACCGGGGCGGCCGCAGCCCCTGCGCCAGGAGCGGGAGTCACGGCAGATTTAGCGGCGGTGGAATCCTTTTTGGCAGTGGCGGAATCCTTCATCGGCGCTTTGGCGGCAGCGGTCGTATCCACCTTGTTTTGCTTAGTGACATTCACATGGATTTGTTGGCGCACCGCAGGATTATACGGCACATGATCGCCCTTAGCGAATTCCAGGGTTAAGGAGTGTTGGCCCACAGGCAAATCCAAGGTGGCCTCGGTTTGGCCCCCGCCATAATGGATATGCGTACCGTCTTTCGGAATCGGCTCGGTCGAAGACGGGAAACTCGCATCCACCAACACGTGAAAATGTCCATGACCGTCGTTCACGCCCATGCTCGCTGGTTCTACGATCAAGTTTTCCGCTTTCATTTGGATTTTAAAAGGGCTTTCCACATTAGCCCCGTCTTCCAAATTGACGAAGTACACTTTTTTGTCCCCGGCGCCACAACCCGCCATGAGAATTAAGGCGCTGGAAAAGGCTCCAACCATAGTCCATTTCTTCCAATTCAGACCCATCTTTGTGCCAATTCTGTCTTTTTTCACCATATTAAGCATGAAAACTCCTTTTTATGCCAATTTTACAAGTCCCTGGCTAAACTAAAATATTGAAAGCTGATTTCAATCCACACACGCTCAATACTTGACGCTTTTCTTCCCACGTAAAATATTTTCAACAGTTTATAGGTTGATTGTTAATATCCTGCGCTGAAATATACTTTTTCAACATTTACTCACAGGAATTTGTTTAAAACTCAGTTTTAAAAACTCTTTCGGGGATGGATTGTGAATAGATACCTCATAACTCTTATCCCTACCTGTTCACAAGGATAACACCTTCCATTTTTCTGGAATTCCCCATTTCATTCACTTTTCAATCCTTATTATAAAACGATATAAATCAGGCTGTTAGACCATCAAAACGGGGTTTTCACCATCTACACACAACCCTATTCCTAATCCTATTTATATCTAAAACTAGAAGAAATAAGAAAAACAACAGTTGGCAGAGTGATCCCGGCGGCAATGACGTTCAATGATTTCACATGGGGTCATCCAAAGCTTTCAGCTTCCATGAGGCGTTGAGAGGACGCAGTCAACCTTTTTCTAGTTCGCGCAAGGGGAGTTTCCGAAAACCGGGAATAACCCGCCTAAGGCTTCCCAAACGGTTTTCTATTCCATGAATAAATCTTTCCGGTGGGAGAGGAGCTATTCACATTTCCCCTTTCCCAGTCCCAAGTGAAATAGGTTTTGCGTTATCTCCCAACAATCAAAAAATGTGAAGATGGGGATAAAGTGCTTTGGATCGCGAGAAATGTTTCAGCTTGGAAATCGCGCGTTCCTTGATTTGCCGGACGCGTTCGCGCGTCAAATTCAACCGGCGTCCGATTTCTTCCAGGGAATACGGCACATGGGGATGGATGCCGAAATACATTTTCAGAACCGTGCATTCACGAATCGGCAAAGAGTCGAGCACGTTGACTACGCCTTGGTTCAATTCGTTTTTAAGCAAATCAATTTCCGGACTATTGTCTTCGGAATCGTGAAGCATATCCAAGAGTCCGGATTCATCATCCAAGGATCGCGGGGCATCTAGAGAGGCGGGTTGTTGGGCCATCTCCACGCTGCTTTCCACCACGGCGAGATCCAATTGCAGTTCCTGGGAAATTTCCAAAGCGGTGGGAGGGCGTTCCAGTTTTTGTTCCAATTGGATCATGCAACGGTGGATGCGCGATAATTGCGTGATGCGGCTGATGGGTAATTTGATCATGCGCGATTGTTCGCTCAACGCTTGCAAGATGGATTGCCGGATCCACCAGACGGCGTAGGAAATGAATTTGAATTGGCGCGTCTCGTCGAAACGTTTCGCGGCGCGTATCAAACCGAGATTACCTTCGTTGATCAAATCCGACATGGGCAAACCTTGATGCTGGTAATTGCGGCATACGGAAACGACGAAGCGCAGGTTGGCGCGGATCAAAGTATTCAAGGCGTCGCGATCGCCTTCGCGGACGCGCTTAGCCAATTCCGATTCTTCGGCCAAGGAAAGCGGTTTGCTTCCACCGATTTCCTTATAATATTGGGTTAGGTTTTGGCTGTCGCGGGCCGGGGCATTATCGGTATAAGCGGCGGTGGTTTTGGCGTTCGTTTTCTTCATACAGGAATAATGCATCAAAAAACAAGCCATTAAAATAGAGACTCATTTCATCCAAATTTCAAATTTACCTCTACTTCTTTTTCAACATATCCGTGAGCAAAGCGTGCGTGGTTAAATTTTCCGCTTCCGCTTGAAAATTCAACAGGACTCGATGATTCATGGCTGAATTGAACAGTTGGCGCAAGTCTTCTTCAATCGGCGTGGGACGGCCATGCAGTAATGCGCGGGCCTTAGCCGCTAAAACCAAAAATTGAATCGCACGGGGACCCGCGCCCCATTTAACATATTTCGCCACTTCCGGATACGAATTGTCAGATGATGGCCGTGTGGCACGTACCCATTTCACCGCCAGTTCGAAAATATGGTCGGAAACCGTCATGCTCATCACTTTATCCTGCAAATCCAGGATTTGTTCGCGATTCAATACGGGCTGGATTTTCTCCGTCATCTTACCAGTATGTTTTTTAATGATCGCGAGTTCCTGTTCATAGGAAGGGTAATCCAATTGCAGGCAGAAAAGAAACCGATCCAATTGCGCTTCCGGCAAAGGGTAGGTGCCTTCTTGTTCGATGGGATTTTGCGTGGCCAAAACCATGAACGGTTCCACCAGTTTTTCCGTGCGGCCAAATACTGTGACCATGCGTTCCTGCATGGATTGCAGCAGTGCGGCTTGCGTTTTCGGCGGAGTGCGGTTGATTTCATCCGCGAGAAGGATTTGCGTGAAGACCGGACCATGCACGAAAACCAGTTCGCGTTGTCCCGTGCTTTTATTTTCCTGGAGGATTTCCGTACCGAGAATATCCGACGGCATGAGATCCGGTGTAAACTGAATGCGGTTGAAGGGCAGGTTCAACGCTTGCGCGAAGCTGTTGACCATGGTGGTCTTGGCCATACCGGGTACGCCGATGAGCAAGACATGTCCACGGCACAACAAGGCGATGAGCATTTTTTCCAGGACTTCATCCTGGCCGACCACGACCTTGGAAATTTCTTTTTGGAGGGTTTGCAAAAGGCCGGGAATTTCCTGGAGTGCGATGGGCATGCTAGGGATCTTTCCGGAAAAATGAAGGAATAAAAGACGTGTTTTCTTTGAGGAAAGTACTCGTTTTCAGATGAATTCTCAAATCTTCACCGGGGACTTGTCCGGACAAAAAGACGCTTTCGTGCCTGAAGTCAGGGTCACCTGGCCAAGGTAAACCGAATTGAGATTTGCGGAAGTTAAATCGCCATTTCGAAATTTACGGAAGCTCCCAGTCCGTAGGCTTGGAAAACAAAAGCCAATGCGCGCCGCAGTTGTGGAGGGAGTCGCTGCGAATCTAAGGAAATAACACTCCATTATTCGCAATGTCATTTAAAGTATCACGAATAATTGAATAGTTGTCATTGTATTCAAGTGTATTAACGGTGATTTCAAAATTTCTTTTTACCCTTCCTGTAAATTTTATGCCATTGTCGCCTTTGCGTGCATAAAGCCCAACAGTCTCCCTGAACGGATTTGCAAGACCTCCATTTGGTATATCCAATGTTTTATCATAAAATTTTCCTGATTTCGAAAAGCACTCTTCAATACAGTTTGTTGCAGTAAAGGGTGTTAATCGTGTCCAGCAACCCACCAAACCGGATTCAACTAGTGGTGGATAATTAGAAGAGCCGTCTCCCATACATCCCATCAATACTAATTCGGTCAGTACCACGAATCCAATTTTACATCCATTCATAGACCTTCCTTATCAAGGTTGCACCACAAATCTATCCAACACCACTCCCGATGTTGGGCTATTCACCGCCAGCTTGAAAGATAAGTCGCGATGGCTGGTTGTCGAAAGCGCCTTAACAGAGGTGGAAAGCGTGAAGCGAACCGTACTGAAAGCATTGTTGGGCAATGAAGTCAGGGCCACTTGGCCAAGGTAAACCGAATTGAGATTGGCGGAAGTTAAATTGCCATTTCGAAATTTACGGAAGCGCCCAGTCCGTAGGCTTGGGGAACAAAAGCCAATGCGCGCCACAGTTGTGGAGGGAGTCGCTGCGGATATATGGGTACATATAGCCATTAGCAGCGATGTCATTCAACGTGTCCCTGATAATTGTGAAATTGGCACTGTATTGAGCGGTATCAATATCGGGCTTAACGTTTGATTTTTCGGTACGCGAAATAGTAACGTCCGTCCCTCTTCCGAGGGAATAGAAACCGACTTCCTCAGTAAAAAAATTTGGGTACGATTGACTCGGAGGATATGTGGTTTTGAAATAAATTTTACCCGATTCAGAATAACAATTCTCTACACAGGTTGCACCAGGATAGGGATTTGGCATTACCCAACATCCAACCAGCTGATTTTTATTTAATGCCGGGTACCTATCGCCTCCATCGTTAATGCATCCAGCCAAAAAAACCAATGGGAAAAAGGACAATCCCACTTTGTACCCATAAAATTTCATAACCGTCTCCTTTTATGGCAGAATCACTAGACGATCTAGTACCACTCCCGAGGTGGGACTATTCACCGCCAGCTTGAAAGATAAGTCGCGATGGCTGGTTGCCGAAAGCGCCTTCGCTGAAGATGGGTGCGCGAAGCAAACCGTTCTGTAAGCATTGTTGGGCAACCGAGTCGGCCTCACCTGGCCGAGGTAAACCGAATTGAGATTGGAGGAAGGGCAATCCGCATACAATTCAACAGTTCCTTTATAATAGGGGTTGACCGGAATGGCTGGTAGAAACACGCCTACAGTCGCGGTGCTGGAAGCTTTGTCCAAGAGCGTCGAGGAAAAATCCCTGCTCTTGACGGTAATGTAGCCGCTTCCAGAAAGCTTTAGGGCCGCCCGAAAAACTCCTTCCTCGTTCCGACTCATTCTTTACGCTGGGCTGAAAAGCCGAAACAGAAAGCGGAGATTCTGATAGGCCGCGTGCAATAAATTTCCTGACTGGCTACCCGGCAAGTTTTCCAGGCCGCGGAGGGAAAAATCCTCTGAGCCGTTTTGCGCATTGTAAAGAAAATGGAATTGGATGCGAAGGTCCGCTCCTATGGAATCCAAGGCATCGACATACCAATTCAATTTCGCGTCGGCTTCCTTCCGGTTGGTGCCGAATTCCCCGAGCCCAAAAGGAATATCCGTGCGATTTCCCAGCGATGCTTGCGATCGTAAATGCGATCCCAACTCGCCGTAAAATTTTTCCAGTACTTGCTCCAGGGTTTGCGTCCGTTTGGAATAATGCTCGTACGCGTCCACGAAAATCAAATCCACGTATTCGTCTCCGGGATAATACCGGAATGGGCGATTCCATTCTTCGTCGGGAAAAGTTTCCGCGTTCGGGCAAAAAGCCCAATAATGGTTTTTGGGTCCGGCATGGGAAAAGATGGCGTGGACATGGCGCCAGGCTTGGATATAGGCTTGCGGTCCATCGGCATGGCCGTCGCTATCAGCGTCACCGCCTCCGGCATAGGGATACCAGTCGCCGTTCATTTCATGCGCGAAGCGAATGATGACGGGATGGGCGAAGTCACGGATCGTTGTTGCCACGGCGTTCAGGAGCGAATCGAATTTTCCTTGCGTGGTTAAGGCGAGAAAGGTTTTCTGATAGCGGAGATCGGGATTGGCCCAATACTTCGGATCCAAAGTCACATAAGGCACGCAGCCGTTCGCGTAAGCCGCGTCCAGGAACGCACGCAGGTTTTTCGCTTGAACCGTGTAGTCGAAATAAGCTCCGACCAAAGCGGGGTAGACGCCGGTTTGTTGGTGAAAGACCGCGACATTGGAATCGACCTCGTGGGCATAATTCATGGATTGAAAAGCAAATTGCAATCCGACCATGCTTTTACCGGTGCCGCTGCCGCTGCCGGCGTCGCCGTTGTTCGTAACGCCATACGCAATGGCTACGGGATTGGCCGCGTGCTTAAGACCGGAAAGTTCCGGAAGGAAATTAGCTTCGACGATGGAGTCGGTGTCGAAGAGGCAGGAGGAGAGGAAAAGAGCGGGAAGCGTTAGCGTCAGGGTTAAGAAGAAGCGGCCCAGAGGTCGCCATTGAATACCGTCGACTTTTTCAAACCCGACGTACTTTGCTAAACCGCAAAGCTTGGAGACGATGGCAGGCAAGGCCATCGCGATTATTCCATCAACCTTTTTCGCCCGCAGACTCCGCGAGAACCACGCCTTGGTTGGCGTGGAATTCCACGAAGCCACCGGACACGGTGTAGAATGTTTCCTTCATCCCGATCTGAATACGCAATTCTCCCGAGACCAGGCTCGACAGAATGGGAGCGTGATCTTTCAGGACCTGGAACGGCCCCGCAGCGCCGGGCACGGAGAAACCATCGACCTCGCCGTCGAACACGGATTTGTCGGGCGTCAGAATCTGGAGTTTCATTTCAGGGTCTTCGCCTTTTCGACGGCTTCTTCGATGGAACCGACCATGTAGAACGCGTTCTCAGGAAGATCGTCGTGCTTGCCGTCCAGGATTTCCTTGAAGGAGCGGATGGTGTCCGCCAGCTTCACGAATTTGCCGGGAATGGAAGTGAAGGTTTCCGCCACGCTGAAAGGCTGCGACAGGAATTTCTGGATGCGGCGCGCGCGGTACACGGTGGCGCGGTCTTCGGCGGACAATTCGTCCATGCCCAGGATGGAGATGATGTCCATCAATTCCTTGTAGCGCTGCAGGATGGCCTGCACGCCGCGGGCGGTCTGGTAATGTTCGTCGCCGATGATGAGCGGATCCAGAATGCGCGAGGTGGATTCCAGCGGATCCACGGCCGGGTAAATGCCCATTTCGGAAATGGCGCGCGACAAGTTCGTGGTCGCGTCCAAATGCGCGAAGGTCGTGGCCGGAGCCGGGTCGGTATAATCGTCGGCGGGCACGTAAATGGCCTGGATGGAAGTGATCGACCCTGTTAACGTGGAGGTTACCCGTTCCTGCAAGTCGCCCATTTCCGTCGCGAGCGTGGGCTGATAACCCACGGCCGAAGGAATGCGTCCGAGCAAGGCGGACACTTCGGACCCGGCTTGGGTGAAACGGAACATGTTGTCCACGAAGAGGAGCACGTCCTGGCTCTTGTCGTCGCGGAAGTATTCCGCTTCGGTCAAGGCGGTCAGGGCTACGCGCGCGCGCGCTCCCGGGGGCTCGTTCATCTGGCCGTACACGAGGCAGGTCTTGTCCAACACGCCGGACTCTTTCATTTCGCCGAACAACGCCGTGCCTTCGCGCGTGCGCTCGCCTACGCCGGCGAACACCGAGTAGCCGCCGTGATGCTTGGCGATGTTGTTGATCAATTCCATGATGATGACGGTCTTGCCGACGCCGGCGCCTCCGAACAACCCAATCTTGCCGCCCTTCACGTACGGGGCCAAAAGATCCACCACCTTGATGCCGGTCACGAGCACTTCGCTCTTGGTCGACTGGTTGGTAAAGGCGGGCGGGGCCTTGTGAATCGGATCAAAACGCACGCCCTTGATGGGGCCGGCTTCGTCCACGGGATCGCCCGTAACGTTCAAGATACGTCCCAGGCAGCCTTCGCCCACGGGCACGGAAATCGGGGCGCCGGTGTTGAGCACCTTGCTGCCGCGCACCAGGCCGTCGGTTGAGTCCATGGCGATGGCGCGCACCTTGTTCTCGCCGATATGCAGGGAGACTTCCAAGGTGAGGTTGTTCTCGCCCGGGCCGATGGTGGGATTGGTGGTTTTGAGGGCGGTCAGGATGGGGGGCAACGAGCCTTGATCGTCGAAGGCGATGTCCACCACCGGTCCCAGCACCTGGGCTATGGTTCCGTAATTGTTTGCCATGTTCTCTCCTGTTTATCCCTTCAACGCCTCAGCGCCGGATACGATTTCGATGAGTTCCTTGGTGATGGCGGCCTGGCGGGCGCGGTTCATCTTCAAGGTCAAGCTGCCGATCAATTCCTTGGTATTCTTGGTGGCCGCGTCCATGGCCGTCATGCGCGCGGTATGCTCGCCCACGGCGTTCTCCAGCAAGGAGCGGAAGAACTGGATGGTCACGAGCTGCGGCAAGAGGGCGTTGAACACCTCGGCCGGATTCGGTTCCACGATATAGTCGAGTTTGGGCCCCGAAGCATTCCCTGCGGCCGACCCAGCGTGGGAATTCCCGGTAGCCGACGCTGCGGAACCCGACTTCGCTTTTCCTTTTTCATCCTTCGCGCCCTTAGTCGGACGCGGGAAGGGGAGTAACTGCACGGTTACGGGGGTTTGCGACAGCACGGAATTATACCGGTTGTACACCAGGAACACTTGGTCCACTTCCCCGGAAATGAAATCCTGGATGGCCGTCTGGGCGATCTCGGTGGCGGATGCGAAGGTGGCCACGTTGCTCAGCGCGTCGGTATTTTTGGGCACAGCGTATTTGCCGCGGATGATGAAATCCTTGGCGCGTCGGCCCAGGCCCACGGCTTCGAAGGAATTATTCCCTTCCAGCGCGCGGACGAAAGCCTTGAGCAGGTTGTTGTTGAAGGAACCGCACAGGCCGCGATCGGACGCCAATACATAGTAGCGGGTCTTTTTGACTTCGCGGGCCTTCATGAGCGGATGATCCAGGTCCTGGAAGGACGCGGTCACCTGTTCCATCAGCTCCTGCATTTTCTCGTAATACGGGCGCGTGCGGCTGTACGCATCCTGGGCGCGGCGCAGACGCGCGGCCGAGACCATTTTCATGGCGGACGTGATCTTGCTCGTGTTCGGAAGCGATTTGATCCGTAACCGGTAGTCTTTAATCGACGGCATGTTTCAGTCCTAGCCGGCCACGAATTGCTTGCCGAACTCCTCCAAAGCCTTCTTGATCTCGTTGGTCAGGTCGTCATCGAGCTTCTTCTTGTCCTCGATGGTTTTGACGAGCGCGGGATACTTGATTTCGACGAAGGACATCAGCTGCTCCTCGTAAGCGGCGATGCTCTTCACGGCCACGTCGTCCGTATAGCCGTTCATGCCCGCGTACACGATGAAGATGATTTTGCCGATGCTGTAAGGCGCGTACTGTCCCTGGCGCAGGATGCGCATCATGCGCTCGCCGCGGGCCAACTGCTTCTGCGTGGCCTTGTCCAAATCCGACGCGAACTGCGCGAAGGCCGCGAGGTTGCGGTACTGGGCCAAGGTGATACGTAACGGGCCGGTTACCTGCTTGGTGGCCTTGATCTGGGCGTCGCCGCCCACGCGGGACACGGACAAGCCTACGTCCACGGCCGGACGCTGGCCGGCGTTGAACTGGTTGGTGTCCAGGAAGATCTGGCCGTCCGTGATCGAGATCACGTTGGTGGGAATGTAAGCCGACACGTCGCCGGCCTGGGTTTCGATGATGGGCAGGGCCGTCAGCGAACCGCCGCCTTCCTTGGCGGACATCTTGGCCGCGCGTTCGAGCAAGCGGGAGTGCAGATAAAACACGTCGCCGGGGAAAGCCTCGCGACCCGGGGGACGGCGGAGGAGGAGCGACAACTGGCGGTAGGCCTGGGCCTGCTTGGTCAAGTCGTCGTAAATCACCAGGGCATGCTGGCCGTTGTACATGAAGTACTCGCCCATGGTTGCGCCGCAATAGGGAGCCAGGTATTGGAGCGGAGCCGGGTCGGAGGCGTTGGCCGCGACCACGCAGGTATAGTCCATGGCGCCGGCGGCCTTGAGGCGCTCGACGATTTGCACCACGGTGCTTTGTTTCTGGCCGATGGCAACGTAGATGCACATCATGCCCTTGCCCTTTTGATTCAAAATCGTATCGATGGCAATGGCGGTTTTGCCCGTCTTGCGATCGCCGATGATGAGCTCGCGCTGGCCACGACCGATGGGAATCATGGTGTCGATGGCCTTGATGCCCGTTTCCATGGGTTCGCATACGTTCTGGCGGCGCACGATGCCCGGGGCCTTGGCTTCGATGGGGCGCACGTGGGTTCGGTCCAGGGCTGGACCGCCGTCGATGGGTTCGCCCAAAGCGTTGATGACGCGGCCCAGTATGGTCGGTCCCACCGGCACGGCGGCGATGGTCTTGGTACGGCGCGCGGTGTCGCCTTCGGACACAGCGGCGGCGTCACCGAGAATGGCCACGCCCACGTTGTCTTCTTCCAGGTTCAACACCAAGGCCGTCACGGTTTTCTTGGCGCCTTGGATTTCGATGAGCTCGCCGGCCATGACCTGGGTCAAGCCGTAAATGCGCGCGATGCCGTCGCCGGACTGCAAGACCGTGCCGGTCTCGTAGGTATCGGTCGAGGTCTCGATGGATTCCAACTGCTTGCGCAGGATGGAAGTGATTTCGTCGGATCGGAGTTCTGCGGCCATGTGCTGATTCCTATGCGGCTAGTTTCTGCTTGAGCAGTTCGAGTTTATGTCGGAGGCTGGCGTCCGTGATTTGATCGCCTTGCACGATGCGGAAGCCCGCAAGGAGGTTGGCGTCAATGGTATTTTCCAGCAAAAACTTTTTCCCCGGGCGCTGCGCTTCCAGGCCGCGGGCCAATTTGTCCATCTGTTCCTGCGACAGCGCCTGGGCGCTGACGATGGTGGCGCGCAAAATATTCTTGCGCTCCTCTTCCAGGGTCAGGTATTCATCCGCGATGCCGCGCAACAGCGCGAAGCGGGCTTTGTGTTCCAACAGCTTAAAGAACTTGACCGTGAGCGGCGCCATCTGTCCCACGGTGTTGGCCATGAGCTTGGCCTTATCTTCCGTGTGCCGGATGGGATGGGTCAGGAACTTATGCAAGGCGGGCAGTCGGCGGAACGTCTCGGCCAGGGCCCGCATGTCGGCGAGCACGGCGTCGTTCGAACCCGCAGCCAGGGCCGCATCCATCAGGGTGCGGGCATAGACTCCGGCGGCTTTATCCTTTTTCATTTCGCTTCCGTATCCTGTACTTAATCGCGTTCGGTGCTACGAGTGAGTTACGGGAAAAGCCTTAAGCCTTTCCGTTCACCTCGGTAATCAATTGGTCGACCAGGGCGCGTTGTTTGGCATCGTCCAGATTGGCGCGGATGAGCTTCTCGGCGATTTGGATGGACAGGTCGGCCGTCGTGCGGCGCAATTCGGCGATGGCCGCGCGCTTGGACGCTTCGATTTCCGTATGGGCCGAAGCCAGGATGCGCGCTTTCTCTTCCTGTGCGGCCTGCTCCAACTTGCGGCGGATGTCTTCGGCCGCTTGGCGCGACGACTGTATCAAGGCATGCGCTTCCGTGCGGGCGGCGGCGAGGATTTTATTCTGCTCCTCGCTGATGCGCTTGCTTTCTTCCTGGATGCGCGCAGCCTGGTCGAGGCTTTCCTTGATGGTTTTTTCGCGTTCGTCGATGGAGGCCAAAATGGGCTTCCAAGCCATCTTGCGCAAGATGAACAAGAGGCCCAGGAAAACGATCATGGTCCAGATCCACACGCCGGGATCGAAACGCAGGAACGGCGGCAACCCGCCCTTTTCCTCATGCCCCGCGACGGCCACCTCGGAATGCGTTTCCGAGGATCCCGCTGCGGACGCCTGGGCGTAAACCTGTCCGTTCAATTCGCTGCTCATAATCCATCCTCTTTAAAAGGTGGCTTCGGCATCGCCCGGAAACCCTTCGGCACCCGCAGCTATCCTCGTCCTCCCGGGTAACCTATCTGTTACCCCTGAGTTTTCGGAAAGATCCCTAGGTATTCCTAAGGTACTCCGTTTCGGTCCAAACTCGAATCGCCCTGGGGCGATCGCACTTGACCTGTTCTTCTCCGCGATTGGCACTGCGCCCTCGCGTTTTGCTTCAGACCCCGCCAGGGAATCCTCCGCGTTCGTCGTCTGATCCCGCATCGATCCGGATCAAGGTCCCGATCGACCCGTAGGCAACTTCGTTCCGGCTAACCGGGACGGCTTACCCATTCCGCGTCGATTCGGAGTAGGCCCCCCATCGACCGCGCCAGTCACCACGATCGGCACCGGCCCGTTTCCGCATCGAACCCGCCGAACTCCCCGCAATTGGCGGAGGCCTACGTCGCATCGATGGGCGTCAACGCGAATCGCGTTTTTACTTAAACGCGACGATGATACAAATAACCTGCGCGAACAAAGCCACGCCTTCCACCAGAGCGGCGGCGATCAACATGGTCGTGCGCAACACGCCCACGGCTTCCGGCTGGCGGGCAATGCCTTCCAGGGCCGAACCGGCCAATTTACCGATGCCGATGCCGGCGCCAATCGCGGCCAGGCCGGCACCGATGCCGGCGGAAAGATATCCCATGCCCGCGTTTCCCAATCCTACAGATTCCAAAGCCATCTGTGACTCCTTGTGTGCTGGTTAAAATTAATGTTCTTGATGAATGGCCATGCCCACGAACAACGCCGAGAGCAAGGTGAAGATATAGGCCTGGAGAAACGCCACCAGCACCTCGATCAGATAGATGAACAGCGTCATGGGCAAAAAGCCCAGCGCGACCCAAGCGGTTTTGAACACGATGATGAGTCCGGTCAGAGACAACAGCAAAATATGTCCTGCGGTCATGTTCGCGAAAAGGCGCACGCACAAAGCGAAGGCCTTGGTGATCAGCCCCATGATTTCGATGGGGATGATGATGATCATGATCGGCCAGGGCACGCCTTTGGGAAAGATGTTGGCGACATAATGGACCGGACCATTATGCCTCATGCCTGCCACGTTGTAGACGATGAAAATCAAGGTGGCCATGGCGGCGGTGAAATTCACGTTGCCGGTCACGGCCGAGATGCCGGGCACCAGGCTAATCAGGTTCAAGGTCAGGAAGAAGAAAAAGATGGTCAGGAAAAAAGGCATCCACTTGGGCGTTTCTTTTTTGCCCAGGTTCGGTTCCACCACTTCGTCGCGCACGTAAATGACCAGAGCCTCCAGCGCATGCCCGAAGCGCGACACCGGAGCGCCATTCTTGCGGCGGCTCGCGAAGGCGAACATGAGGATCAAAAGCGCGCCCGCCAACAGCATCAACAACACATGCTGGCTCGGGGACACGTCGATGCCGCCGATCATCCAACCGGTGGGCAAATGCAGAACCGGCAGGAAGGGAAGCGGATGCCATTCATGCGAGTTGGATATATGGTGCGTCAGGAAATCGCCCAGGCTCTCTTCGCCCAAAACCGGGCTCAAGGCGGCGATGAGGCCGAACGTCAACGTGGAAATCAGTTTCTTCATTTGCATCATTTGGATTAGGTGCCCAGGAAGCCGGCGTTGTGTCGGATGAAATGATGGATCTCGACCGCAAGGTAAGCGACAAAGGATACCATAGCCGTGAGGGTAATGGAAAGTAAAGCGTTCTGATCCAGCTTGCCGATGGTAAGAAGCAGAATCATCGCGATTCCCACCAAAGCCAAACGGACGACCATGCCCATCAGGTAAACGGTGAAAGGATTTTTCTTACCACGGAAAATGTACAGGGGCAATAAAGCCGCCAAAGCGTTGAGCGCCATGAAGATCACGGCGCCCGTGGCGAACACCACCGGATAGAATTGCAGCCGGGTGGAAACGAATGCGGCGACCATGGCCAAAAACACCATGACGAAGAGAATTTTTTTGGAGTAGGTGAACACCGCCGGCATACTTCCGTTAGCCCGGAAACATTATTGCCGGGTCATTTTTAACGCGACGAATGATAGCAAAGGCCGCTTTTGATTTAAAGGCATTTACTGGGCCGTGCCGCGCTGTAGCAGGCTTACTTAACATCATTTCGGCGGTTTTTCAGATTCATTGGTGGACAAATTTTTCACCATGCGGAACATGGAATATCCACAACCCACGAAACCGATGAGGACGCCGAGGAGGAGAAAAACCGGTGCGGTTTTAAAATGATGATCGAGCCAAGCACCGCCACCGACACTCAAAGTCAAAGTGCCCGCGAAAATCCAGCCCAGATTCAGGAATTCCAGCCACTGATTGGAGTCGGGAGTAGGCTTCGGGGGATTGACGCGCTTGTGGTCTGACTTGCCGTCCGGTTCTGGAGTTTGCAAAGGAGGGCCGGTTTATTTCCGATCTTCCGTTGGCATAGAGCAATTGCCTTGGAATAGTGCGCCTTCGTTAATAACCAGTTCCCGGGTCTGTAAGTCCCCAATCAACATGGATTTGGTTTCCAGGATGATTTTTTCGTGCCCTTTGATATTCCCGTGGATTTGTCCGGCGATGGTCGCGGAGCGCGCTGTAATCTCTCCTTCGATTTTTCCCGTCTGGCCTATGACCAAGTTGCCACCCACGGTCACCGTTCCTTTTAGGTAACCATATACGCGCAGGTCATGCTCTACCTTGACATCCCCCACGATTTCGCAACCTTCCGTAATGAAGGCAATGTTCTCGGCTATGTTTTTGGACATGGGTTCCTCATTTTAAATATTGTTGGGGGTCGACGGATTTTCCTTTGACGAGAATCTCATAATGTAGATGCGGTCCGTAACTGTTTCCGGTATTTCCGACCGTGCCGATGGTGGTGCCCTTGCCCACATGGTCGCCCACTTGCACGAAACTTCGGCTTAAATGGGCATATAAAGTTTCCCGGTGGAAATCATGGTCGATTTTCACGAAGCGTCCCAAATCCCGGTCCTGTCCCGCCTGCACAACGATACCCGCCGCCGCGCTCATGACCAGGGCATTCATTTCCGCGATGATGTCGATGCCCTCATGGCGCGCTTCGGGACTGCCGCTCACATTATACGGCTGACTGACGATGCCGGCCACGGGCCAAATGTCGGGAGTATTTTCCTTACCCGGGAAGGCCGTTTTTGCATGCCCGGCCTTTTCCATGGCTTTCTTCTCGAGTGCCCGCACGTCGGCCACGTACTTTTCCAGATCGGACGCCGAGAAACGGCTGGATCTTTCGACGTCTTTGCCGCCCACGGAGTCGCGGGATTTTTCCGTGATGAACGTTTCCACGATGCCCCGGATTTTCCGTTCCTGTTCCGAGATCTGCGCCAGCTCTTCTTCCAGCATGGCCATTTTTTCCTGCTTTTCCATGAGCTGCTTGTTCATGGTGGCCAAATGGTTGGCGGTCAAAACCTTGCCGTTGATTTCCGTGATCTTCACGGCCGCGAGCGCTACGGCAAACAGGGCGATGGTGATGGCGTAAAACAGGAATTCGAAAAAGCGATAACGCAGTTTCAGCGTCCAGACATCGCTGGAATCATCCGGGATGATTTGCAGCGTGATGTAGCGTTTCTGGGACATCGGTCCGCGCGCAGCGCCTAGCCGGCTGCGTTCTGAACTTCATGGCCGCGCTCCAGGAGCTCGCCCAAGGTATCCAGATCGTGCCTGCTCATGTAATGGATTTCCAGGATGCCGCGTTGTTCGGATCCTTTCATGACCACCTTGGTGCCCAAGAGAAAACGCAGCTTTTGGATGAAGGCTTCGGTATTGGGATTCAGAGCTTTGGGCGCATCGGAGCCGTTACCGGCCGTGGGCTTTTTGGCCGTGGTTTTTTCCGCGTTGCGCACGTTTAAATCTTCCGCAAGGATTTTACGCGCCAGCTTCATGCGTTGGGCCGGATCCGTTTGCAACAGTGCGCGGCCATGGCCGGCGGAGAGCTTGCCCGTGCGGATCCACTCTTTGATCTCATCGTCCAGTTTAAGAAGCCGTAAGGTATTGGTCACGGCCGAGCGGCTTTTGCCCAACTTCTGCGACAGCTCTTCATGCGTGATGCCGCAAGCGTTGATCAGCTGTTCAAAGGCCAGGGCTTCTTCGATGGGATTCAGTTGTACGCGCTGCAGGTTTTCAATCAGCGCCATTTCCATCATGTCCCGGTCGGACAATTGGTCGCGGACCAGGGCCGGGATTTTGGTTTTGCCTAGATGTTGGAAGGCCCGGAACCGGCGTTCCCCGGCGACGATTTGGAATCCTTCCCCGTGCTTGCGGAGGAGAATGGGCTGGAGCAGGCCTTTTTCATGGATGGAGTTGGCCAGCTCCTCAATATCTTCCTGGCCGAATTCCCGACGGGGCTGGAAGGGGTTTGGAGCAATTTTGGAAATTTCAATTTCTAGAGTCGCCGATCCCGTTTTCGGGTGGACCACCTCTTGGCCGAGATTTCCGAAGATGGCCTCCAAGCCTTTTCCCAAGGCCTTTCTAGTCATTTTGCAAAATTTCTTTCGCCAGCTCCATGTACTTGGTGGCGCCGCTGCTCAGGACATCATAGAGAATGATGGGTTTGCCGAAGCTTGGGGCTTCACTCAGTTTCACGCTGCGGGGAATAATCGTTTTGAAGACTTTTTCCGAGAAGGTATTCTGCACATCCTCGGCAACTTGTTTGGACAAGTTCAGGCGACTGTCGTACATGGTCAAGAGCGCGCCTTCAATCGACAATTTCGGATTCAGATTCTGTTGCACCAAGCGGATGGTATTAAGAAGCTCCGCCAATCCTTGTAAAGCGTAATACTCGCATTGGATGGGAATCAAAACCGAGTCCGCCGAAGTCAGCACGTTTAAAGTGAGAAGGCTTAGGCTGGGCGGTGAGTCGATGAGGATATAATCGTAGTCCGCCTTGATGAGTTCCAAAACCTTGGACAACCGGCGTTCCCGCTGGGGTTGGTTCATCAACTGGACTTCCAAACCCGCCAGGGAGCGCGAACAGGGAAGGATTTCCAGGAACGGCATGGAGGTGGGCTGGATATAGGTGCGGATTTTCTCGCGGCTTAAATCTGATTCGGCTAAGAGCAGAGCATCATAAATATCTTCATCGAAACCTTCATCATAGCCCAAACCCTGGGTGGCATTGGCCTGGGGATCCATATCCACCAGCAACACCTTTTTTTCCATAGCGGCTAAGGCGGCCGAAGTGTTGACGCACGTTGTGGTTTTACCCACGCCGCCTTTTTGATTGCAGGCCGCAATGATTCGGCTCACACTTCACCTGTTTTATAGGCGATGACGATGAAGAACTTCCGTGCGCTGGAGGGCAGCTGATAGGCGTGGTTCTCGATCTTATCGTAGCCTTGAGGCACAGCGGTTTCTTCGGAGGCCTTAAAAGTCATGAACAAGCCGCCGGGTTTCAGCATTTTGTACGCCAAGCGGGCATCGCGGCTGAATTCGCCAAAAGCGCGGCAGCACACCACATCCATATGCGATAAGAAAACCTTTTCCACGCGCTCGGACAAGACATGGAGATTGGGGATGCGGATTTCTCGGATGAGTTCCGCCATCAAGGCGCTTTGTTTTTGTTTGGGTTCGATGGCAAAAACATCGACGTCCGGGCAGGCGATGGCAATGGGTACGGCCGGAAGTCCGATCCCGCTTCCCATGTCCGCGAGCTTGTTCACTTCCTTGAAGAAGGGCATCACCTGGAGCGAGTCCACAATATGCCGCTCCCAAATGGCCACCTCGTCCTGTTCGCTGACGAGGTTGATGTTTTTATTCCATTTCCTCAGGAAAAATTCGACTTCCCGGAGTTTTTGGACGGTCTTATCATCGAATTTTTTCGGATCCTGTAACAAATTTACCATAAGCCCAGTAAATGTATCATAAACTTTTTGGATTTCAATAACGATGTTCTCCAGGCGGTGCCTTTTGCTCTATTTTGTTCCATTTTGGCCCCCGATTGTTTTTTGCTCCCAGGTTTAAAATTTTCGCACCTTGGTTTTAAACAATGGTTTAAAGATGTCGTTCATATTTTGTCGAAAAATAATTTTCGGTGGCGAAGATTTCTCAGACTGTTTCACGTGAAACAAAAGCACCAGCCCCGGAAGATGTTTCACGTGAAACACTTTTGAAAATTAAGGTGTGGGGCGAAAGTTGGGGCAGGACTAAAGGCGATACCTGGGTCGTCGCGGTCTACCGAGGTCACGAGAGGTGACACTGGGCAATGACAAACCAAAGTGTC
Organism: Fibrobacteria bacterium; assembly: GCA_017881725.1. Lineage (GTDB taxonomy): Bacteria > Fibrobacterota > Fibrobacteria > UBA11236 > UBA11236 > Chersky-265. The sequence continues at coordinate 44,405 of JADGQO010000167.1, forward strand.
GCAGCCGAGAAAAGCAACCGAAGTGCGCGACGTGGAAAAATCCGCCATTCCACGGCCCGAGAAAGCCTTCGTTCAAAATGAGGCCAGGAGAAGTGACCAAGACTCTCAATAATCGCAGGTGAGCTTGAAGCGACGATGGGCAAATCCAAACCACAGGGTCGGATGCCGCCGAATCAGAATTTCAAGTGCCCGATGATACCGGCGAGCAAGCCGAGAGGCGGATAAGGTGGAACTCCCAGGGTGAGCCAGTTGAATGATGCGGATGGTATTCCCTGGTAGCGGAAAGGACATAAAAACGCCAGGACGAAACCGTTCGAACAAAAGGGCGGGGAGAGGGTTCATCTTGACGGGCTGACCCAGAAAAATACTGCGGAAAGTGGAATCGGAATGATGTTGATCCCAAACGACTCCGAAGCGAAGCCCCCGCCGAAGTTGTTGGATTCCGACTTTGGCGGCGGAATGGAAGACAACGGGATTCCGCAGCCGTTGACGAAGGAAAATCAAAATGCTTTGGGCCCAAGCCTGTTGCAGCGGAGCGGCGGCGCTGATCATTTGCAATTCGGCGATTCGATTCAGCCAAGAACCCATGAGCTCCCAATTGGAAAAGTGGGCGGACAAAACGAGAGCGGGTTGAGACCTGAGAATTTGAACCTTGCGGAAATCCTGAGGCCGCATGGAAAAAAGGCGAATGGGAGGGGGAATGAGAAATCGACTGAACTGGAAGGCGGTCTGCCAATAAAATCGGGAAAAAAAGAAAGAACCGGGTGAAACATCACATAAACGAAGATTTGCGATCAATACCAAGCGCTTCCATCGAAATCCACAAATAACCAAAAATACTATAGTTACTATTGGTAACTGTAAAATTGTCGCTATCCCCGCCAATAGCCATATATATATAGGGGGCTTTAGGGATGATCTCGGTTTTGGCTGAATAGGCAAAGTGAATTCCCGGAAAAGGGAGCTAACCCTTGAAATTTCAAGGGGATGAAAACTAAATTGATCCGCTCATCTTATAAAACGGATTCCGAAACATGAAAAGAACCTTTCAGCCCCGCAACCGGAAACGC
>JADGQO010000168.1 GCA_017881725.1 Fibrobacteria bacterium
AAGCAAGCGGATATCGACCGGTTGTATCCGGGCAAGGGTTACGACGTTTTGCAATTGACGGGCATTTTTTCCGCCGCCTGGAAGCTGGGCGTGTTCGGCCTCCTACTGGTGCAGATGTATCGCATGGCCTGGCAGCCTTTTTTCCTGCAGCGCCAAAAGGATCCGGACGCCGGCGATTTGTTCGGACGCATCCTGCTGTTGCTCACCTTGTTCATCGGCTATGCCTCGGTGACGCTCATGACTTTCCTCGACAAGCTGGTGGCGATTCCCATCCACGGGCATCCCTTCATCGCCAAGTCCTTTTGGGTGGGCCTGGAAATCGTGCCGGGCGTGCTCCTGGCTTATGCCTTCCAGGCCTGGCTCGTCCACTTTACCTTAGGCATCTACATCGCCAAGCAAACGCGTTTTATGATGTGGAACAATGGCGTGGGCGCGGCCGTGACGGTGCTGGGGAACTTGCTGCTGATTCCGACGCTGGGTTTGTGGGGCGCGACGATTTCCGCCATCCTCTGTTATTTTGTGATGGCCGTAATGGTTATGCGGAAAAGCCAGACACTGTTTCCCATCATCATCCCCTGGGGAAAAATGGGCCCGGTCCTGGTTTGGATCGCGCTGGGGTGGACGCTGGGAATTTTGACGCAGCGGATGCCGGGATCGTTTCCGATGGGTTTGCGCGCGGGTCTTTTGGGGGTATTCTACGTGTTACCTCTGTTGACCGGCGCCCTGCCCTGGCGCGAGGCGGTACGGCTTCTCCGCCGTTGAGAATTCCGCCGTTGAATGATTACGAAGGACGATGCGCCGGACGACGAAGGCTAGCGCTAAGCGCCTGGACGTTGAAGGCACCACCCCTATCGTCAATTACCGGAAAGTAACCGCGAAAATATCCGGAAAGTCGATTGACCGGCGTGGCGTTGAACGAATGGATTGCCGAAATGGAATTATCGCGAATTACCTGCATGGACTATCCGGTTTTCAAGCCTTGATTTATAGCAAGGAAAAATCTTTTTTAACCGGGTTGGATTCCATCGTGGATGGAATCCATGAACCCCCCCTACCCTTCCGGAGGCATTTTGAAAATCGTAACCATCATTTGTCGAATCTTACTCGGCATTCCCTTCATGATTTTCGGAGCGAATATTCTCCATCCTTTTCTACGGATGCCGATTCCGCCGCCGGAGTCTCTCCAATTCAAATTCATGACCGTGATGATGCCGACGCATTGGATGGCATTGGTAGGCGCGTGCCAATTGCTGGGCGGATTCCTGGTCCTGCTGGGACGGACGACACCCCTGGGACTGGTGGTGCTCGGGCCGGTTCTGGTCAATATCCTGGCCTTTCACATTCTTCTCGAAAACGGGAAGGATATCGGATTGCCCTTAGTGATGGCGGCGCTGGAACTTTTCCTGATATTCGCGTACCGAGGTTATTTCGCGCCCCTCATGACGCTGCAGGCCAAGCCCACCGGTTCGGCCAGGTAAGGTTAACCTGATCGATTCTCAGCTCCTAACTTGGGACCAGGCCGGCCATTGGCTTTCCCTGGATCCCGAAACCCTCCTTAAGGCTTGCTCGCAATCCCGTTACCAAGGTTCGGGACCGGGCGGCCAAAAACGCAACCGCGTCTACAGCGGCGTGCGCCTGGCGCATGAGGCCAGCGGGCTTTCCGCCGAAGCCGTGGCCTACCGCGAATCCCGTCGGAACCTGCTCGACGCCCTGCACAAGCTGAGAATGGCCTTGGCGCTCGCGCCGTCCCAACGGGCTGAAACACCCGATTCCTCCGCGTCCGTGCGGGGCCGGAACCAAGGTAACACGAAAGTTACGGTGGCCTTCCGGGCGGAATGCAATCCGACCCATGCCGATTACCCGAGCCTGGTTTTCCTGGCTCTGCTGGCATTGACCAATTTTAATGGTCATGCGGCCCCGGCCGCCGAAGCCCTGGGCTGCACGGTCTCGGCGTTAACGCGCTTCTTCAAGGCCGACAAATTGGTTTGGGCCCGCGTGCGGGAAATCCGTACCCGGTTGGGCTTGCATCCGTTGAAATGAGGGCCCGTAGCCCCCACCGAAAGCTAGCCCTGACGGAACCCGAATACGAAAACGCCTGAAGGGAATTTTTGCGCCATGCGCTGGGTCCTTTACGGGTAGGCTCACTTCCGGGTCTGAAGGAAAAAATCCCGAGGGGGAAGCGAAAACCATCGTGCCGGATCCACCAAGCCAAATCGAATCGTGCCGTCGCTGCGGTGCTCAGGTACGCCAGCCTGGGTCCCAAGGACGAATGTGGCGGCAAGCTTCGGTTGGTAGCTATCGTGAAAACGGAAGAAACGTTACGGACGTTACTCACAGCCATGCATTTACCACGAGTGTTTCACTCGCCGGGTCCACCGAAGGTCGTGCAGCCTAGGCTGCGAGAAAACTCGGAATCCACACAGGGGGAATGGGGAGGAATGGGGAGATGGGGATCGAATCTCGTGACTTCAGGTGGATGGGTTGAGGCGCGAGACGGCGGTTTTTGATGGGAACGGAAAGGGGTTTTGATTTACCGATGCGCCAATGTTCGCGGAGGTGTCGTCGTACCGGCAAAAAGGAACGAAGGCCTACGTCTACTGGGCCGCAGTTTTCGCTACGGCGTGGGTGAATTCCGCATCGGCGTCGGTGAAGGTCACCTCAGCGGTGAAGCCCTTGCAGTCCTTCGAGGTGTATTCGTAAGGAATGAGGATGATGGATGCGCCTCCCGACATCTTCACCGTTTCGTTGGTGCCGGTTGAGGTCGCCGTCCAGGCATCGATGTGGAAGTTTCCCCCGTTTACGCGGTAAGTGCAATCCGCAGGTTGATTGGGGTTTGACCAGTAGGACGCGGTGTTCTGTGGGACTACTAAGGTGTCTTTCTCGATGGCGCGGGTCCCTTGCCCCGGTAGAGTATACAGCGCAAAGCCCCATCCCGTATGGCCGATGACGTCCAAATCGGTCTTAATGACAAGACCCAGACTGTCTTTATTATAGCCTCCAGCGACCCAGACGGGCCAGGCCTTGCCTGCTATGGTTAGTGTGCCGCTGGGCTTGAGGGGCTGGGTGGCAGGTTTTTCCGGATTGGGGGTGGGCGAGGTGCTGGAAGAATCGCAGGCGCTCATCAGAAGTCCGGCGAGGAGGACGGATGCTCCAAGCAGTGAGTGGATTCGCATATAAAGCCTCCCGGAGAAGATGGAAGATAGCCCAGTGGCCGCGAGGGATTCCTTCGGCGGCGGTATAAATATAAACGTTCGGAGTCCGCGTTTTGGCTACCTCCGAGGGTCTTTCGCTTACCGGGAGGGATCCCGAATTGTCATTGGGGATCACCTTGGCCACTTTTTAGGGTGGTTGGGGATTCCGGCGTGATCCGGTCTCTTAGCCGTTCGAGAGCACGTGCGCGACGATGAGGTCCTTAACTCCCGTCATGGGTAACGTAGAAGTTACCGTCCGCAGGGCCTTGACCTCCGAAATGCAAAGGGCCGCTTTCTCGGGATTCGCCGCCAGGGTTCCGTGACTGCCTTTCACTAGTTCCGGCTTGAGGGGAATGACGTCCATGTAATAGCGGAAACCCAAGGTCGCCGTTCTAAAACCAGCATCGAAAATACGGAAGGCTCTCGGACCCGGAAGTGAGCCGGCCCGTTACGGACTCCGTGCAGGGCTCCAAAAAAAAATCCTTTGTGGTTCGGCATTAACGCGTTTCTTCAAGGCCAACAAAGCCGACAAGGCCTGTTTACGCGCGCGTTCGAGACGGGTTACGCCCCGGTTTGGAGATAGACCACCTTTCCATCCTTGATTTCGAGGTAACCTCCGGCCGATAGCTCGGCGATGATCGACTCCGCGACTTCGTCCTCTCGCCGGGTTTTGTTTTTGATGTACGCCTTCAATTTGGCCGCCTTATGGGGCCTTTGGATTTCCTCGATCTTTTGGAAATGGGCGATCAGGGATGCGGCCATTTCGATCACGCTGACGTTCTTGATCTTTTTCACGGGAAAGCTTTCCACTCTTTCGCACCGACTTCCCAGCGACCGGACGTGTTGGACCAAAGGGTCGAACCCCTTGTCCTGCGAGAGGATTACGAAGGAACTCTCCGGCTCCTTGGCGGAAATCCTTCCGATGTAAAATGCGATATGGAAATCCAACGCATTCGGTCCGCTACCCGCGATGGGCTTCCATTCCACTTGTTTCCCCAGCGGCTGGGCCCATTGCACCAAACCCAGGTTGATTTTGGTTTGTTTATCCCCGGTAAATACAATGATGGCCTGATCCGCGGTGAGATCGGGGAAAACGGAGGGAATCACGTTTTGAAAATCGATCAGAAAATATTCCATGGAATTCTCTTCGATGCCTAACAGGGTGTTGCAGGGTTACTTACAAATGACGGTAACTTTGGCGTGACTGTGCGGCCGATGGCCCGCGTTCGCGTGGAAATTTCAGCGGACTAACCTGGACCCGGCAGCCGCGCTCCGGCGTAAAACGTCTCCCACTTCGCCACCACGTGTTCCCATGAGAACTCGCGACCCACCATGGCGCAGCCCTGCCGCCCCAACTTTTCCGCCCGCTCCGGATCGCGCAGCATCGTAAGCAGGGTATCCGCCAGCGCTTCGGGATCTTTTTGCGGGCAGAGCAATCCGGTTTCCCCGTCGCGGATGATGTCCGGGATGCCGCCCACGCGCGAGGCCACCACGGGCCGCGCATAATTCAACGCTTCCAACAAGACCACGCCCAAGCCTTCCGTCTCGCCCTGCGAATCCACGATGGCCGGGAGGCAGAACACGTCACACCCGCGATACTGCGCGATCAATTCGGCCTCCGGAATTTTCCCGGCGAAGACGACGGATTTTTCCAATCCCAATTCCATCGTTACTGCGCGCAACGCCGCTTCCACGGGAGGATCGCCGCTGCCCACGATGACGAGCTTGGCGGGCAGGACGGACAAAATCTTAGGCAGCGCACGGATGAGGAACACGATGCCTTTGCGCTCCACGATGCGGCCCACGGTGAGGATAATCTTCACGTCGTTATGGGGCATGGGCATGGGCGCGCCTTGCAAGGGCGAACCGAATCCGATGATGGTCTGGCGCGTCGGCTGCAGGGCGTTGACCAAGCCGGCCGTGAAGGTGGAGTTGGACACCACGCCCTGGGCGCGGTTGAGGCAGAAGCGCAGCAGCGGCGCGATGGGTTTGAATTTGGCGGCGAGCAAAAGGCAGGCGCCATGGAAATGCAAAATCAGGCGGGGACGATTGTGCGCCGCGCGGCAGGCCGCGAAGCCCATGAGACCGTGCGGGAAGGGCCAATGGCAATGGATGAAATCGTAACGGTTGCGGCGGGCCAGGCGCATGGCGGCCAGGGATCCGAAAAACAGATACGGAAAGAAAAGCAATTTGATGAGCGCGCTGCCGCGAATCTTATTGGGTGCGCCTTGGTCATGCGTCAGGGTTTCCCATTTGGAAAACCAATAACGGAAACGATGCACCTGCACGCCGCCCACGGTATGCGAGCGCAAGCCCCGGTAGGACGGGGCCAAAACCTCTATGTCGTAACCCTTGTCCCGCAAGTGGCGGATGGTATCCATCATCCAAGGATTTTGATTGTCCTTCTCGTCCCGCGAATAAGTTGAGGAAATATAGAGGACTCGGGGTCCTGGGGGGTCTCGATGGACGTGGGGTCGCTGCGTTTTCTGGGAAATTTCCGACATCGAATTCCGATACTTTCCGGCGCAAAATTGATTTTCGGCCTATTCCGTCCGCCGTGCGGTCGGTGCCTGGAACGGAGTTGCGGCCTGCTTAAAAGCTAGAAATTACCGGAAATGGCTTTGCTTTTAGGTACCTTTCGGATAGATTAACCCGTGAGCGAACTATGAAAAAATTATCTCTCTTTCTCGGACTTTCCGTTGTCGCGTGGACCGGCGCCACCGTTTGCGACCAGAATTTCCATCTCCAATCCGCGTACCAATACATCCTCACGGGTGATTCGCCGACCACGTTGACGGCGAGCGCGGCGGTTAAATTAGGCAGGGAAATGGGCGCGGCGACCATTTTGCACGATGCGACCGAATACAAGATGATCACTGATTTCGACGCGGCCGGAACCTGCGATGCCTACGTTTCCAAAAACGTTATCTTCGCAACGCGGAAAAAAGGGGAAACGAAATTTTCTTCGACGACAACTCCGCTTTTCATCAAATCAAATAAGGATCAGTATATCAAACCGGGATGGGATGAGTATTGGTTCGCCTTCGCCGACTCTATCAACAGCGGCACCATCAGCTTGTCCAATGCGGTAGGGAAAACCACCAGCCATTCCAACATCGATGTTTGGTATGCCAATGGAATCGTATCCTACGCCTTACGGAACAAAGTGACAGGAATTTTAGTGTCAAATCCGAACGGTTCGGTCAGCACGTCGCAAACCTATCATGCCGACTCCGCGACCATCGTGGCCATGGAAGCCGCGAATTTTGCCCAGGCCCCTGTCAATACCGACTCGTCCCTGAGACTGACCACCTCGCTGAAAATCCAGCTGATCAAAATCACCTATGACTCTTTGCCCACTCCCGTTGGCGGCATTGCGCGCGCGCATTCCACCCCCGAATCGAAATTTCAGGCCCGGCAAATGGGCGGTATGGTTTTGATCCAACCGGGTGAAAAAACCAATGGCATCACGGAACCGGTTTCATTATACGGCATGATGGGTAATCGCGTCGCATCCTT
>JADGQO010000169.1 GCA_017881725.1 Fibrobacteria bacterium
AATAATCACAGCCAAGGTAAGCGCCATGAAACCCAGCGAGTACCAGCCAAAAGCCTTCCAGAATTGCACGCAGATGAGAAGCAAGGAAAGCATCCAAGCGGGAATAAAAAACACCCTGGGTTTTAATCCGATCAATCCGAACTGGTGGCCGTGCATGGAACCGGCGATGATGACCATTGCGAGTAGCCAGAGAAATCCACCTGGAATCGAACGGAAGTTCTCCATGGGCGGAGCGTGTCCGCTACGGAATCCGCCGTCATCCATCCGCTTCACGGCGGGGAATTTTTACTTTGAACCAGATGAATAGTCCCAACCATTTAGCCGACGGTGTGATTACCTTCCGGCGCGCGCGTGGAATATCGCTCGCTGTCGCGGGCCTTCTCGCGGTCGCGAGTGTGCTCGCTGTCGCGAGTGTGCTCGCTCTGGGGGGGTGTTACAGCTTTTCCGGCACAACCCTGCCGGCGCATCTACGCACCGTGCGGGTCGATCCCGTGATCAATAAAACCCTGGAATCGGCCCTGGCGGATAAAATCACCAAGGGTCTCGAAGACGGCTTCGCGAGCCGCAGCAATCTCCGCAAGGTGTCGGACGGCGGGGACGCGGAACTCATCACGACCTTGACGGAATACTCGCATCGGCCCCAGGCCACCAGCGGCGCGACGGTGACGAGCTATCGCGTGGATATCATGGTCAGCGTGCGGTTCGTGGATCATGTGAAAGGCGATACGCTGTACAAGGACGATCGCGTGCCCGGCTTCGGACAATACGCCGTGGACAAGGGCGAGACGGAAGAGACGGGCCAGAAAATCGCGGTCGACAATCTGGTCAAGGTGGTTTTGGACAATACGGTATCGGGGTGGTGATGAAGTTCGTCAAGATGCATGGCACGGGCAACGATTACGTCTACGTGGATTTGTTCCGGGAAAAGCTTGCCGATCCCGTGCGGGCGGCGCAGGAGCTTTCCCACCGGCGTTTCGGCGTAGGCGGCGACGGTTTGATTTTGATCAAACCCCATGCGGGCGCGGACGGCGAGATGGAGATGTACAACGCGGACGGATCGATGTCGGAAATGTGCGGCAACGGCCTGCGCTGCGTGGCGAAATACGTGCATGACCATTATGCCCAAGGTAAAGACGAATTGAAGCTCATGACCGGCGCGGGTTGGCGCACGGCCCGTATCGTAAAGCGGGATGGCGCCGGAAAAGCCGAAAGCATCCGCCTCGACATGGGCGCGCCCGTGTGGAACGGCTTGAAAATCCCCACCACGTTGGATCTTCCCGAAGTGTTGGATCAGAAGCTGGAAGCGGGCGGACGCAGCTTTACCTTCAGCGCCGTGTCAATGGGCAATCCCCATTGCGTCATCTATGTGGACGATGTCGCGCGTTTTCCCGTAGCGCAATTCGGACCCTTGATCGAGACGCATCCGCTGTTCCCGCGCAAGGTCAACGTGGAGTTCGTGCAAATCATTTCCGCAGGCGAAGTGGTACAGAGAACCTGGGAACGCGGCTCCGGAGAAACCTGGGCTTGCGGCACGGGCGCATCGGCCGTGGCTGCCGTCGGCAAGCGCTTGGGAAAAACCGCGTCGCGCCTGACCATCCATCTGACCGGCGGCGATTTACTGTTGGAATACGACGGGGCCGGGAGCGTGCTGATGACCGGACCGGCGGTGGAAGTCTTTACCGGCGAATGGCCCGGGCAGGCCTAGCGGGCCTCGCTTAGCCGGGTGTTGAAAAAGTCCACGCGGGCCGAAGCGAGAAATGCCGGCGGGCCGGCGGTTTAGTTCTTGATTACGAAGGCTTGGATTTTTTGATCGGATATCTCGAGGATCTTATCCTCCGCGTCCTGCTTGGTTTCGAAATAACCCCAGCGCAGTTTGTAATAGGGCGCGTCGAACACCATGTCCACCGACCCGCCCAATTTTCTTTCATACTCGGCCTGCTTGGATTGCGCCGCGTCCACGTCCGACTCCGCTCCGATTTGCAATCTGAATTTGGCTTTTCCCGCCGGAGCCGCTACCGGAGCCGCCGGTGTTGTCGCGGCCGTGGCCGTGCCGGTATTCGCGGGCTTCACGGCGGCCAAGGTGATGGGTTTGGCATCGAGCATGCGATCCAATTCCGTGGGCTCATCAGCGCCTTTAGAGACAGCGGCGGATTGGGCGGCTGCGGCATGGGTGTCATTTCCATCGGCGTCGGAATTGGCATTCCCCGATTTCCCCGTGGGTCCAAATCCGGCGCAACCCATCCACATACTTAGCGCGAGAAACCCGGCGATCCACCCGGCCTTACCATTCCTTGCCATACGTACCTTCCGGAGATGCAAGAGGAAGCGCCCCTTGCGTCGCTGTGTCAAAAAATAGCAAACCCCGGCGCATCAAAAAGTCCTGAGAAGTCAAAAGAGCAAAGCAACTAGGGGTTTACCTAAAAGGACGCCACCGGGTAGGATCAAAGTGCGGCGCGGATCCAACCTCGCTGCAAGAAGAAAGTGCCATGGAAATTCATTTTGAGAAAAAGGGCGACCTGCAGGTCCTGGCGATAAAAGGCCGCTTCCACCTGCAAAGTTGGCGTGTTTTGGATAAACATCTGGAAAACCTGCTCCTTAAGGACACGCGTTGGCTGGCTTTGGATCTGAGCGAAGTGACGTTGATTTGCAGCACCGGGGTGGGAAGCATTCTCTACAATATCCGCAAATACCAGGAACGCGATTGCAGCCTCATGCTCATTTCCACGACGCCCTACGTTCAGGATTTGTTCCAGATTTTCGGCTGCGACGTGTTCTTGGGAGAATGCGTGTTCCGGGACTGGAAAAGCCTTGAGAAACGGCTGCAATCCCAGGGGCTTGCCGTTACGGGTTGATTGTCGGGTTCACCCTCCGCCGTCAGCACTATGCTACCTTTCCCGTTCCCAAATTAGGAGCCGGACCCGATGGATTACGAAGCCAGCTTGAACCAAGCCCTGGATCTTCTCGCCGATGGCGAGGATCGCAAGGCCGAACGCGCCCTGCAAGCCATCATCAACGAGATCAAGGCCCATTTGACCGGCAATGACGCGGACATGAACCGCTACTACTACTGGGGACGCTGTTTGACGGCCATGGACGAAGTGGAACAGGCCCTGCTCAAGTTCGAAAAAGTGCTCGGCATGGATGCAACCCACGAAGGCGCGCTGTGGGAAACCGCTTCCATTTTTTTTCACGATCTGGATCGACCGGAAAGCGCACAGCCCATCCTTAAGGAAAAACTTTTGGTCCTATACCCGGACAATGAGTTATATCAGGAATCCCTGCGCGCCGTCGAGTTCGCCCTGCGCCTGCGGAAAAGGCCGCCGCCTTCCGCGAAATCGGAGGCCAGCGCCGCGGACGCATTTTTTCCGAACGAGACGAACAAGGAGTCCGATGCGGACAATGCGTCCGACGCTCCCGCCTGAATAAGACCTCAAGCCCGCTTGCCTCAAGCGCGCTCACTGCGAGCCCTCTCGCCCCGAGCGCGTTCGCTCTCGATCATCTTCGCCTCAGAGGCCACCCAAACCGCCAAGGGTTCCGGCATGGGCAGCGGCGTTGCGGTGAGGCCGGTTTGCGCCAACACTTCGGCCATGGGAATCGTCCCATGTTTGGCGACGAATACGGCTTTCAGATAGGCGTGCAGAGCCAAATGCCCATGGCGGAATATCCGCTGTTCCAGGTAAATCCATTTTGTATCCCATGTCACGATTCGCGTGCGTATTTCGAATTTCCGAAAGAGGTTCAAGGGCAATCGGAAACGCACCTGTAAACTCGCCAGCACTGGACTCCATTTTTTCCGGAACACCACGGGCATGATGCCCAGGCCCAGCAACAAATCCAGGCGGCCCAGATCCATCAGCGTAAGGTAGCGGCCGTTGTTCATATGGAAATTGGTGTCCAGATCACTGGGCCAGACACGGAAACGCACAACTGAATCCTCAAAAACCCCGCGGCGCTTGTCGGCCCGCAACCAGTATGCGAGGAGGGTTTTCAGGAGGCGAAAATAGAGGTTCATGGGAAATCACCGGTTAAATACGCATTAAATTATAGGATTCCGGGCGTCCGGTGTGTCATGCGAATGCATATTAATTCTCTTTGATGGAATGCGGACGAAAAAGGAATGCAGACAAAAATGAAATTCCGGTTGCCGGCGGCGCTTTGCGCCCTCGCATTCCTGCATTGCGGACTTAGCCCCAATCAGGCAGGGAATTTACCCATGCCCCATCCGCCGCGCATCGACACCACCGCCGCCTGCCTGGGAAATTGCGACGCGTCGCCGCCTTCCTATCCGGTCATCGATTCCCTGACGGCTTTCGGCGACGTCACCACCTATGGCAGCGTGTCCCTACCCGCTCCCAGCCTGGGCGGAGCCTGCAATTACGGGGAAACCCAAGTCATGCAATTCGCCGCCATCCAGGTCAACCAACTTCCCGGCGACTTGCGCGGCCAATGGAATGGCGGACGCATGTGCGGTCAATGCGTGGAGGTCAGCGCGAGAACACCCACCGGATGGAAAAGCACGGTGGTGCGCATCATGGACAAATGCCCGGATGCCAACTGCGGCATCGACCTGGGAGGCGCTCCGGCCCAGCTATTGATGGGTGATCAACCCGGACGCTACTCCGGAAAATGGACCTTGGTTTCCTGCGACGGGCACCCGGAGGTTTCGGACGGTCCGCCCGCATTGTACGTGAAGGAAGGGTCCAACGCCTTCTGGTCTTTGGTGCAGGTTCGCAACCCGGCCCAACGCATCCAGGAAATCCGCGTGCGTAAGCAACGCGATACCGCGAGCACTGCCTGGAACGCCTTGCCCTGGGCGACGGAAGCGGAAAACTTTTTCAAAGTGGATCCGAAAATCCTTCAGGACCCGGGCGCGTATGTGTTGGAGGTCTTGCTCCCGGACGGCAAGGGTTACACCGCGACCCTCAAGGGCAGCGCTTTGGCGGCGGAAAAAACCAGCATCGCCCTGTCGCCCTTGCCGTAAGTCACGCTCGCAGTAACGTACGCGCTACCCCGGACTTATTTCCACACAGGATGCGTCCGCCCTTGGATATCGACCCCGGGAGCAGGCTGCATGATTTTCGTCTGATGGCGGCGCGCTTTGGCTTAATACCATCAAAGGGAAAATTGCCTGGGCGGCGAAATCAAGGCAAGATTCGGTGTTTGTGTAAACCACCCAATTATCATTGAGCGCATTTCCTGGGGCTACGCCTCCCATCACGGCTCCGGTAAGCGGGCGGTACGGGTAGGGCGTTCCTCCTTGATTATAGCCTTCCGGATTGGACGCGCGATGGTGGGGATGTTGTAGATTGCGATCTCCGCAACCATTGATGAAACTGATATCGTACGGGTTCACCCCCAATAAATAATTGAGGTTGTCGATGCCTATTTGGCGGTATGTATTCTGTTGCGTCAAATCGTAGTACATGAAAAGTTCATCCACCATGCCCAAATTGTAACTATTGAATCCCCATGACATGCCGTTGAACAATAGATGATAAGGCTCACTGACATGCATTCCGGGAAAAGAGGCGGAATTCGCGCCGTTTGAACCGACGTTAATGGCCCTTGCCAAGCAAGCCTTGCTAATCGCCAGCAGCGAATCGCGAGTCGTGTTGGAAATTCCGTAACTTGAGGCGATTACCGGATTGGGGAGAATCAATTTGGCGAGTCCATACACCACAAAGACTTGGATATTTGCATAGTCCGTGGTCCAACCTCCTGGGTTGAAAGCGCCGTGTCCCAGGTGCCCGGCCGGAAATACCCCGTTCAGATTGGCATTGGGATTATAGCCGATCTTGGGATCGTCGAGAAGATCATATTTGTATTTGGAGTCTCCGGTAGCGAACCATAAGGCCAGTGCGGCCATGGCTTCATCATCGTAGGTGATTGACTGAGGCGCGGAGACAGGCAGTACGGCGCTGCTTTTTCCCAGTTTTTTCATCACGATATGGTCATAAATGTCCGCTGCCGCCACCAACAATTTAGAAGCGTAAGCCGAATCATGGCTTTTCCACGCATGGGAAAATAGCGCGAGGCTGGCAGCGAACGATCCGGAAAGATCCGAACCGATATCCTGAACGACGGATCGGTCCGGTCCCCCAAGATTTTTCGGCGCCGCGTCTTGCTTTTCCGGAACATCCCAGAAAGAATGATCTCCCAAATCGCCAACCGAGTGGAACATATCGGCGGTATCCAACAGGCCGCGATCTTTTGAGACGGAGTACAAGTTGTAGATATAATCGACCCCAACCTTGGCTTCACCCAGAATGTCCGGAATGCCGTCCGGGGTTTTTACGGCATAAGACGAACCATACAAATCGGGAGCCCGCTCGGGCCAAATGGCATAGGCCAAGGAAAGCACCATGGTGGCATAGGAGATGGTCGGTGCGTTTTTGACATGATCGCCGCAATCATGCCATCCCCCCGCCAGCCTTCCGGCATAAGCGGGTCCCAAGGCCGAACCGTCCAACAAATGACAGGCGGCATGCAGCCAGCTTTGCGTATTGCCGCAACGGTTGGCTCCGAAAAAGAAAAGGACTTTTTCCAAAACCTTGTTGTACACGTCAGGTTCTATCCAAAATGCTGCGGACGTATCCGACCCATGCACCAACCGGAAACGGCCCGGGGTATGCAAGCCTCCGAAGTCCGCCGTGTATAGGGTTTCGTAGGCATCAAGAGAATCCACAAACGCGTACTCCTGCGTGATCGAGTTGCTGTAACCCTCAGCGCTTCGACGGGGAACGGCGTAGACGTCCAATTTTGTGAGGCCGCCGGAAAAGGCGACCTGCCCTTTCTCATCGATGACGTGAAAGCCGGAGGTATCCAGCGATGCCACCATAGCGAATTTTTTCGATTCTTCGGGAAGGTAGCCCACTTGGTTGACGCGGATTTTTCGACGGTGAAACACGTTAATGGAATCATTGGTTCTTCGCGAACAAGCAATGCAGGTTTGGTCAATGGAATAATCCGGAGTTTGCGCCAGAGCGGATGAACTCCAACCGGATAGGCAGAGTAGCGTGGTCAGGAATCGTTTCGAAATCATATTCATCCCCGTTTTCAATTTGTCCGATTGTCCGCCGAACCGATTATCCGCTTACCTGTTCGCCCGCTTGTCCGGTGATCCGCTTGTCTTTTTACTGCGTAATCTCCGCCACCGGCGAACCCGACAAAGGCGCTAGGTCGGCGTTCCAGACGCGCAGCGAAGCGGCTGAAAAGCGCCCAGCATGTAGGATTGTTTCCCGGGTCACTACGGTTTTTCCGGACTCCATTTTCCGTTTACACGCGACCTCGAATACCGGCGTCCGTGTCTCCTTGCAAGCCACGTCCAATTTTTCCCGTGCTTGTAATTTGGCCAGGATGGTTTCGGAAATCCTTTGCTCGTAAGGCAGATAATATTCCGCGACCCGCGCGCTGTCGTAAAACCAAGCGGGACTGGACCAAATCGTCTGGATTTTTACATGCGCCGCGCGTCGATCCATTAAGGTGAGGGTGGTCCCGTTTGCCGTTACTTTTAGGCGCAAGGGCTGATCGCGATTGTCCAATTCCGATTCCGTGCAATTGTCCACCGCAAGGAGGAAGCCTCGCGCAGCCAGGAATTTCCCGCATGTCTCGCGGGTTACGCCGGTCTGGGCAAAGGCCCGCCGTGCCTGGGCGGCAGCCAGGTGATCCAAGGATATTTCCAAGGTCCGCTTTCCGGACTTTACGGACTCAGTGGAAAATTCCTCGCGCACGACGATGTCGCTGCGGTTGCCCGAGGATGACGGCAATTCCCGAGGTGAACCCGAAGTTAATGAAAGCGCCGACAACCCGATGCAATCTTCCGGATATCCACCCAGCCCGAACCAGCGCAGGTGCGGGCAAGCGGCCCATTCATCGCGACCCGCCTTGACGAGAACGATGGGTTCATACGCCGCATTCGGATTGGGCGCTTGCGGATCGAAACCACCCGCCTCCCGCACTCGGGTCAAAACGATATCGTTGGGCAGATCCATTTCCGAATACAGGGTCGACAAGACTGCGGCAATTTGCCAACGCGTCCCACGTCCGGCCGCAAGGATATCGTCCGGGTCCTTCCTGACCGGACTTTGGTCGTCGAGGGAGATATTGTCCTGGGTCCATTCCAAAAGCCGTCGCGCGATGGCAAGGGAATCCCCGATGCCTTGCGCGAGCTCACGCGCCTTTTTTTTCACGTTTCCATTCCGATTGAAAAGGAAATGGTCGAAGCGGATTTTACGGGCATACTTGGCGACGGCGGGCCAATCCGGAAAGTCATCGCCTTGCAAATTCCGGTTGGCGACCAAAACCAAGGTGGGACGGAAGCGGCTGTGATCCACGAAGGGCAGGTCCGGCGACGGCAGGACGTTTTCCGCGCGCCAGGAGTAGAATTTTTTTCCGCTGTGCGCGGAATCCGCCGATTTCACCAAACCATTATATTCATGTTCCGCGTATTTCATGAATCGTGGGTAGCTGATGCGCACCGTCGCGTGGTATATGGGCGCGGCGAGCCCCAGTTGGAGGTCCCAATAATTGAACACGCCGAAAGGGCCGCTCTGGATATGCACGGCGATCACGCAGCCGGCGGTGACGCGGGGAAGGACTAAAATCTCCTTTTCCTGGAAAACCGAATCCATCACATGGCGATCCAACGGCACCTCCCCGCCCGATGAATCATACAGTTCCACTTCCAGATGCATCAGGTTCTTGGCCATGCCCTTGAGCGGAATGGTTCCGACTTGCGAGCCTTCCGGGGTCAACACCTTGGCGATTAATTGGAAATGCGAATAGCTGCGCAGCGATTCATAGCCGTTATCGATGTATTGGGAGGTGTTGTATTCATAGGTATAATCGACGGCATACCAGTGATAACGGGCCCAGGCCGCCTCCGAATCCGCGGGGGCGAACTCGGCGTGCTTGACCATTTCCAGAGGCTTGCGAGCGCAGGAAAACAGCAACGCCAATCCCAGCGCCGCCGCCAGTAACCGTAGGTAAGCCTGGAGTTTTTTCACATCCCCACCCATCCCATGGATCGGGAATAGAGCGAGTCCTGAACGGGCAGCCCTTCTCCCGGCCTGGCCGTTTTGAATATGCCGCCGCGTTGGTGATAACTCCTTTGCACCCAGCCCCGCCCGGATTTCCAATGCAATTCCCCCACCGCGGAACGGGCGTCGCTGCTCGCGAGTTTCCCGTAACCTGGCGGTAACGTCCATTCATCGCGTTGATCCGCGGGCGGGAGATATCCGGACTTTTCCGCGTCCCAGCCCAAGTACAAGCTGGGTAACGCTAAGGTTACCCCACCATTGTCGATCGGAAGGACCGGGACATGCGTGTATTGGATACGCAGGGAATCGGCGTCTTCAACCTGCCAACTCAGCGTAGAGGCATCCAGTCCGAAGGACATGCGCAGGAACTCGCGCATGCAGGCGCGCGCGTCCTCAGGATTTTGTTTGGCGTAGTTCAATTTCGCGGCCAATTGAAAGGCAACCGGCCCGCGCAGCCCAATCTTTCCGCTCAAGGTGAAACCGTTACCGCTTTGGGTAATACCTTTACCGCTTTGGCTAAAGCCATCTCCGCTTGGAGTGAAGCCCGCCCCGCCTTTTAAGGGCGTAAGGACGGATTGGGTGACGATGCGATTGCCGCGGGCTTTCGGCGCGCGCACAGTGTCGATGCGGCTTTTACCCGGAGCCAGGAGCAGGATTTTTTGTCCCTCCAAATGAAGCGCGGAAGCCTGGGGCGATCCGAAGTTCACGGTTGGGTCGTAATAATCGATGGTTCCATTTTCATTTTCGTTTTCGATTTTGTTTCCATTTTTATTTAACCGGTAAGCGATCATATGGTTGAAGGTGCTGAGCGCCGGAAACTCCTCGCGCAACTGCATGCCGGGCCCGGAGCGAACCAAAGCCAATCCCACTTCCACGCCTTTTTTACGGCAGATGGCCCGAAGCAAATTCGACATTTCCTTGCAATCCCCGTAGCCATTGGCGGAAATCCGATCCGGTGGCCTGGGGATGAAGGCGTTCATTTTCTCCTCGTCGGCCAAGTACCGGATATGCCTCTGAATCCATTGGAAGGATTCGAACACGGTGGGCTCGTTGGATGCGAAGCGCCGGCCCAAGGAATCCGGATTCATGCCGATCGTCGTCTCCAGACTGGGACCAATCAGGCCTAGATAATAATCCCCCGTTTCCTGCCAACTCCAGGACCGGGTCCTGCGATTCGGAACGCAATACCAAAAAGCCGCCAAATGATCCTCGGGGTATTTATAGTCGAATTCCTCTTGGATTTTCTCCAACGAGTCCGCCTGGTAGCGGATTTCCCGGGCACCGGACAGGACCACGGTATCGGCCCGGATGTCGAGGCCTTCCCCATTGCGCAGCCCCAAGTTCAAAGCATATCCGGCCGGCTCGCGAAAGAGGAGCGTGCGATGGAGGCAGGGATAGGTGGAGCGAATCAATTCGTAAGCGTCGAATTGCGGCCTGGAGCGGATGCGCAGCACGCGCTCGCGAATCAGCAAACCCTCCTGGTATCCGGGCACGGAAAAAGTGTTTTGGAAAGAATTGGAGGCATAAATGCCGGAAACATCCGTGCGGGCACGGTGGAAACCCTTGGCATCGACTATCGTTTTTCCACCGTCGGGATAAAACAATTCGAGGTTGATTTCCGGAGGCGACTCGGTGGTTTCATCATCCTGGACGAAGATTTTTTCCAAGGCCGGAGGATTGCGCCGGTTGATTTTGTACCAGATGATTTTCTCCTCCAAAAGGGAATTGGAATCGCCCGCGCGACTCAGGCTCCAGCGCGTGGTGTCCGAAAGAATGATGACCGGCTCCTTGCTCCACCGGGAAGGAACCGGCTGATTGCGAAGGGTAAGCAGGGATTGCGGAATATTGAGGGAGCAGGAAATAAGTAAAGCCGCAGCCATCCAGGCCGCGCAGGGAACGATTTTCTTGTTTCGTAGGGTAACGCGCATTGAAAAACCATTGGTTGGGCGGGCACGAATAATGCCGCGCGACACCAATGGTTGAAAGGTAATTTATCGTGAGTGGTGGAACTCACGACCGCCGGAGGGAACCGGAACTTCCTTAAAGTTTACGGAACCAGACCGAGCGCGGAATCCGGCTTTCCATCGGCTTGAGGGTTCGCCCCTGGACATCAAATCCCGGGCGGGAATCGGCCGCCGACCCGCGAACCGTGGACCTGCTTAGGATGCCGGCTACGGCCGTGATATTCAGGGAGGCCAAGGCGGCTTCCTGTTGCGCCACGACTGCGGCTTGATCCGCCACACTATAAACCAGCCAGGACACGAACAGGTAATTTCCTTTGGTGGTGATGTAGATTTTGACGCGGCCGGTGGAATCGGACGACGCCGAGGTGTCCTTCAGGGTCGTGACCACGAAAGGATAGGCTCCCAAGGTTTTATTCGTGCTGTCTATCCTTTGGAACGCTGCGGTAAAGGCGACGGTCAAATTATTCACGTAGACAGCGGCCGACAAGGAGCTGGCCAGAGGCACGCCATCGCCATATGCTACCGCGCCGGATGTGGCAGTATTCATCAGTAAATACGTGCTGTCACGAGAGGGCGTCGGGCTGACCCAGCCATCGGGATAGGTTAAGGTGAATCCGGTTTTGGTGACGACGGTGGGCGCGGCCAGGGTTGCCTTGGGCGCGAGCAAAAGCGCGCCCAGGAAAAACGCGAAGGCGTAAATGGATTTGGGAAGGGTCTTGGGACGTGACTTGGAAATGGACTTAGAAATCCGGGTGATAGTCAGGTTCATCGCTGGCTCCATGAGAGTAAGGGGAAGGGTGGTTTATACGAAATATCGAACTTTACGGCATTCCTACAAAGACATTTTTCAAACTTTACCGGTAACCGAAGGTTCCGCGGTAACCGACAGTTCCGCATTTTCCAAAGCCACATTTTCTAAAACCTCCTTTCGGCGATCAATCCCTGCCTGGACATTGAAATCAAGGGTTGGCCGGTCCGTAACATTCCCGTTACCGGCGCGGTCGGCGTCCCCAAGAATTGCCCAACGGAGGCGCGGGAGGCGCTGAAGGCTTCCCGGGGGGATGTGCGGGTGGTTTCCCGGGCGGAGGCGCGGGAGGATTCCCGGGCGAGCCGCTCGGAGGGCGAGGCGGATGCGAGGGACGGGCAGGATTCGGCGAGTGGGGTGGATTCGCAGAGCGCGGCGGATTCGATCCGACTTGGCGCGTTGAATCGCCTTGGGACGAACCCCGTTGGGGTTGGCCGTAAGATTCCGGGCGGGGCTTGACAGGACCTTGGCCGGAGGCGGAACGTGCGTGCGGCGGACGCGAAGGTCCCGGCTGACCGGGATGACCGGACTTGACGGGCTGGCCGGGCTGCGACGACTTATCGCGAGGGTGGCCGGACGACTGGGGAGACTTATCGCGATGGGACCCGGGCTGCGATGGTCTATCGCGGTGGGAACCGGAGGTGTTCTTTTCCCCCCAGCGCTGGGGCGGCGTATCCTCGGGCGGCGCGGCTCGGGATGCGGCTCGCGCTGCCAATTTCTCAAGCTTGTCTTCTCGCTCCCGATTGACGTCGCCGATCACGTCCAACATTCCGTAAACGTCGGCCTCGCGTTTGGGCGGCACGAATTTTCCGGTCAGTTCCACGTGGGGCGTGAGCTTGCCTTTTTGGTAGAGGTCCCAAATCTCACCGGCATAATTGAGGCTGAGGATGCCGGGCTCGAAGCGGCCGAAATATCTCGCCAGGTTGTTCACGTCGCGCGCCAGCATCATGCCCGCGCTGTTATTGCCCGCCGCGTTGACCGCTTGCGGCAAGTCAATGATGACGGGACCTTCCGCGTCCACGAGCACGTTGAACTCGGAAAGATCTCCGTGAATGAGCCCGGAACACAGCATGCGCACGACCTGGGAAACCAATTCCTCGTGGTAAAGCAAGGCCGTGTCGGCGGTGAGAACCACGTCGTCCAGGCGCGGCGCGGGCAGGCCGTCCTCGCCGAGAATTAATTCCATGATGAGGACGCCGTCGAAAAATCCGAAAGGCTTGGGGACGCGGATGCCGGCGGCGCTGAGCGTGTTCAAGGCTTCGACTTCCGCGTTGATCCAGGAGGCTTCGCTTTCCTTGCGGCCGTAATTGGTGCGTTTGGACATGGCGCGCGCGCTGCGGCTGTTCTGCACGCGGCGGCCTTCCTGGTATTGCACCGCTTGGCGGAAGGATCGGTTGTTCGCTTCCTTGTAGACTTTGGCGCAACGGATGTGTTCGCCCACGCGGACCACGAAGACGTCCGCTTCTTTTCCGCTTTTGACTTGAGCCAAAACTTCGTCGATGATGCCGTCGGAAACGAGCGGGATGAGACGCGGAGGAATTTTCATCGACGACCCGGTCCGCGGGGCGCGGCATTGCCACGGTTTGCGTAGCCGCGGTTCTGCGAACCGTTGCGAAAAGAACCGGGATAAAAACCCGGACGTCCGTTGTCACGACCCAAACCCATCAGGAGCACGAGAATCACACCGGCGACGAAGCCGCCGATATGCGCCATGTAGGCCACGCCGCCGCCGCTGCCCGCGGGTGATCCGGCCTGGCTGAGGATTTGCAGCACGAACCAGAATCCCAAGACGATGGCCGCCGGCATATGCGTGACGAAGCGGAACATCAAGACGCGCACGGAATTGCGCGGATACTTGATGAGGTAGGCGCCCAGCACTCCGGCGATGGCGCCCGACGCGCCCAAGGTGGGGATGACGGAATCGGGATTGGCCCAGATTTGCGCGGCGGCGGCGGTGAAGCCGCAGAGCAAGTAAAAGATCAGGAACCTTACATGGCCCAGGAAATCCTCGATTTGATCGCCGAAGATGAAGAGGTAAAGCATGTTGCCCAGGATGTGCATCCAGCCGCCGTGCATGAACATGGCGGACAAAAGGGTGAGATAGATCGGTGAGGGGCCGGGATATTGCGGGATGGCGACGACATGGCCTTGCGCCGTCAGGGACGCCTGCCGGACGAGATCCACATTGTGCGTGATTTCAAAGGGCACGGCGCTGTATCCATAGGTGAAGGATTGGCCATGCTGCAATTGCAATAGCCACATGGCGGCGTTGGCGGCGATGAGGCCATAGACGATAAACGGCGTGGTGCGCCTGCCGCTGTTGTTGTCGTCGCCGAGAGGGATGAACATGAACTCCTCCGAAATACCCGAACCGGTTCCCGTTTGCCCCCGGATGGTCGCCGGGCGAAACTCTGGGCGGCGGAATGCTGTCCGACGTTTCGCTGGCCGGCGCCTCGCCGGCCGGAGCCTCGCAGGCCGGGGCTGGGAAAAACTTCTGGTATTAATAGTAATCGGTTGGGATTGGGTCACGCGTCAATTGGCTTCCAGAAGGGTCGCGATTTTTGATTTCTTCTGTGCCGCAGGTCCGCAAGACGCCAGCGGAGTGGCTACTCGGATTGAATTTCCGGTGGGGTTACCGGTTCGATTTGGAATGATTCGTTATTTGGGATCCTGTGCCGGCCGCTCCGAAGACGCGCCGCAAGAAGCGAAACCCTTCCATGATGGAGGTCAACGCCAGCAAAGGCAGGCCCAGCCAAAGGCCTTCGCTGGCCAACACCCCGAATCCCTTGCCATGGATGAACCGGGCCGGATTGATGGGCGAAACCCGCACCGGATGAAAGGGGAAAAAATATCGCGTGGTGTCGAAGGGAGAGAAAAAGGCTACGCCGAGCCCGCCGTTGGTGAATGCATCAAGGGCGCCATGCGAAGCCGTGGCGAGGATCAAGTACGCGGCGATGCGCGCGACCGATCCGAACGGAGCTCCGATCCGGCGCGGATTTCGTTTCGAAAAAAAACTCCCGTTACGGTGACGCCGGTTATTAAAGCGAAGAGCAGGGAATGCGTAAGGCCGCGATGGCCGAATAGGGAGCCGTAGGGAATTCCCAGCGCGAAGCCGATGCTGTCGATATCGGGAAGGACGGCGCAGGCCATGGGGGGAACTAATTCCCATGGAGTGGTTTAATGCGCGGGAGCTGGGGTAACTGGAATGGCTTTGCGCATACGAGGCGCGTTGGGTAATCGTGGTTCTTTTTCGATTTGGTTTAGTTCTAAGATATTTTGGCACTTTGTTGTTGTTTCCCGATCTTCCCAATCGGGAAACAAATTATTCCAACGTATTTTTAGAAGGAGGTGAAGCGCGAAACCAAGGCAACTTCTGTTGGTATCTTGTGGAAAGACAAGAATGAAAAGACTCGATCGGCTAACCAAAAAAGAACGCAGCCTCCTCATGGCGAAAATCCGGAGCAAAAACACGAAACCGGAAATCGCGATCCGAACTCTTTTATATTCAACGGGTTACAGGTACCGACTACATGCGGGCGGTTTGCCCGGTCGTCCCGATATCGTTTTTAAGGGGAGGAAAAAGCTAGTTTTCGTGAACGGCTGCTTTTGGCACCAGCATACATGTGACTCTTACAAAACTCCCAAAACAAGGACGGCCTTTTGGGAAGAGAAGCTTGAGCGAAACAGAGCCCGAGACCGAAAAAATCTCAGGAAATTGCGACGCGATAAGTGGGAAGTCCTTGTGGTCTGGCAATGCGAGATCAAAGTAAAATCAGCGGAAAAACTTAAAAACAAACTAGTCGAATTCATGGAGTAATAATGAAATCAATTGAGCTCTTTTCCGGTGCTGGTGGTTTAGCCCTGGGGTTCTCGAAAGTTGGTTTTCACCATGAATTATTAGTCGAAAGAAATGTTCACGCCTGTGGAACGATGCTCCTCAACAAAGAAAATGGATATGAATATTCCAAGGACTGGAACCTATTCCAAGGTGACATCAGGGATTATGATTTTTCGAGTTCGAAAAATAAAGTCCAACTCGTCGCCGGGGGCCCTCCTTGCCAGCCATTTTCACTTGGGGGGAAACATCGCGGTTACGATGACACGCGCGATATGTTTCCTCAAGCGGTGAGATCCGTCCGGGAAATCAGACCAAAAGCGTTTGTCTTCGAAAATGTCCGCGGACTATTGAGGGAATCCTTTTCAGAATACTTTGAATACATAATTTTACAGCTGACGTACCCCGACTTATTTAAAAAGAAAAACGAGGAGTGGCAGACTCATCTTTCACGGCTTGAAAAGTATCATACACGGGGCAATTATGACGGAATCCATTATAGAGTGGTTTTCAGGCTCGTGGATGCCGCCAATTTCGGCGTACCCCAACATAGGCATAGGGTATTCATCGTAGGGTTCAGAAACGACATTAACAAGCAATGGAGTTTTCCGGCCGAGTCGCATTCTGAGGAAGCCCTTTTTTTTTCCAAATGGGTTTCCGGTGAGTATTGGGATGAACACAAGATTGCCAAGCGAAAAACACCGGCTAAGACTTTCGAAATGAAAAAAAGAGCGGACCAACTGAATACCGACCTATTTCATTCCGGTCCGAGGCACAAAAGATGGCTAACGGTTCGGGATGCTATTAAGGATTTGCCCGATCCCAAATCGAACCATAACGTCCCGAATCACGAGTATCGCTCCGGTGGGAGAGCTTATGCCGGCCATACTGGAAGCCTTCTCGATGAACCGTCAAAGGCGTTGAAGGCCGGAGACCATGGGGTTCCAGGCGGAGAGAACATGGTCGTTCTGGATAATGGTGAAGTGCGGTACTTCACCGCGAGGGAATCAGCGAGGATCCAAACATTTCCCGACGAATACTTGTTTCATGGATCATGGACCGAATGCATGAGACAAATAGGTAATGCCGTCCCGGTGCGGCTCGCCGAAACTGTCGCTGAAAACATTTATAAACACATCGCCTAAAATGAAAAAAATCGAACCCTTCAATCCTTTGGACAAAAAGCAACTTGGGGAAATCGTCGCGCGGCACATGCTTTCCTCGGCAGTTGAACATCTTCCACCAGAGCCCTTTTCTGGCGCGGGCATTTACGCGCTTTATTACGTAGGCACATTTAAGTCTTACAAACCGGTTGCCGATTGCAATCGCAAAAATAATTTCAACTGCCCGATCTACGTTGGAAAAGCCGTCCCTGAAGGCGCGCGCAAAGGCGGTTTTGGGTTAGGAGAAGATCCCGGCACGGTTTTGTACCAAAGGCTACGAAAACATGCGGCGAGCATTTCCGAAGCGGAGAACTTGAAAATCGAGGATTTCAGTTGCAGGTATTTGGTAGTTGATGACATTTGGATTCCACTTGCGGAGTCTATACTAATTGAAATGTTCTCACCGCTTTGGAATAAACTAGTAGATGGCTTTGGAAATAATGATCCGGGAAAAGGCCGATATAGCCAACAGAAAGCGCTTTGGGACACCATCCATCCAGGTCGGAAATGGGCAAATAATCTCGTGAATAACGCTTTTTCTCACAAGGAAATCGAAGTCAAGATTCAGGCATTTTGGAATAAATCCGAAAAGGAAAAATCGAAGACACCCCCTTTAAAAATTAAAGAGCCAATACGATCTTGCAACACAGCCCAGGGTGCTCCGGCCACACGGGTTTTGGAGTAGGCCTGTTTCATCCCCAGGGATTGTGTCATGCACCTCGAAGCCAGGCACGGCGCTCGACGGGTTTGACATTTTAATGACAATCACATCCGGGACACCTTCCGAGTTGCGTCTTCACAGGTGCGCCTTCAGAGTCGCGCCTACCGAGACCGCAGAGCCCGCGTCGATCCGCGCCTGTGGGATCAAAACGTTTACTTCCCCAGTACCAAACTTCGGGTTCGACTGGTGCCATCGGCTTCGAGCCGCAAATAGTACAGGCCTGCAGGCAAACCTGAGCTTGGAAGGCTGACCTGGTGCATGCCCGGAGCCAATTCGGAGTGAACCAAGTCGGATCGGCTATTACCTTCCAAATCGAAAATGCGAAGCCGGACGGAGCCGCTTTGCTTAATGTGAAATTCAATTTTCTCGCCCGGCTCAAAAATTCCGGGTGCATGGAATCCGAAACCGGTTTCGTCGGGCAATGGTCGGTTGAGCTGGGTCGTTGCGCTCACCTCCGACAAGGGTCGCACAAAAACTCCATTGCCCCAGGTTCCGGCGAATAGGGAATCCCCCTTGACTGCCAGGCGCATGACCGAGAAACTCGTATCGCCGGTTTCAGTGACCCACGGGGCGAAACCCTCATTGATGGGCGCCCAGGTATCGTCATTATCTTGCAGCCGGTAGATGCCATTTGTCGTAGCGGCAAAAAGATTTCCACCGGCCACCAAAAGGCTGGTTACGGTTCCTATCGGCAAGCCTTTGTCGACCTCGACCCAAAACGCAGTGGCTGTATCGGAACGGAATACGCCGCCATTCTAGGTCGTTGCGAAGATCCTTTTGCCGAAAACCCTCGTTGTATAGATGCCATAGGACCCGCTGCCGGTGTCCGGGAGGCCTGTGGAAAAGGATTGCCAAGTGTCCCCGTTATTCGAAGACCGAAAGACCTTTGATCTGGGGTCGTTCCCGGCGAACAGAGTCGACCCAGTCGTGGCCAGGGAGAACGGGAAGAATTGACTCAAGCCGGCACTGACAGCTGTCCAGGTATCGCCGAGATCGGTGGAGCGATAAACATTACCTGGATTGCAGGCAGCGAATAATTTACCACTGGTGACGGCAATCGATGTTACATATGACGAATCGGGAAAGCCATTATGGACCGCGAGCCAGGAAGCCCCACTATCCGTGGAACGGAATAGACCCGAACCAGACGTCCCTGCAAAAAGAACATTCCCGCTTACCCCCAAGGAATAGATTCCGTAGACGCGCATTCCCTTCACGGTCCGTGTCCAATGGGCACCATCATCCTGGGAACGAAATATATCCGTGTCGTCTACCGTAACAAAAATATTTCCGCCCATGACGGCAAAACCTCGCACCACCGACTTCTCAAGGCCGTTTGTTTTCACCCAGCCGGCATCGACCGGAGTGAAAACAAGGGTCAATAAAATGCAGGCCGATAGAAAGCATCGGAGTAGATTCACTCGGAATTTGGAATTGTGCATCGTGTAACTGAATCTAGGCAAAGTCCCATTGACTCGCATTCTAATTCTTGAGAAGTAGAGACCGGTGGTATTTTTAGCGTTACCCTCCCGGTCAATACAATATTCTGAATCCCAGGCTCACCAGGCTGTTTTCGTTATCATAGGGATTGTCATCGTTGAAGGTGTATTCCCCGTAGAGAATCCCAACGCTTTTCTGACTCAATAACACCCAGTTGATCTGCCCCATGGCGCGATTCTGCAGCGCGCCGGTCGAGGTGATCCACTCGTCCCCTTTCAGGTCGGCGTAGAAGGCGGACTTTTCCCATAAGGCCCAGTTGTACCGCAACAGGAGCCGCGCGTGGCCGCGATAATCCTGGTTCTGGGCGATGAAGGCGTTGGCATGCCCGAAAAGATAAACGTCCCCGGAGACTTCATAATCCCAAGAGTTGCGCAATTGAAAATCGCGTTGCACCACGCGCTCCACCATGTTGTAGTCGTAGGCGCCCTTGGTGCCGTAGTTCGCCTGGATGGAATTCCAGAAAATGCTGCCGCCCACACGGGGACGGTCGATTTGATGGATGCACTCATGCGACAGCAAAAGATTCGATTCGTGCCGGTAACCGATGGCGCGGAATCCGGGTTCGATGCGATAGCGGATTTTGTCGAGCTTGATCACGGAGGTGTCGGAACGGGAGATGACCGTGGCGTCTGCGGCGTTGAGGAAGAAATGACCTACGGAAGTCTTATAGATCAAATTGTCGATGGAGAACGCAAACCGGTATCCCGGCGGCAGCGGAGGGGTTTGGCTGAAGCGGTTATCCTGGGTCAAGTAGTATTGGAAAAAGGTTCCGCCGCTGCTTTGAAATTCCATTTCACCCGCGTACGGCGTCGTTAACGACACGGCGATCGTGACAATCCTAACAATCGTGATGAACATGACGTTTGCAGTCAAAATCCGAAAAAATTCACCGGACATGGCGCACCACCCGGAAGCCGAGGCCCTTGTACCCTTCGTCTTCCAAGCCGTAACTTTTATTGGCGACGCGCAGGTTCCAAATCAACTCCGTCCACGATCCGCCCTTGGTCACGCGGTGCGGACACGCACCGTCCTTTCGCGACTCATGGTTTCCCGACTCGTAGCAATCGTCCACCCATTCCCAAACCAGGCCGAAGTCGTACAGCCCGAAAGGATTGGCGAGGCCGTTGCCCGTGGACGGCAAATATCTTGGCCGCACTCCCTGAAAGCGATTTTTCTCGTCGTCACCCCAGGGATATTTCCGGTTTTTTCCCGCCCCCGCCGCATATTCCCATTCCGCTTCGCTGGGCAAGGCATAACCCGCGCCGAGCCACTGGCAAAACAACTTCGCCTGCCGCCAACTGATGCCCGTGACGGGAAGCTGCGAGCGCTGGGCCGGAGTCAAATGCGTCGGAACGTCTTCGAAATACCCGATGGACCACCATGACGGCGCCTCGCAGATGCTGTCGGCCATGCAGCGCAGATACCACCCGAGCGTCACTTCGGTGCGGCTCATTTCAAAATCCGGGACGGTCACGGAGCGCAGGGGTCTTTCATCGAGGTCGCCGTCACTGCTACCCATGCGAAAGGTTGCGCCGGTAATTTTCACCAGCTCCGAAGCGAAACGATCCTCACCCGCGGCGAGGGCCGACGTCGAGGCAAAATGGAAGAACACAAGGCAGCACACAAGCCGGAACAAAAGGGTTTGGGAAATCATGTTTGTGTTGAAGGATTCATGGTTGATGAAAACTTAGCCAAACGTTCGAACACATGCGTAGGTAAATAGTCGCCGTCACCGGAACCGACGGCGAAGATGACGACCCAAGCCGCGCCTACCGGGACCGCGGAGCCCGCGTCGATCCGCGCTGGATAAAATGCGTATTCGACTTTCGCATTGGAGTGATGAGCCTCCGCGTCGACGACGAATCCTGACATGAAAATGCTCCCTCCGCTTGGTGCGGAAGGCGCGCGGTTATCCGTGGGTCCCCCTTCGCCATTCAGATGGCGAAGAAGGTGGCGAAGCAGGCGGCGAAGAAACCAGGGCTCAGTACGAGTACGTTCCCCACACGATCCCGCCCGTGGGGGTGTGAATCAGCACGCGGCGATTGAGCGTCCAGTCCAATGCGGATTGGATGTACGAAAAGTGTTTGGTCTGGTCGAAATTGGACCAGTCGGATTTTGCCACGCGGCCTTGGATTTCGCCCGAGACCGTTTCGGGAGCCACGATGGCGTTGCTGGGTAGGGTCACCGTCATATTGTAGGGGTAGAAGCTCGCCCTGACATCGTTGCATCCGTACGGGGACCAGTCGCACCACCAGGTCAGAATCGCGGCGCCTTCGCCTTGGGGGCTGAAGAGGTATTCGATGGTCGAGCCGGCCAGCGAAACGGGGACCGATCCCAGATTTTTGATGCGGAAAACGGGCATCAACTGGTTGCCATAAGGCCAGCCTTCCTTGTGCTTGTAATCCATCGCGAGGTTATTACCGGACGAACGGGTGGTGGTGAACCAAGTCGTTCCGTTGTCGTCGGTGCGAACGGGCAGGGATAACCCCATGCGGCCGATGACGGCGCCATACAGGGTGGTGGCGTTCGGGGCGACCGCGAAGGTGGTGGTGTGGACGACGCCCTTGAGGCCGCCTTGGAACATGGCCTCGTTGGTCTTGGCCCAAGTGGTGCCGCCATCGCGCGTGATCCAGGTGCCTTGGTTGTAGGACACGAAGTCGACGGCGAAGGTCTTTCCGGTCAAGTCGCGGGAATCGATGGAAACCTTGGCGACAACCTCTTGCGGCATGGATGCGTTGCTGATCTTCGTCCACTGCGGAGCGAAGCTTCGCTTGGCGCCGTTCGCCAACCAGATTTCACCGTTGGTGGTTCCGACCAGGCTGAGATCCACGCTGAGCAGGTTCATGGCGTCGTCCGCAGTGGCGCTCACGACGGCGCCCGACGGAGGAGTCAAGGGATCATTGTAAGCCTGGCCGGCACGGAAGGTGGCTCCGTAGTCGCCCGAATACGCCACACCATTGCTCATGGCGACATAGACGATGCTCGAGCGAGGTCCGACGGAAACGGATAGAATCGTACCGCTCCCGGGGATTCGGCTGGTGAGATCGGTCCATGATAGACCGCTGCGGCTGCTGTTCACGGCCCAGACCTTGCCTCCTCCCGCCATGTTGTTGGAGAAGCTGACGTAAGCCTTGTAGCTGTCGAAGGAACCGACGGGTGCGATGCTCGATACAACCTCGTTGGGAGCGATATCGATGGTTCCGCCATATCGATCCGCAGCCGAGTCCATGCGCGTCCACGCGGGCTGGGCATTGCGGCCATTGGTGCTCAGGTACACGTTGCCGTTGGAGTAACCCATCCAGACCTGGTCGGGAAAGTCGGTCGCTTGGGCCACTGTCGAAGGCTGATGAACGGTGGTGTTGAAGGGTTCCCAGGTATCGATGGGCGCGGCGAGGCTGGTTGCCGCCAACGCCGCCGCCGTGCACAGAAGCGTGCGAGCGAGATTTGAAAGTATCATGGTGATTACCTCGAAATGTGAAGGGTGAGTGAGGAGGGAAGAGCTTACGTTATTCAAATCACTTTTCCAATCGCAAACGGCCGTGCCCTGCCGCAGCCCGCACGCCCGAATCTCCCGCGGCCTCCGTCGCTACCGCATTCTCCAGACTTTATCCCAATTTTCACCCGCGATATTTCCACTTCATTTCAGCGCAAGCATTCCCTAATTTTCACTCGTAGGGTAACCTTCCAGTTAACCCTGTCATTCCGGAAACTTCGGTCAGTCCGAACTTTCCCCTGCGGGTTCGGAATGATCAAGCTGCGACGCATGGCCCAGGAGATTGCCGATGAAACATCGGACGATGAAACATCGGGCGTCGAACGCAAGTGGGTAACGCCGAGGATACGGTAGCGCGAAGACCCATTTTCGGATGGGAGCAGGCACGGCTCTGGCTGTGCTTGACATTGTAATGACAATCACATCTCGATTGCATTGAGTGCGCAACGCGCATGGATCCAGAGCCTGTTTTCGGTTTTCAAATGGCGACTCCCGGGGCTGCCTTCCGAGGCGCGCCCACCAAGCCGCGCCTACCGAGACCGCGGAGCCCGCGTCGATCCGCGCTGGAAAAATTGCGTCTGTGGCTTTCCCGATAAATGCTTTTCCATTACGCGCCATAATGCCCGGCACGTAGGATCGCGCGGATTTCCGCGTGCGCTGGTACCCGCGCAAATTCTGGAGGTTTTACGGTATTCCTAATCGGATCGAACGACTCGAAACGAATTTTGGGAAACACTCTGGGAGCCAATGGCAATAAGGGTGAAAAACGATTTTTGCAAAAGGTTCACGATAGCCCACAGAAAAGTTTTGTCTTCCGATGGAGGCGGGCGCGCGCCGTTCACGGTCGCATCCACAGTTACTATATTGTGCGCTTTGTCAACGGCAAAATTCAGACTTTGTTTCCATGGGGAAGCCATGGGTAAATGAAGCGTCCGGAAGAGAGAGGAATCGATGATGGGCATGAACAAGTTCGGCATCCCCCTGGCGATGATGGGGCTACTCTTTATCACGGGTTGCAACAAAGAAAATAAACCGGCCGGCCAGGAAGAAACCAAAGCCGGCGGATTCGCGCGCAGCAAGACGCTTTATCTGGGCGGATCCCAATGGGGCGATCCCAACTCCTTCAATCCCCTGACGGATTGGCCCGCATGGCCCGTGAACGACAAGTTCAATATCATGTTCGAAACCTTGCTCGCCTACAATACCCTGACCGGAAAATTCGAACCCTTGTTGGGCACGCTCGAATCGCAATCGGCCGACAGCGTTGTGGTGGTGCTGAATCCCGCAGCCAAATGGAGCGACGGCCAGCCGGTGACGTCGGCGGACGTGAAGTTCGTTTATGAATTAGGCAAACGCTTTAAGGGCGCGGCCACGGCTTATGCCATCGACTTCGTTTCCGACATCAAGGTCAGCGCCACGGCGGACAAGGCCGAACGCCTGACCTTCATGGTCAACAAGAAGGGGCGCAACAATCCCCTGGTCGTGCTCGATTTCCTGCAAGCGATTCGCATCCTGCCCGCCCACATCTTCGAACCCAAGCTGGCCCAACTCAAGGATCTGGCCGAAGTCCAGAAACTGAAATGCGATTCCAATCCCGTGGTGTCGGGCCCGTACAATCTGGAAACCTATTCCAACGAAAAAATTATTCTCAAACGCCGTGACGATTATTGGGGCAATGCTGCTTTGCATGGCGGAAAACTTGCCGGCCCGCAGTTCATCATCCATCCCATCTATAAGAGCAACGACGCCTTCGCCATCGCCTTGGCCCAGAATGATCTGGACGCGACCCAAACTTATATCCCGCGCATTTGGATGAAGAAGAATGCCGGTGTGATGACCTGGTACGACAAGGAACCGTACTTCGTGCCCGGAGCCGTGCCCACCTTGCTCATCAACTCCACGCGCTATCCGCTTTCGGACAAGGCCTTCCGGCGCGCCATGGCTTTCGCCATCGATTATAAGAGCATCAAGGATTTGGCCGTCTCCGGTTACAGCCCCGACATCAAGCCCGGCGCCATCATGCCCTTCGGCATCGAAGCCGGCTTTTACAATGACGAAGACGCGCAGAAATACGGCGCGGCCTTCAACGTGGAATCCGCAAAGAAGATATTGGCCGATGCCGGCTACAAGTCCGTTTTCAAAGCCGACGGTACCTTGGATAAAATGATCGACGGCAAAGGCAAGCCCGTGCCTACCTTGTTCGTGAAGAGCCCGGCCGGTTGGTCGGATTGGGAAGCCATCGTCACCTTGGCGGTCAAGGGCATGCGCGCGGCCGGCATCGACGTGCGCGAAGGCTTCGTGGACGCAGGGCTATACTGGCAGAGCCAGCCAGTGGGCGATTTCGATTTGGAAATGATCAAGCCCGCCGCCAGCGTCACGCCGTCGCAACCGTGGTCCCGTCTCGCGGCACTGATGTCGTCGCGCACGTGGGCGCCTCCGGGCGAAAAGATGAACGAGAACCAAGGACGTTTCAACAATCCCAAGGGCAAGGGCTATATCAAGGCCGTCGACAGCCTGCTGTCCGTCATCCCGACCTTGACCGACAAGGCTGCGCTCAC
The DNA here is from genome assembly GCA_017881725.1 of Fibrobacteria bacterium. GTDB lineage: Bacteria > Fibrobacterota > Fibrobacteria > UBA11236 > UBA11236 > Chersky-265. The sequence continues at coordinate 25,078 of JADGQO010000169.1, forward strand.
GCAAGCCTATCGCCAATTGAATATCCTGTTCATGCAAGAACAGCCCGCTCTGCCGCTGTGCTATTTGCCCGAGCAGTTCTACCAGGTCAACACCAAGACCTGGACCAATTGGGCTTCGGAAGCCAACCCCTATGCTCCGCCGAACCTGCCGTGGGCGGGCGCTGCGACCAAGATGCTGTGGGAATTGAAGCCGGCCAAGTAAGGATTTCGCCATGTTGAAACAGTATCCCACCGCCCGTTACATTCTCCACCGAGGAGGTTGGTATTTCCTGACCTTTTTGGTGGCCGTGACGATCAACTTCTTCCTCCCGCGCCTGGGGGCCAGCAACCCCGTGGACATCATCATGGGGAAGGCCGGATCCGGTTTGGATACTGAAGCCGCGCGCGAAAAGGAAGAATCTTACCTGAAGGAATTCGGACTGGTACAAGTGGACGCCACCGGAACTATTCTACGCGGGCCGGACGGCAAGCCGCTCAAGTCATCGAACGTTTCGCAGTTTTTCAATTACGTGAAGATGTGCTTCCAAGGCGATTTCGGAACTTCGTTCCAGAAGTACCCGAAGAAGGTGACGACCATTATCGCCGAGGCGGTGCCGTGGACGCTGGCCTTGCAGCTCCCCACCATCATGTTCGGGTGGATAGTGGGCAATGTCCTGGGCGCGCTCGCGGCCTACCGGCGCGGGGTCTTCGACCGGGTGTTTTTTCCACTGGCTCTATTGCTGAGCGCCGTGCCATTCTTCGCGTTCGGCATGTTGCTGGTTTATGTGTGCGCCATTAAGAACGGCTGGCTTCCCGCCATGGGCGGTTATGCCGGCGATCTGGTTCCGGGCTTCAACTTCGACTTCTTCAAATCGGCGGGCTACCATTACATTCTGCCCTTCTTTTCCATCTTCCTGATTCTGGCCGGCGGCCAAGCCATCGGGATGCGGTCGATGGGCATTTATGAACTCGGCACCGATTATATCAAGTACGCGAAATGGCTGGGCATCAAGGAAAACAAAATTCTGTTGTACCTGTTCCGCAACGCCATGCTGCCCCAGCTCACGGGTCTGGCCCTGTCCTTGGGCGGCATGATCGGCGGCGCGCTGATCACGGAAATGATTTTCTCCTATCCCGGTTTGGGCATGGCCATTCTCAGCGCCATCCAGGGGCAGGACTATCCCATGATTCAAGGCTGCACCTTGCTGGTCACCATCAGCGTGCTGATCGCCAATTTCACCGTGGACATCCTCATCGGCTTCCTGGACCCACGCGTCAAAGCCGGACAGATGGGGGGCAATTGAATGACTAAACTGCTCAAGAACCTGCTGAAGTCACCGTCCTTCATCATCGGCATGGGACTCTTTCTATTGACCATCGGCGGCGCGCTGCTGCTGCCGTTCTTTTATCATGTGAACCTGGGTTTGCAAGCGAGCTCCTATGCCAGTCCCAACGGCAAGTTCCTGTTGGGTTGTGACCATCTGGGCCGCGACATGGTCTCCATGCTGATCGAAGGCTTGCGCTCTTCATTGTATGTAGGCCTGCTTACCGGCGTCATCGCCACCACCTTGGGCACGGCCCTGGGCATTTACGGGGGCTTCAAGGGCGGCTGGATGGATGATTTTGTGAATCTCGTCACGAATCTTTTCCTGGTGATTCCCTCCTTCGTGGTCCTGATTCTGATCAGCTCCAGCTTGTCCAAGGGACGGTCGCTGACTTTGATCGGCCTCATCATCGGCCTGACCACCTGGACCTGGAGCGCCCGCGCCGTGCGCGCGCAAGCGGCCTCGCTGAAATCGCGCGACCATATCGCCCTGGCCCGCATCAATGGCGCCAATACCTTCCGCGTGCTCACCTTGCATATCCTCCCCTATCTGGCCTCTTACGTCTTCATGATCTTCATCCTGCAAGTCGCCTCGGGAATCCTGTCGGAAGCGGCCATCAGCATGATCGGCCTGGGCCCGTTAGATACAGTCTCGCTGGGCACCATCCTCAACGATGCCAAGAACCAAGGCGGTTTCGGCGACGGCATGTGGTGGGCGTTTATGCCCGCGACCGTCATCATTACCGTATTGGTGTTCGCGCTGTACATCATCAACACGTCGATGGAAGGGGTGTTCAACCCCCGGCTGCGGAAATAGGAGTTAGAATGCCGACCTTCGAAGTGGATCATCTCAGCCTGCATTATCTGACCCGATTCGGGGAAAAGATTCAAGCCGTTTCCGACGTTTCCTTCACCATGGAACAGGGCGAAATCCTGGGCATCGCGGGCGAGTCCGGCTGCGGTAAATCCACCCTCGTGAACGGCCTGATGGGCCTGTTCATTCCGCCGCTGTACCCCACTTCCGGCGACGTGCGCGTGGGCGGCGAGTCGCTCATGAAGCGCACTCCCCAGGATATCCGCAAGAACGTGCTGAGCCAAAAGGTGTCCATGATCCCGCAGGGCGCCTTCAACGCCCTCAACCCGACGCGCAAGATCAAGGACATCGCCGCGGACGTGATCGCCAGCCATACCGGCGGCCATACCAGCAAGAAGGATATCGAGGCGCGTCTACGCGAACGCTTCGACTTGTTCGGAATGGATACGGAGCGAGTGCTCAATGCCTTCCCCATCCAACTCACGGCCGGCGAACGCCAACGTTCGGTGATCGGCATTTCCACATTATTGAATCCCCAAATGGTCATCGCCGACGAGCCCACTTCGGCGCTGGACGTGACCACCCAAAAAGTTGTGATCCGCATGATCTTCGACCTGTTGGAAAAGGGCATTTTCAACACCATGATTTTCATCACCCACGAGCTGCCCCTGCTCCGCCACGTGGCGAACAATATCGCCATCATGTACGCCGGTGAGTTCGTGGAAAAAGGGACCAACGAGCAAGTCGTATTCGATCCCCGGCATCCCTATACCCAGGCGCTCATGGGCTCCATGCTCAGCGCCGAACCCGGCCAGAAAAGCCGCAAGCCCGTGTCCATCGAAGGCGCGCCCCCCAGCCTGGCCAAGGTTCCCCCAGGCTGCCGCTTCGCCGCGCGCTGCCCCGTGGCCCGCGCCGATTGCAAAACCCAAAAGCAGGAACTGCGCATGGTGGCCGGCCGTCTCGTAAGGTGCAACTATGCCGAATAACTCCTCCGCCCCTGCCCCCGTATTTTACGCCAAGAACGTCACCAAGACTTTTGGTCATGGCAAGACTTTGGTCAAAGCCGTCGACGACGTTTCCTTTTCCATCGCGGACGGGGAAATCGTCTCCATCGTGGGCGGCTCGGGCTGCGGCAAAAGCGTTTTGGCCAAGGTGATGCTCGGCCTGTACAAGCAGAACCAAGGCGAATTCACCTACCGGGGCAAAGCCATCACGGATACCCGCAGCCATTGGAACGAAGTGCAATCGGTGTTCCAGGATCCGTTCAGCTGCTTCAACCAATTCTTCAGTATCCGCTCCCAGCTCAAGGACGCGTTGAACATCCTTAAAGTAAAACCCAGCAAGGCCGAAGCCGACGCGCGCGTGGACGCTGGGCTAATGGCCGTGAACATCACGCCCAAGGACATCGAAGGCAAATACCCCTTCGAACTTTCCGGCGGACAAATGCAGCGTATGCTGCTGGCGCGCATTTTCGCGCTGCGCCCCAAGGTGCTGATCGCGGATGAACCCACGTCCATGGTGGACGCGTGCGTACGCGCGAACATTCTGGACTACCTGATGAAGCTGAAGGTGGAACTGGGCATGACCATCGTCTTCGTGACGCACGATATCGGGCTGGCGTACTATGTGAGCGATCGCCTGTTCATCATGCACGAGGGGAAGATCGTGGAATCAGGGACGCCCGATGAGGTGACGCAGCATCCGCAGAGCCCGCATACGGTGCAGTTGTTGGAGGATATTCCTGAGATCCATAAGGAATGGTTGAAGCGATAGACTCTGTGCGTTCCTCCTAAAGAGAACAATCCCTTTCGGAGCCTTAAAATAATCACCATGTTCCCAGTCTCTGCATAACCATTCCCTCGCCTCAATTCCCCCAGAGCCACAGCCTCTGTCTTCCGAATGATCAATCTGCGCCACCGGCCACCGGATGATGCTTTTGATATACGTCACGATACCATTTGAGAACCCGTGGGTGAGTGTGTCGCAAGTGTAGGTAGGTTTTTCTGGGGGTGGTTTGGCAATCGAGTAGTATTTGTCTCGGTCACAATTCGTGTTTTAAACTGATGTTCTGGTGATCCGCCCCTCGAAAAGCACCCTATTAAAAGGATTGTCATTCGATTTGGTACTTATTTGCATACGTACCTTCATCGCATTCCGCCCACTTCGATCATTGGTTTCTCCCATTCGTCCACCATTTGGAATACTTATGCTTCGTAGCAACGCCGGAACCATTGAACTTTAAACAGAAGGACAAGGTTCCGGAAGGCCGGGACCTTTTATCTTTAAATCCATGAATGACTTCTTGGAAATCCCCCTCGAATCCGTCATCAGATTAACCCCAGAACGTGCAGTGTCGATAATACGGGTTTTGCTACGTGCTGAATGTCGATATTGCGGTCTTGGTCCTGATGCGCTCACGATTTCAAGTAGAATTACGATTGCGGACGGAGGTATCGATGCCCAAGTTGAAGTACCCTCTGCGGCTAATATTCCAATGGATTGTCTCTTCAAGGAAGGGTTAACTGGTTTCCAGATTAAATCCGGAACCGCTTTTAAACCATGGACTTCCAGTTCCATCCGCGCTGAACTACTGGGTAGTTCTGGAAACCTTTTTGATGAGGTCCGGCGTTTAGTCGAACGTCGAGGCCGGTATACGATACTTTGTACTGGACATGACCTTACGGTTGAGCAAAGGAACGCCGCCCGCAGCAGAATTATTGAGGTCCTGGCAGAAGCCGGGATTACTCAGTATGAAAACCTTGTGGATGTTTTGGGGGCAAGCCAAGTAGCAGATTTCTCGGAGCGTTATCCTAGAACGGCATTTTTACTGGCAGGAGATCAAGTCCTTGAAGGATTAACCTTAGATGTCTGGCAACAGGATTCCCAGCTTGGAAACGATTTCAAAGGATCGACGGGACAGATCCAAGTGATCGACCAAATCCGGACAGGAATTCTAGGCGAAGCCAAACACATCCGGATTCTGGGAGAGCCGGGATTAGGAAAAACCCGAATTGTGCTCGAGGCCCTTAAGGAAAACCGGATCGCGCCAACGGTGCTCTATTTCCAGCATGGATCGCGGTTCAGCCAGACCAGGTTGTTCCATCATTTACTCAAAAATCGACCGGATAAGCCACTGGTCCTCGTTATTGACGAACTCCCAGAAACCGAAATGGCTGAGGTCTGGCGCCATCTGAAGCTTCGATGCGGACACCTCAAGATCGTGTCCTTGGATCATGGAAAGGATGAGTCCTATGATCCCGATATCCAACGGTTTGAAGCACCGACGTTGACCGACGATGTCATAAAAAAAATTCTCATTGATCGAATCGGAGACTCACGCGACATAGACCGGTGGGTCGGGATTTGTGAAGGTTCGCCCAGGGTGGCTCTGGCAGTGACCGAAAATTTGCGCGCAAATCCGGATGATCTCCTCAAGCCCCCAGCTACGATTCAGCTATGGGATCGGTTTTTGCATGCGTACGGTAGAAGAGAAATCGTTTCCTCCCGCCAGGTAGACTGTGTCGTGCAGCATTTGGCGCTTTTCACCAGATTCGGATTCGAAGCGCCAGTTAGTGACGAGGCGGAATACATCTCCGGATTGGTCCAAAAAGTTGATCCGACTATTGGCTGGGCTAGGTTTCAGGAGATCGTCATGGATCTTCGATCCCGCAGGGTCCTGCAGGGGAGTAGTAGGCTTTTTTTCGTACCCAAGCTGCTCCACATTTATTTGTGGAAAAGGTTTTGGGTGAACTATGGGCGTAGCTTCGACTTCATCCAGACACTCACTAGCATGCCGGAGTCCTTGCATGCATGGTTTATGAACATGTTTAAATATGCCGGTGGTGCGGCTACGGATCATGTGATTGGAGATATTCTTCGAGCCGATGGAATTTTCTCCGAACGCTCAGTATTTTCATCGGACAAAGGTTCCCGCTTCCTTTCCATTTTGGCTGAAGCTAACCCCGCAGCGGTTTTAATACTACTGGAATCAACCTTTGGCACGTGGAGCGATGAAGAAATCCTGAACTATAAACATGAGAGGCAAAATCTGGTATGGACCCTGGAAAAAATCGCGGTTTGGAAAGACCTGACTGTCAGGGCAATCCGATTATTCGCCCGATTGGCGGTCAATGAAAATGCTGGAAACTCGAACAATGCCACGGGAACACTAATTGGATTGTTTCGAATTGGTCCTGAATACGCTGCTACGGAATCCTCTCCGCAAACCCGTCTTCCGGCGATACTAAGATTGCTCCGTTCCCCACTACAAGCTGAGCGCGATCTCGGTTTGAAAGCCATGCAGGGGGCCTTGGACTCGGATGGATCCGGTTCCAGGATACTTGGCCCCGAATATCAAGGTCTAAAGGGCAGCGCCAAGCTTTGGATTCCGCAAACTTATGAGGATTGGAGGCAATGCAAATACCTGTACTTTAAGACTTTGGTCAGTGAAACAGGGAATTGGCCACCTGAACGGCGGACAGAATCCGCGCAAACCCTCCTTAATGCCGTACAGAAGCAAATCAAGGTCCAGGAATGCACGGAGTTGGCATTCCAAGTTCTCGAATCCTTTATTACGGATGGAACTATTCCTGCCTCAAAGCTGAATGATTTTTTCGTCCATTGGCAGGAATATAAGAATGGAGAAACCTACCCTAATATCACCAAGCGGATACGCGCCTTGGAAAGGCGGTTTGTTACACGCGATCTTGCCAGTCGTTTCCAAAGGTATGTAGTAGATATGAAATGGGCTGAATGGGATGAAGAGTACCGAGCGCAAAGGCAAAAACCAAAAGGCCATGGTAAGGCGCTTGTCGGTGCACTGGCCGCGCGTATCGCGAAAAATCCTGGGGCATTTCAACAAATACGTCACCTGCTTAGTTCGTCTATAGACGGAGTAGTGGTATGGGAGTTCGGGAGACAATTGGCTTTCAACGACACACGGAGGACATTCTTACAGCCCCTTATCGAAAAAGCCAACGAGACCAAAAATCCGATATGTCTCCACGGTTACCTTTCCACGGTTCTGGCCCAAGACCCGCAACGATATTATGACACTATGGCCGGATTTTTCAATGTCGAGAATAATGCATGGCTAGGCGTAACCATTGCATTGCGATCGGAATATAACGATAAGTTATTCGGACTCTGCCTTGATGCACTGGATAAAAAGTGGGTTGAACCCAGCCATTTCGATTTGATTAGGTACGGAAGGGCTGTCGAATCGATACCCGGCACGAGGGTGTCCCGGTTACTCCACCAGTTAAGCGACCATTCCGATCCCGATGCATTATTTCTGGTAAACGAAATGCTGTACGCGATCCCCTTCAATGAATCATCCCCATTCGAATCAGGGTTCGTGTTCGGAGTCATTTTTCGGACCATTCCGAACGAAGAACGACGCGGTGGAATGACGGGACACTATTGGAACGATGTCTGTGAAAAGCTCATAGCGTGGGATCCTACCCGAGCGATCCCTTTGTTGGATATCTTGCTTACGGCAATGGCAGCCCAATACAGGCTGAGTTATGATTTTTATGCGGCTCCCACGGCGAATAGGATCGTGAAAGCCAATCCATCTGCCGCATGGAAGGTGATAGCTGTTCATATTGAACAATCATTGCCGAAATGGAGGACTGATATTCTGCAATGGCTGAAAGGAGGTCTTACAGGTTATGATGACGAAACGCCTCATGGGGCCAGCTCTGATATTCCTATTGCCGATATTCTCGCTTGGATAGAAGTGGATGTGGCGACCAGGGCCAGCTTTATAGCTCATGCTGCCCCCCGCACTTTAGATGATGAAGGAGGAGGTGCATTGACCCGGATCCTTCTCCAGAAATATGGGCAAGTAGAAGGGGTACAGAGCGGAATCAGCGCGATTTTCGGCAGCGGAGGGTGGACCGGGCCCACTAGTCTGTACTATCGGAGCAGACGGGATAAGTTCAGAACTTGGCTTTCTGCTGGTTTCGAGATTGAGGTTGTGGAATGGATTGACAAGGAAATCGAGTATCTCAATCGTGAGATCGAACGGGAGGAAACCAACGAAGAACGTTCGCGGTTCGATTAACCCGAGAATTTGCTAGCAAGAAAGAGTAGTGGATTAACTCCCTAGCATTGAAGTTCTGGTTTATTATATCATTCCCCCCACCACAACTTCGGTATCGGAATGATCAGCCTGTGACAAAAGCCACACGATTTTTTTTGTGATATAAGTAACCATATATTTTATTTAACCCTAACGCGAGTATACCGCGAGTCTATAATTTTCCTAACTTAGTGAAGAGATGGATGTCGTTTCCCGGACGTGACATGTGCTTCCCGGAATCCGAGTCGGTTTTCAACTTGCGGCTCTTCGGAACGCCTACCGAGACCGCGAAGCCCGCGTCGATCCGCGTCTATTAGTGCCAAGTTAACCTTAGCTCATTTTCCGCCACCACGGCCGCAGAGTCCGTCATTGGCAATCAACCGCTGTGAATCCCGGCGACCATAAATAGGGTCCGCGATTCCAGCCCCTGCAACGAAAGGCATTTCCGTGGAATACAGACTGTTAGGACATTCAGGATTCAAAGTTCCCGAACTCACGATGGGAACGGGTACCTTCGCGGGCCGGGGGAACTTTTACAAGGAATGGGGGAACACCGATGCGCAAGGGGCGACCCGGCTGGTGGACATTTGCCTCGAAGCGGGATTGACGATGTTCGATTCGGCCGACTGTTATTCCAAAGGCGGCGCGGAGGAGGTTTTGGGCCAAGCCATCAAGGGACGCCGCGACCGGGTTTTGATCTCCACCAAGGGGTCGATGCGCATGGGCGAGGGCCCCAACGAGATGGGATCTTCGCGTTGGCATTTGACGCGCGCGGTGGAAGCCAGCCTGAAGCGTTTGGGCACCGATTATATCGACCTCTACCAATTGCATGCCTTCGACGCCCTGACACCGCTGGAAGAAACCCTGCGCACGCTGGATGACTTGGTGAAAGCGGGAAAGATCCGGTATGTCGGAGCCTCGAATTTTTCCGGTTGGCATTTGATGAAATCCCTGTCGATATCCGAGCGCGAGGGATTGGCGCGCCATGTCGCCCATCAGGCCTATTATTCCTTGGTGGGTCGCGATTTCGAATGGGAGTTGATGCCGCTCGCGCTCGATCAAGGCGTGGGCACGGTGGTTTGGAGCCCGCTGGGTTGGGGCCGCTTGACGGGCCAATTGCGGCGCGGCCAGCCGAAGCCGACGACGAGCCGTTTGAATAGCCCTTTGGTCCTGGACCTGGGGCCGCTGGTTCCCGAAGAATATCTCTACCGCGTGGTCGATGCCATCGACGCAGTGTGCCGGGAAACCGGGAAGACGGTGCCGCAAGTGGCGCTCAATTGGCTGCTGCGCCGCCCCACGGTGGCGACGGTCATTATCGGTGCCCGCAATGAACAGCAATTGCGTGACAATGTCGGGGCCGTGGGTTGGAGTCTCACGACTGATCAAATCGCCAAGCTCGATGTCGCCAGCACGCTGCCGCGAACCTACCCCTATTGGCATCAACTGGGGTTTCAAGAAAGAAATCCGTTGCCGACGCCGTCGGCTTGAGAAAAGCCTTCGGAGCCGCGCTAACCGAGACCGCGGGGCCCGGACGGCCAAGGGCCGGGTCGATCCGCGTGAAATATTATCCGATACAAAGGTAGGCTAATCTTTTCCCAGCAAGAAATCCGGCAGGTAAATGCGCCGGATCCCGTCCCGGCCAGATCCCCAGTCCTTGTCCATGGACAGCACGGCTTTGGGATGGTTGTCGTTGATCTCGCTCAAGGCTCCGAATTCCCTGGCTTCCGTCTTAGCGCCCGCAAGCAGGTAGCACACCTGGAAGTAGCGTTTGTCGCCCAGATAATATTTGTCGTTGACTTCCAAATGCCGTTTGCCTTTGATGTCGTAGCGGCGAACGCGGCGGAGCAAGTATGCGGATTCCAGGTGCGCCAGATAATTCAGAACGGTATCCACGGAGATTTTCATCCGTTGCGATTTCATGTATTCGGAAATTCTTTGCGCGGATACCACGCTGCCGCAATTGTCGAATGCGAAGCGGGCGATTCGAGTTGTTCAAGGTAACCGGCGCGGGGAATCAGAATTTGTCAATTATAAACGAATAGATTATGAAAATTAAGTTTTTGTCGATTATAGTCGATAAAAATTTAGACACCCTCAAACCCGTTTAGCAGCCATTGAACTCGACGACCTTGATGCTTGAGGGATGGAACTTGGTCCAGGTATCAGATTGCCATTCCCCGGGCCGCCTTCCGAGGGGCGTCTACAGGGTCGCGCCTACCGGGACCGCGGAGCCCGCGTCGATCCGCGCTGATAATGATTTGCGAATGTCGATCAGGGTCCTACTCTCGGCCCGCCGCGCAGGCATTTCGAGCCGCGTAAAATAAAAAACCCTCCCGACCGCAGAAATGATGCGGCCGGAAGGGCGGAAATCGAGGCCGGGTGCGACTGGCGTTCGAGGCGGGAGGTAACCGCGGAGAAAGTTTACAGGAAATTCACGAATGGGTTTTGTAACGACTGGGCGCCCATTTTGAGCGAGGCTTCGTACACGGTTTGTTGCAGGTTGAAATCGGAGGCGGCCTTGGCGAAGTCCACGTCTTCGACGTTGGATTGCAATTCGGTGGTGTACCGGACGCGTTCGTCGTTGCGGGACTGGGTGGAGGTGAAGCGATTGATGCGCGCGCCGTTGGTGGCTTGGGCGGTCATTATTTCTCCGCCCGCCGCGGCCGCATTCCCGGTTTTCCACCCTGAGGGGAGGGGCAAATAATTTATTGGATCGCTCAAGTTCGGAACCTATATTGCCGGAGTCGCCTTTTGGGGAGTTGAACCTGCATCCCGACACCGGGATCGGTTGTTGGCGTTGAAAACGCTTTCGGCTTGGATAGGGTCCGCCCCCGCGACTCGATGAAGGAGCACCCGCATGAGACTTTCTCTGCCAGCGAACTACGATTCCACGATTCTTGCGGAGCTCAAGACCTGTAATGTCGGCGAGATCTATGGCAAGCTGCCCCGCGATTCCGTGGGCGGAGGCCGCCCCACCTATATGTCCGTACCCTTGGGCAAGAGGAAACTTGAACGTTACGTCGCCGACGTACATCGCGCCGGTATGGAGTTCAATTACCTGCTGAACGCATCCTGCCTGGGGAACCGGGAGTGGACCCGTCCGTTCCACCGCCGGTTCGACCGTCTGCTGGGCTGGCTGGAGGGCATGGGCGTGGAAACGGTGACGGTGGTTTCACCCTTTCTGGTGAAAATCATCAAGCGGCATTTCCCGCGCTTCAAGGTCAAGGTTGGGATATACGCCCAGGTGGACACGGTGAAGCGCGCCAGGTATTGGGAGGATCTCGGGGCGGACGGCATCAACCTGGAGTCCTTTTCCATCAACCGCCATTTCGAAAAGCTGGAGCGGATCAGGGAAGCCGTCCGCTGCGACCTGATCCTGATCGCGAACAACTTCTGCCTGCCCAACTGCCCTCTCCAACTGCAGCATCAAAACGGGCATTCGCACGCCTCCTGTTCGGGCGGCGGATTCTTGGTGGATTACTCCATCATGCAATGCCAATACCGGCGCCTCACCGAGCCGCAGAACCTGATCGCTGCGGGCTGGATACGGCCGGAGGACATCGGGCAATACGAAAGCATCGGATATTCCAGTTTCAAACTCATCGAACGGAACATGCCCTCCGAGGATCTGCTCAAGCGGGCCCGGGCCT
>JADGQO010000170.1 GCA_017881725.1 Fibrobacteria bacterium
CCCCCCCACGGCCCAACCCGTGCGGGCGTCCGTGAATTGCACCGACCACAACGTTGCATCGGTTCCGCTGGTTTGTCGTATCCATGTAGCGCCTCCATTTGAGGTGTGTATAATGGTTCCCGAGTCGCCCACGGCCCAACCCGTTTGCGGATCCACGAAGGAAACAGACGTCAAACCCGAAGTAGTACCGCTGGCTTGCACGACCCAATTTTCACCGCCATCCGTGGTGTGGATGATGGAGCCGCCCACGGCCCAACCCGTCAGCGCATTTGTGAAGGATACGGAAGTCATCGTCTGCGAAGTAACGGCGGAATTCGCGGCCCAAGTTGACCCGCCGTCGATGGTATAGACAATGGCTCCCGCGCTCCCCACGGCCCAGCCGGTTTTGGCGTCCGTGAATTGAACGGCATTCAGGTCGTTTGGAGGGAGGGGAATAATAACTGGGTTGATGATGAGCGTTTTACCGACCCAGGTTATTCCTCCGTCGGTGGTATGGAGCAATAATTTTTGTTGCCCCACAGCCCAGCCCGTATCGGCATCCGTAAAATGCACGGATAGTAAATACGAAGAGTATACGGTGGTTTGCGGCGTCCAGGTTTCCCCGCCATCGTCGGTGTGGATGATGGTTCCATATCCCCCAACGGCCCAGCCGGTTTTCGCACCCCTGAAATAGACGGAGTGCAAGTATTGACTGGTTCCGCTAGCTTGCCTAACCCAAGTCGTCCCGCCGTCGGTGGTATGCACGATGGTTCCCGCATCACCGACAGCCCAGCCGGTTTTCGCATCCGTGAAATAAACGGAGGATAATGTGTTACTAGTCGGCCATGGGTTTTGCTGAACCCATTTTTCCTGGGCCAGGGTAAAAGTGATCGACATGAACCAAAGGGCGGAAAAGAGCAGCGATTTCATACAGGCCTCAATAATACGGGTCTATAAAATGTAAGCCAAAAATTACGGATCGGCTTTCGATTCTTTGAATGAGGCCGTTCCTAAACCAGGGCCACCGCGAATGTTGGGATTTCAGACCGGGAAGTGGGCCTGCCAGTAAAGGACCCACCGCATGGGTCATGGATATTCGTTACCTTGAAGATGGAGTGGACCACACGGCTCCGGGAATTTGCATATGGCAAAGAAGCAACTACCGGAAGAATTCAAAAGTTTTATTCGGTTGCTAAACTCGGCCAAAATTAAAATCCGGATGACGCCACGGCCCGACCCACAAGTGAGCCTGCCCGTTACGGATACCGCAGCAAGGTTATGAAAAAACCGCGACTGATCGATTACCTGAAAGCCAGCTTCAACTGGCGACCGTTCGACTACTTGAAAGCCAGCTTCAACTGGCGACCGTTCGACTACTTGAAAGCAGCCTTCAAGCTGCGACCGGGACACCCACCAAGGTGATGTACACGATGCCGTGCGCCAGGGGGAGGTCCAACAACTCATTCGCCTGATCGTCGTAGTAGCCGCCGATGCCGCTGGAGCCCAGGCCCACATGGTCCGCCCAGAGATTGACGCGCTCGCCGATTTGGCCCGCGTCCAGGCAGGCGTAGCGATAGCCGCGATCGCCATAGGCGGCGACCAGCTCCGCGAGATGGGCCGTATGCACCAAGGCGAAGGAGCAATCGGCCGCCAGGTCCTGGCCCAGGCACATGCCGTAAACGTCGTCGGTGAAATCGCCCACGCGGCTTTGAGTCAGGGAAAGGTCGGCGGGGTCGAAGGCGTACACGCCGCTTTCCAATCCGTCCACGCGCAAGGCCACGATGTGGAAGTGTAAATGGCCGCCGGACAAGGCCCAGGCGTTGCCTTCGCACGCTGTCGACGACTTGGAAGCAAGGCTTGGCTCGCGCCCTGTCGATAACAATGAAGCGAGGCTTTGGTCGCCCCCGGCCGACGACTTGGAAGCGAGGCTTTGGTCGCACCCCGTCGATAACAGGGAAGCGAGGCTTTGGTCGCACCGGTAGGCATAGGCCAATACGCTTTTCAATTGCTCCATGGTCGCAACGGCGGAGTTGAACTTGCGGCAGGAGCGGCGGCTGAGGATGCCTTTCAAGACGTTGAAACTTGGGGGAGCGTCCTCCGGGATCGATACGTCGCTATCGTTCCCTGGTGTCGACGCGGATGCGGTTGAACCCTGATCCCCTGCGGTCGATGCGGCGGCGGTGTTCCCTGTTAACGATGCGCCGCCTGAGGCGGTCTCGGCTTCGGAACTCGCAGGTGGCGATGCGCGCCCGGCGGTCAACGAAGCTGCGGAACCTGGGGTAACTTCCGTGTGACCCTGGGTCTTGGCAAAAGGCGTACCCGGATCCGCGTCCAGTGGGGCGGGCCGCAGGGCCATGCCTTTGGGAATGCGCTCGCAGGCGTTTTGTTGCACTTGCATGGGATCGACCACGTAATCCTCGTCCGAGCCCTCGGTCCTGTCGGCATTGCCGCGCGTCAATTGCTTGATGGCTTCGGCGGGGACGGGTCCGGGGAGTTGTCCCGCGCGATGGGCCAGCGCGCCTTGGGGGCCGACGGCGACGCCGAGTAGCGGGAATTCTTCTTTCGGCGTCAAGAACAAAAGTTCTTCCAGGCCCTCGTCTTCGAAGCCGCCCATCACGGAAAAGTCGAGGCCGTCGCGGCGGCAAACTTCCAGGAGGTTGCCCAGCGCATGTCCCGTGTCGAGCAGGATGCGGCGGTAGGCCCGTTCCTTGTAGCGCCAGGCGCTGCGCGCGTACGTGCCCGTGAACAGGAAAATGAGGTTGGACGAATCCACCGCCGGGTTGTCCCGGAAATAATGCTTGAGGTCGCCCCAGAATGATCCTTGCCAGACGGGAATGAGCGCGGACTTGAGCGAGTGATAATGGTAGATGCCGTCGGGCAGGCCGCTTTGGTTGCGGGCCGCGACGTACAGCTCGGTGGGATACAGGCCTCCGGCCGATGGGGCCGCGCGCAGGAAATAATCCGTATCGCCCTGGTTGGGCAGGCGCGCCGTGAGTCCCAAGGTGAAAAACAAAAGTCGCGCAATTTCCTCAAGGCCGGCTTCCGGACTCTCCGCCGCTTTGGCCGCGTCCTCCAAATGGTCCATCACCGCTTGCAGGCGGGAAAGCAGGTCGATTTTGGTTTTGGAGCTGATGGGCTTGAACGCCGGTGGCTGTTGGTCCCAATGGACGGGCCCCAACTTGTCAATCGTGTGGGGATTGTACTTGGTGAGTTCGTGATAGCGTTCGGTGAAGCTGGCCAAGGTTTTTCTCCCCTGCGAATGTAACTAGGGGCTGGTTTTTTGTACACTAATGGGGCTTATGCCCTCTCGAATCAACGCCTTGGCCCGTGGGCTTCACGGTCTCCGTCTACGTGTGGAAAAAGCCGTCCGCAAACCAGTTCCGACGCTGGCGCGGGCCCGAACCGCTCCCGCCCCGGTTAGCGCTTTAGCCCTGGTAACGCTCGTCGCCCTCGCCGCCTTGCTGCCCGCCTCGCGCGCGCAGGCCTTCACGCTCAACCGCAACGACGCGCATATACAATGGCGCACCATCGAGACGGAGCATTTCCGTTTCAACTATCCGGCGGAGCTCGAACCGGTGGCCGGTTTCATCGCCGGCATCGCCGAGAACGTGGCCGAAGAGAAGATGAAGCGGTACAACATCCGCCTGCCTAACAAGGTGGAGTTCATCATCCGCGAGGATATTTTCAGCAACGGCTGGGCGAACTCGTTGCAGAACACCATGAACGTGTGGATTTCCGATTGGGACTTCCCCATCCGCAGCACGCACAATTGGCTGCGCGACGTGGTCACGCACGAGTTCTCGCATTTGGTGTCCATCCAAAGCTCCAGCAAATTGCCGAGCCCGATCCAAGGTTTGGTGCTGGGCTATCAAGGCTATTACAACGCCGCCGTGCAGCCCGGCCTGGGCACCATCATCCCGTTCACCAGCCAGCCGGATTGGTTCGCGGAAGGCACGGCCCAGTATGAATCGGAGTATTCGGGATACGACGCTTGGGACTCGCATCGCGACATGCTCTTGCGCACCGCCGCGCTGAGCAACAAATTGTTGAGCTATGACCGCATGGGATCCTTCGCGGGCACCAGCCTGGAATACGAGCTGGGGCCGTACACGCAGGGCTTCGCCTTCGTGAAATACATCGCCGGACGCTACGGCGACGCCGCCATGATCCGTTTGTGGGCGGAGAATGCGCGCATGTACCGACAAACCTTGTCCGGATCGATGGAGCGCGTGCTGGGCAAGGACGGCTATGCCGTGTGGGAGGATTGGAAGAATACCGTAACAGCGCAATATGATGAGCAGGTGAAGAACCTGGGGACTTTGGTCATGGGCCAGAAGCTCACGAGCGAAGGGTTCTACAATTATTACCCACGCTGGAACGCCAAGGGCGACGGCCTGTTTTACGTTTCGAACCGCGGGCGGGACGATTTCAAGGGTTCGCTGTACCTGTACAACCTGCCGGACACGACCAAGAAAAAGGAAGACGATCGCGTGAAGTTGATCACACCGTCCATTCGCAGCCCGTTCGACGTGGCCGCCGATGACTCCACCTTCCTTTATAACAGCGCCAAGGAAACGGATTCCAGCGGCATGCACAAGCTGGACGTCTGGCAGAAGAATCCGCGCCGCAAGCCGGGATGGTTCGATTTCGGTCCGGACCCGACCGTCGCTCGTTACACCAAAAACCTGAACGCCGTGCAGGCCAGCTTTTCCAAGGACGGCAAGCGCATCGTCTTCGTGCGCAACCACCTGACCAATTTCTACCTGTGCACCGCGCCGGCGGCAGATACCAAGGCGGAACTCGTCGCAAGCAAGGCGGACAAGGCCGGTAAGACCGGTAAACGCCCCAAAAAGGACGCCGACAAACCCGACATCGATCCCGATTCCATCAAGACTTTGTTCCCTACCCCCGCAGATACGGCCATCCTGAACCATTTCGGCTACAACATCTATACGCCCCGGTTTTCGCCGGATGGAAAATCCATTTTGTTCAGCTACTATGACGGCGTCTCGCGCAATATCGGACTCATCCAATCCGACGGCACCGGCTTTAAGCCCATCCTCGCGCGGCCTTATGACGAGCGCGATCCGGAGTGGAGCCCGGACGGGAAATCCTTTTTCTTCTCCGCAGACAGCAACCAGATTTACAATATCTACCGCTGCGAAATCGCGACGGGGAAGCTGGAAGCCTTGACCCAGGTGACGGGCGGCGCCTTCGCGCCCGCAGTCGATCCCACCGGAAAAAAATTGGCTTATGTCGGATACGACACCAGCGGGTTCTCACTGTTTCTGTTACCCGAAATCAAACCCATAGCCGCGCCGGCCGTAGCTTGGAAACGATTGCATCCGGACAATCAGAAAATCGAAAGCATCGAATTCGAAGGCCGCAGCGAGCCGTACACGGGCATTCCCAACCGCTACATTATCAACCCCATTTTAATCGGCGAAGAGATGTCGGCGCGGACGCGGTCGGCCAAAGTGGGCGAATCCAAATGGCTGGCAGGCGTGAACGGGATGATGAACGACCCTGTGCTCAAGAACGAAATCTCCGCCGCTTTGCTCGCCGAGGTCGGCAACGGCTTGGATTATTTCGGGGCCAACTCGGAAATTCTCTCGGCAGATAAGGAATCACAATTCTATCTGTCGATTGAAAATCACGCCTTGCCCGTGACTTTGGGCGCGGCCTTCGCGCGCGGCAATTTGACCACGCATGATACGGTGAAAACCAACGACGTCGATTTAACCGGAAATTCCAAAACCGAAGTCCAAGGCTATGCCGTGACGTTCCGCAACGCGGAATTATCCGCATCCTACAATTTGTTCGACGCCAACCTTTCTGAAGAAGAAAAATCCTCCTTCGTGCGCGTGGCGGGCGGATACACTTGGAACGATTTCAACTTTTACCAAGCGCCATTCTCGTTCAACTATTATCACGATTTGTACCTGAGCACCATGGCCAGCTTCTATGGATCGAATTACTCCGACAAAGAGCTGGTGGCGCCGCAGGGCCTGGCCGCGGCGGTTGTCTACACCTACAACCAAAGCTCCATCATCCGGGGCGGGTCGTTTTCCGAAACTTTCGACTTCTCCGGATCCTATCTACGGCCGCGGTTCCGGGACTACACCTTGCATGAATTGGACGCAGGCGCAACCTACGGCCTAGGCCTGCCCTGGTCGGACAACGGGGCCATCGTGGTTTCGGGATTCGTCAGCAGCATCCTGGACTGGAAATTCACCAACCGCGACACCACGCGCGATACCTTGGACTCCTTCTTTTCCAAAGGCATGTTCCTGCGCGGTTACCCCTACTTGCGCGACATCGAAAACCTGGCTTTCCAAGGCGAGAATTCCATCAAGTTCAGCGCGGACCTGAACCAGCCGCTGGTGCCGGACATTTATAAAGGCCTGTGGGTCCTCTTCATCGAAGACCTCTACGCGGACGTTTTCTACGAAGCCGGCCGCGCCTGGAACGGCTCGCTCGCATCGCCGCGCCTTTTCAACGCAGCCTATTGGGATCCCAAGCAGCACGTGGACGGCTTCTATCAAAGCGTGGGTTGGGGCCTGAAACTCAACGCGAAGATTTATCATAACTATCCCTTCCTGGCCTATTTCGAAGCGGCCACGGCGCTGTCGGGCATACCGAACGGGACGGGCGGATTGACGCCCCTGGAGACGGTTAAAATCAAGCTCGGACAAAACTCCGAATTCGAGACCTATGCGACGCGCATCAGCTTCGGCATTTCCTTTGGACTGTACAACGGCCTGTTGGGCGACAAGCCCGCGCGCAACCCCTTTAACCCGGAATCCCCCTTTGCGAAAAAGTTCTGAGAAGAAGAAAAAAAAACAAGATGTTGGACCGGGCTCCG
>JADGQO010000024.1 GCA_017881725.1 Fibrobacteria bacterium
AAAATTTCACGGCCGCAGGGGAATACGTTTGCGACGACGGGGAATCCTACGCCTACCGCGCAGGCGCGCGCACGCGCTACAGGTTGGAAGCCGAATCCGTCCAGGGTAACTTGAATGTAACGGTAACGCCCCTGTCAACGGGGTTCGGGGAAGTGGAATTCATTCCCGTCACCGTGGATCGATTCCAGCGGCTGACCCTGTGCGGCCCCTCCGAGGAACGCGTCTTACGGGCCAAGGCACGGCGTGACCAATCCTTCGGAGCCGACGCAACGTTGTTCCATTGGTTTTAAACTGGCCTACCTTATTGTGGGCACAATCCTGTGATTGCGGTCTCAGCCAACCGGCCGTCTAGCCGCTACCTTGGGTCCTGCTCATGGTCCCTCGCTGCCCCAATCCCGATTGTTCCTCCCCACAACCGCGCAAGCACGGCACTTTCTACCGTGCCTCCGACGCCAAAGTCATCCAGCGATGGGTTTGCCAAGGCTGCAAGCGACACTTCTCCGCAGCAACCTTCCAGGCTGCCTACCGGCAGAACAAACGCAGGACCAATCCCGAGGTGGCCAAGCTCCTTTGCTCCGGAGTTTCGCAACGCAGAATCGCTCTGCTCCTAGGCATCCATCGCATCACGGTGGTTCGAAAATTGGCTTTCCTCGCCCAAGCGGCGGAGCAACGGCATGAACAATGGCTCGAAACCCTCCCCAAAGTCAGCGAGGTGCAATTCGATGACCTCATCACCATCGAACACACCAAGTGCAAACCTTTAGCCGTTTCCCTTGCCGTGGAAGCGGGGACACGGAGAATCCTGGGCTTCGAGATTTCCTCCATCCCCGCCTCGGGCACATTGGCCGCATTCTCCAGGCAGAAGTATGGATCCCGCCCGAACCATCGGCCCCAGGCACTGCAAAGACTTTTCGATAAAATCCGCAACGCATTGGATGCGAAGGTTGCGTTCCGTTCCGATGAGGATCCATTGTACCCGGTCCTCGTACGACGGAATTTCCCCGGTGCGACGCATCATCGCAGCCCCGGAGGCCGAGGTTGTGTGACGGGCCAGGGGGAATTGAAGAAGCTGCGCTACGATCCCCTCTTTTCGTTGAACCATACCTGCGCGATGCTCAGGGCCAATATCAATCGATTGTTTCGCAGAACCTGGTGCACGACGAAAAAAGCGGCTTGCCTAAGACAGCATTTGGCGGTTTATGTGGAATTCCACAACACAGTACTCCTGAATCCTTAACCCAACAAAATCACCAGGACTTATTCGGTTCCAAGCGCTTTATCCGGAGTGGGTTTGGACGTGCTTATTCAAAAAAAAAGTGCGTATCAAACCGAAAAATTGCATGGTAAGTTTTGAATCAAAGATCTCCCCAAAGACAAGGGATACTCAGATCGAAGGGTCCGCCCCATTAAAGTAGGCCAGTTTGGAAAGGAAGCGGAGCCACTCCCCCTCCAGTCTCCACAAGGCATGCGCAGGCTGGGGAAAGTCTTCGAACCGGCTCGCACGCACCACCCTCAGGCGCGGTTCCGGGCGCGGCGGGGCTTCGATCTCCCCGGCGGATTGGTTTTCCGGCGAGGGCTCAACCCCAGGCTTTTCCAAATCTTGCGAGTTTTCAAAATCCAGCGTGTAAATGACGCGGCGTCCGTCGCTGCGCAAGAATTCGTATTGGCCGGGCAATTTGGGCAGCCCGGAGCGGTCGAAATAGGCGTCTTCGGCGTCGGAGAAAAATGGTTTCAAAGTCATGGGAAGACCCGGTGGAAATAATCAGTGGCGCTGGAAACTTCAGGAATGCTTGACGCTCATTCCGCTTTCGTCCATTTGATGAGCCCAATACAACAACACTTCCAGCGCGGACAATTTGCAATTGGTCTGGCGGATGCGCTTGTCGCCGAAGAAATGGAAATTCCCGTCCTGCAACGAAAGGATTTCCAATACCGCGTCCCGCCCTTCATGCACGCTGGTTTGCGCGTAGGTGATCAATCCGTTCTGGAAATTAATGACGCCTGCGGGTTGGCGGCCTTCCAGGCTGAGCAAGCCCGTGCGGCGGCCCAATTCCAGGAACTGCAAGATCTCGGCCAGTCCGTTGGTGATGATTTTCCCTTGCAGCGAACAGGTTTCCCCGGGATGGCCTTCCAAGGTCACGGGCACCACGAAGTCGAAAACCGGCGACACCATGGCCAACACCTCGCGGCTGCTGAAGCTCGCGCCCATGTAGGTGGCGTTGGGCAAATGCGGCAGCGGCTTGACCGTTTCCGGCTTCGTGACATTGTAGAAGAACACGAAGGTTTCATATAAGGGTGAATGCCCGCGCACCAGTTTGTCCACCTGGCGCATCGCCTTCGGATCCACGTCGCAGTCCACGCCCAGGATGGCGGGCGTCCCCACCTTCAGGAGTTTATTGGCTTCCTGGACATTGCGCACGGTGATGACGGTAAAACCCACGTCGCGCAAACATTTATCCAGGGAAATGAAAACTCCGGGAATCCCGCTCTGGATGATTTTATCCCGCGCGGAAACCAGGTAAATCAACGCTTCCATCTCGGCATGCGGCGCCGCCTCCGGGGCCCCCTGGGCGACCCGCGAACGACCACGCTGCATCCAGGCGACGGTCAAAATGATTAGGCCCGAGGCGAAGGAGGCCGCCATCCCCAATAGGACCACCACCGTGGTACGCGGGCCCGCGCGCCAGGGAATCCCGAGAAAAGTCCGCGGATAATCCGGATTGGCGGCCATCTCTTCCGGTACCGGCGCGGCCGCGAATTCTTGGGTAGCTTGGGTGTTACCCACGGGCGAAACGGACGTCGAAACGGACGTCGAAACGGACGTCGAAACAGACGTCGAGGCGGCGAGGGACAGCCCCGTTACAATCAATACCATCACAATGACAAGCATCCGTTGAAACATTTCCGATAAATTTAAGTGGTATTTCTCAAAAACCCCATGGTTCGCCCTGGCTAAGTCGTCGATTGGAAACCGAAAGCCGACCGGGAATCGATTTCCCGGCGAAGCTAACCTTTTTTTCCGTTACCCCAGTTCACCGAGTCGCGTGGAATGGGCCGATACCGGTGCCTCCATCCGCCAATTCAAAAATTTTGCAAAAATTTTGGACACGCCCCTGCGGTCCTTTAACGGCCGGCTCACTTCCGGGTCCCAAGCCCCAACTTACCCCGTTGCAGGAACAACAGTCCTCCGCCCACCGCGAAAAACGGGACCAAGGCCAAAGTCGCCAGTCGGGGATTGCCCGAGACCTGGGTCAACAACGCCATGCTGAAGGGTCCGAACAAGGCGGCGAATTTTCCCGACACGTTGAAGAAGCCGAAGAATTCCGTCGCCCGCTCCCGGGGAATCAACCGGCCGAATTCCGATCGGCTCAAGGATTGCACGCCTCCCAGCGAGGTTCCCATCAACAAGGTCAACACCCAGAATTGCCATTCCCGCCGGCACCAGGGCGCGGCGCAGGTGACGCCCAGAAAAATCAGGATGCCGGCCAAAATAATCCACCGCGCCGAAAACCGTTCCGCCAATTTTCCGAACGCCAGCGAGAACGGGAACGCCACGAATTGCAAAACCAGGATCATGCCCAGCAAGCTGGGCATGGGAATGCCGATGTCCCGGCCGAACACGGCCGACATTTTGATCAAGGAGCTGATGCCGTCGATGAAGAAAAAATAGGCCACTAGAAAAAGGAAAGCCGCCCGGAAGCGGCCCAGTTCCCGGAAGGTGGCGGACAAGCGCAGGAAGGAATCCCTGACGGGCCGGGCCGTGGACGGAATACCCTGCGTCTGCTTGACGTTGCGCAAGAGCGGGATGGCGAAAATCCCCCACCATGCCGCCGTGATGAGGAAGGATACGCGCGTCGCGGCGTCGCGCGAAGGCAGTCCGGCCCATTCCGGCTTCAGGATCAAGGCGATGGACACCATAAAGGGAATGGTGCTCCCGATATACCCCCAGGCGAAACCCGCCGAGGAGACCCAATCGTAGCGGGCCGGCACGGTGACGTCCACCAGGAAGGCATCGTAGAAAATGTTCATGCAGGAAAATCCGAGGGCGGAAAAGGCGTAAAGGACCAGGCACAGTTTCCAATCCCCGGGTCCGGCGCAGGCCAGCAAGGCCGTGGCCACGACGCCGAGCAAAGTGAAGGCCGCGAAGCTCGGCTTCTTGAACCCCCGGAAATCGGCCAGGGTCCCCAGCACCGGGGCCAGCAACGAGGCCACCAGGGTAGCCGCCGTGTTACCGTATCCCCACAGCGCCGTGGACAGGTTGGCATCCAGTCCCCGCGCCGCCACGTCCTTGAAATAAATGGGCAAGATGGCCGTGGTGATCGCAACCGAATAGGCCGAGTTCGCCCAATCGTTCAGGATCCAGCTTCTCTCAACCTTGTCCATGCTCCGCCCTCCCCCGGCCCTCTCCGTCCTTAAGCCTCGAGGGGCCGGTGGGTGGAAAGTTATTAACGATTCCCTGGGCTTAACCGTCGATTTGGGGTTTTCGGCTCAAACTTGCATGCTATCGCTACCTCATTTTTCCAAAGGAAGAGGCGGAACTTGACGACTTCGGGACTCCTCTAAGTATCATGGTTGTATGGAAACGACCACCGCACCCCACTCCGAACAAAAAAACTTCCTCGGATACCAGCTCGATGAAAGACGCACCGACCGTTACACCTTTCTCTCCATGAAGAGATTGGTCCGCTACTTTTCCACTTGGCTGGACGAAGAAGAAACCGAAGCCGTCATCGAAAAAGGCAAGGTGGGTTTTCAAATCCGCCAAGGCGCCGATAAGGCGACCACGCAATTGCAAATGATCAAGAAATGCGAATACGCCATGGTTCGCATCCTGCGCAAAGGCCCACGCTAGCTTTCAGGCCTTCGGAGGCACGCCTACCGAGGCCGCAGGGGCCGCGTCGATCCGCGCGCCGCTTGGCAATCCGGATTATGCATGTAGACCACCGAAAAATAGGAGGAGCAAAGCCGCAATGGATACGGCTGAGAGCGCAATGGCGGGAATTCGTAGCGCCCTTCTAAGGGTATGGATAACGCCTGTGAAGAGCGCGAGTAATAAGATTATGGCAATCGGTTTTCTAGTCTCGATGAAATACAGGCTAATCGCTGCTTTGGATGCAAGCGCAATCGCGAATAGCAAACCAGCGATTGAACAGACCCATAAGGCTATCCTCCGGGCTTTGATGTTCTCTGGTGTGTAGAAAGTCATGGGAAGCGCATAAGTAAATCGGAACTACTTTCCCGCCAATGTCAATTCGCACCGGAGTAAACAAGGCCGGTCAATCCCGCAGATTGAATCCCATCCCCTCCTTGAGAACCCGATGGGCGGAGCGGATGCGGTAGCGATAATAGCCTCGCGGCAAAGAGGGCCAGGCCACTTTTGTTTGGCCGGGCTGAACGATCCGGGTACCCAGATATTTGCCGTTCGTTTCAAAAAGGGAGACGGTCAGGGGCATGTTTTCCTCACGGGAAAAGGTCACGGGCATTCCCTCGATTAGCAGGGTTTTGGCGGGGGCGGCAGCCACGGCAGGCCCCGGATTTCCGATGCCGACGACCGGTTTCGGCAGGGACATTCTCCACTCTTTGGAGCCGGTCCCCGGCTCCAAGTATAAGGTATCGGTTTGGATGATACTGCCATCGGAAATCGTGACCACGTACTTCCCGTGAAATCCCCGGAAGGTGAAGCTGCCCGAGGCGTCGGTGCGGCCCGAGTCGAGGGTGGACCATTCCTTGCGGAGTTTGAGAAAGCGGTCGCCTAATGCGGTTTGGCTGAAGTCGGTATTGACGACATTGCTGTTCAGATCGTCCCGCCACTTATTGCCGCCCCACCAAACCCACATCATCACGCCATCGACCTTGGGATGGCTGAAAAAAGTCCGCATCAACCTCTCGAACTCGTCCGCAGTATCGCCCGTGGTGGAAAAATCCATTTCCGTGACCCAGATGGGAAGCCCCAAGGTCGCCACCTTTTCGAGATTGGCCGCGTAATCCTGGTTCAGATTGTTCCCCAAGTGCCCCTCGCAGCCCACGATGTCGACGGGAACCTTGGCGGCCAGCATGCTCTTGATACGGTTGACATAGTCATCGGCGCTGTTCCAAACCAGAATGTTGAAATCATTCACTCCCAGTTTGACCGACGAATCAATGACCCGCGAGCGGGTGAAGATGGAGTTGATGATATTCGGATCGCCGGAGTGATCCTGCAAAACCGTACCGTGAATGGGTTCGTTCACGATATCCCAATGTTCCACCCGGCCTTTGAAATGGTTCATGGCATCGTTGATGCGCTTGTCCACAGCCGCTTTGAAAGCGGTGGAGTCCAGGGATAGGGTCCATGGGGGGTACCATTCCTCTTTCTGGTTCCAAAAAAGATTGTGCCCCCTGACCTTGATGTCGTTCTTTTTGCAAAACCGAATCAAGCTGTCGGCTTTAGTGTAATTCGGCCCATTGGGCGTCGGATCGGTCGAAGGCCATTTCATGTCGTTTTCGAAAACAGCCCATTCATAATATTTGAGGAAGCTTTCGGCATACCCCGGCACCGTAGTCAGCTGGTCATATCCGATGGACGCGCCAAAGCCGAAGTGATTGCGGATTTGTTTAATCGAAACCTTCAGGTTTCCCGCGCTGCCGTTCGGATTGGTGACGATGAGCTTGCCGTCGCGCTTGCGGATCGTTTCGATCTTGACATTGCTGGCCTTGATGAAATTCGAATCCAACTTGCCGTTGGCCTGGCTGTTGGCCCAGGTCGGCAAGAGCATAAGCAACAAAGCGAGCTTGGCGCATGACTTGAGCGATTCCGGCGTGATCCTTGATTTTTGCATTGTGAAAATTTATAAAAATGCGCATCGGTAAATCGAACCCTGTTTTCCGTCAATAGCCAAGTTCCCCAGCTCCTGCCACCCAATCGCAACCGTCCGCGCATACCTTCTCCAAACTGATTAATTACAGTTGGAGAACCACCGATTGCGCGAAAGGATTGGACGACATGCCGGATAGATCGCGCGGCGCTCTCCCGCTAGACGCACCGCTGCCCCAATGCCAGCGCGTACGCGCAATTGGACGAAGAACAAGCGGAAGGGGAATAATCGATTATTGCCCGAGATATACCACTTGATTATAGGAGTAATCGCCGGCCTTGAAAACCGCCAGATAAAGCCCCGACTTGGCTTTCATTTGCTGCCGGTTTACGGAGTAAGCTCCCGCGGTCTGCTGCTGTGCGATGACCTCTACCGCCAAGCTCCCGTCCAGATTGTACAGCTTCAGCGATACGAATTCCGCTCTGGGAAGGGTGTAGCCGATGAATCCCGTGCCCGAGGCCCGGAAATCGAAACCCTTCTGGAAGTCTTTTCTGACGCTGATTACCTGTCCAGGCTTCGCGACTTCGGGAGCAGTCCAGACTTTGTCCAAGATGGTAGTCTTTCTGGGATCGGCGAGCACCCAAGTTCCCCAACCAGTCTTATTGGAAATAGGATCATAAGTGGATTTGTAAATACCGTAGGTGTCGCCGGATTCCGGATTGATGGACCAGTAGAAGGAATCGTAAATGCCTTCCCGCGTCATGTAGTCCGCGAAGGCAGTCTGCCACTGAGCATCGGTCGTATGGTCGGTGAGGTAGCTGAACTTTCTCTGATTGACGGGTTCGGCTTTGTCGGGCCAATCCATGTTCCCGCCGTACTCCCCAATGGCTACGGCATACCCCATGGCTCTTAAGTACCCGAAGTGCTCATGCCATCCCTTATCGAGACGGGCCTGATTGATGACGATCCTGCATTTCTTGGCGGCGAACGCGTCTCCATCGAGGCCCGCGCATTCGGGCTGGGTAGGGTCGGCGAACATCTTTTGCACAAATACCGACGGACCGTAGGTATGCGGAGAAAACACGATCTTGCTTTTCGGCATGGTCGGCGGCTGGAGACCCGCTTCGAACAGGTTCTCGCCCCAGTTGGGATTGGAGGTCGTATCCCCGAAGGGGGATTTGTTGAACGTGGTCGGAGTACCGTCCTGGTTGCCGTTCGTGGTACCGATTCCCTGCGCGAAGATCAGGAGATGGGGGTTCACGGCGCTGATCGCGCCATAAGCCTGATCGATCATGGTTCTCCATTCGCTCCAGCTGTAATCCCAGGGCTCGTTGAAGATGTCGATACCCATCACGTTGTCTACGCCGATAGCCGCTCCCAGGCCCGCCAGGGTCTTCAGGTCGGCCAGCCACTTGGTAACGTTGTAAGCATTGATATGGGTGACCGTGCTGGGGTTATTGGTCTCGGCGCAGGAATAGTCTTCACGCTTGAAATCGTATTCTTCACGGTTCGCATCCACGTAAGGCGGGCGCGCGTCCAGCCGGCCCTTTCTCCAACCCACGTAATTGGAACAGGAATGCAGGTCCAACATGACATAAAGGCCGGCGGCGGAACAGGCTTTGACCATCTCCTTGAGGGCGCTAAATGCACCTTGAATCCGCTCGGACTTGGCATTTTTCAGGTTCGGATCCAGGCCCTGGGGATCGGTGTCCGACAGGGTCTGGGGGGAAACCGGAATACGGATGCTGTTGATTCCCATGCTCTTGATCTCGACGGCATCCTTGGCGAGGGTACGGCCGCTCTCGTTCCAGAACATATTGCCGATGTATAACTCCATCGGGGCTCCGCCGGGGTTCGTCGCATCCCCTGACGGCTCGTGTCTTCCTTCCAGCCCGAACCAGGAGCCTCCCTTGATCCGAAAAACGGAGCCGTTGAGCGTGATGTTGCCTGTGGCATCGACAGCCCATTCATTCGCGGCCTGGGCCGTGGCGGCGGCCATGAGCGTTGAAAATGCCGCGATCAGGACCGCGCTTTTACTTTTTTGTTGGCTTTTCATTGTTAAGGCTCCAGGTTGAGGACTTTTCTGCTCTTCGCTTTCGGCTCGGTATCAATTCCCCTCACTGTCTATTACCCGATTCCGACAAGCCTAGTTATTCGGTATAACCTAACGCTTCAGTTAATCTTTGTGTTTCGGAAAGCTCGGAAAGTTCGCATGGTCATTCCCTAATTCAGCCGCCCCTTACTCGCAGGCCTATAAGACCCGATAGCTCGCAGTGATTCCGATTTCCGTTCCGGAGGCCACCGCCGAACGGGTTCCCGTCCGCTCACGCTGCCCGGGAAAGCCCAGGAAACCATCCATCATCAACTTGTCCTCTAACACCCCAAGGCTGAATCCCAGGCTAAAGGCGCTGTACGCTGTGTTCCAGGCCTAGCGAGAAGCAACTATACCGTTCTTCATGGGTGCGATCGAACTCGGAAACATGGCCGGCCGTCTCCCATTCCAATAAGAAGGAAACCATTTCCCGGAAGCTGACCTGCCCGCCTAAGCCGAAGTCGTTAATCCTCAATCCGGCCACACCACTTCCTCACTAAACCCCCTGGGTCAGGTCCGCCGCAAAAGCGCGACCCTGTCGACCATGCCGCTTCAAGGAAGCGGTGGGCCAGGGGATGTAACGGCGACCGCCTGATTTCGGTTTCGTTTCTGCAACGCTGGATGGACCGGGAACCGGCTTTGCAGGCAAGCCACCGACCTCGGCAGTTTTCTGCAGCGGACTTTCCGTCGCCATCCCCACAGCCTCAGGCTTCGGAATGATCAACCTGCGCCACGGACTATTCGAAGCCAGCACCCCAGAGTATACCGTCACGTGCTCCTTAGTGGAGTTACGTAGCAACTCCAAGGCGCGCTTCGCGCCCAACCAGGGCCGCCATGCGTGAGAGTAATACTTTGGGGGCAAGGCCGATGCTGCGCGTTTTATGATATGCGAGGAGCGGGAGGCGAGCCCGAGGTCGCCGCGTGAAGCAAGGTCGAGTGCCCCGGGTCGGACTCGCCGAACCCTTCGCCCAAGACCGCGTTCACTTCGTCCTCGCCCGATGCTTCATCGCCCGATGCTTCATTGGCGGGAGTGGCCTCCATTGCCTCTGACTTCGGCGGCGGCAGATACATGCCGTTGAGGAACAGCGTGTGGAAATGCGGGTTGAGGCGAAGGTCGGAGGATGCGCGCTGGATGACCGTGACCGAGCTGGTCTTGCCGCCGGGATGAGTACAGCTATACTAAGCGGCCACGGTGTCGGTAAATAGGCTCAACACATGGCTCAGATGTTTGGCGTCGAAGGCGAGTGGGTAACACAGAGGATACGGCAGTGTCAGAACCCATTGCCGGATGGGAATCTGTTCGGGCAGGACATGATCCATCAGGTTCGCAGCCCTCTCGTCAGGCGCCGCCCGGCTGAATTACGTTCGAAAATCGAAGCTGCACATGCTTTGTTGCGGAAAATATTCAATGAAGAGGAATCCCCAGTCAGCCTAGGAACCCGGACCTGCGGCTGGGCTGTCGTTCAACGCTCTTCGCGGGTGTGCCAGATACGCAATACGTAAAGCGACTGACCCTTCACTTCGTAGCGGATCTCGTAATTCTTGAGGATGATCCGGCGGACTTCTCTGGATCCGAATTCATCGAGCTTTCCCCCAAGGTGGGGGAAATCGAGCAAACGCACAGGCGCATTGATCAAGGCCTGGATGGTACGGGCGGCTGCGCTAGGATTTTTGGGGGCCAGGAAATCGTACAAGCGCTCCAGATCGGACTTGGCTTTTTCAGTCCACTTCAAATCGGCCATGATGGGCTATTTCGCTCCTGGGAGGCGTTTCGCCCAGGCCACCATGTCTTTATGATCGAGTAAGCGCCCCTTTTTTACGTCCTCCAGCGCATCCAGGGTCATCAGGCGGCGCTCCTCCTCTTGCTCTAGCCAGGCCAACAAAGCCTGCTTGATAATCCACCCCTTCGAGCGTTCCAGCCTCGCAGCCAGCCGGCCCACTTGATCGGCGAGATGCTTAGGTACATGAGCCGTGAGAACCTTTGTGTCCATTTCCGCCTCTTTTTTAATCAAAATTAATCATTCCGACTCATATTGTTAATTTCCGGGTTTGACGGTCCATGCCCCTGAGACCCCATTGCGTCTGGAAGTCCTATTGGATAGGTGCAAGGATGAGCCCGCTAGGAGTGCCCCACCCTTTTCCGTCAATAGCCAGTTCCCCAACCTCGTCCTACCAATCCTAATCCCTCCATTCCAGTCCCAGTCCCCCATTTTCCAAGCCGTTATCCCGTTTTCCACCGCCAAAATCGGTTCCCCATTCACGCCAAGGCACGCCTCTCTCCTTCCCCCGCAGGGTATGGATCCATTCAGTCGCCTGGGTCGGCAACTTCATCGCCGTGAGTAATGCCTTTATCGTCTCCTCCTTCTACACCAGCGCAATCAGCCAGGTTTTAGAAACGCTCCTGGGGAGCGTTTCCTGGGCGTCCCGCCGCAATCCGGGCACACCACCTTCCTCACCAAAGGTCCGCCGCAACAGCGCGACCCTGTCGCCCATGCCGCTTCAAGGAAGCGGTAGGCCGCTTCGAGGAAGCGGTGGGCCAGGGGATGTAACGGCGACCGCCTGATTTCGGTTTCGTTTCCGCAACGCTTGCTGGACCGGGAACCGGCTTTGCAGGCAAGCCACCAACCTCGGCAGTTTTCTGCAGCGGACTTTCCGGCGCCACCCCTGCAGCCTCAGGCTTCGGAATGATCAACCTGCGGCACCAAAGCCGCCATGCGCGAGAGCAGGGCATGGGGTGCAAGGCCGATGCTGCGCAATTTTATGGGCTGCGAGGAGCGCGGAGTTGCGAAGCAACTCCATAGCGACGAGCCGTTATCCCATCGGACCAAGGCCGCTTGAACTCAACAGTGACGTTCCCGTCCGGGAGGAGGTGCAGGCGTTCATTCGCCAATGGCCCTTGGCCAACGTGGGCGCAAGATGTAACGGCAGAGCATTTCCCTCCCTTGCTTGTCGTTCGGTGCGACCCGACGGCCGATGATGCATCGGGCGGCGTGCAGGTTGAAGGCGCCGACTTGGCCGGTAAAGTACCGGGCGCACAGGTAACACTTCGGTTCCGGGACGGTCTCGGCCTCGCGCAGCATGCGCACCGGCGCGCGTTTGTGTGCGGGACCAGCGGGAGGCGAGCCCGAGGTCGCCGCGTGCAGCAAGGTCGAGTGGGCGGAATCCGATTCGCCGAACCCTTCGCCCAAGACGGCATTCACTTCATCATCGCCAGGTGCAGCGGCAAAGGTGATGACGCCTCGCTTTTCCAGATAACGCAGAATGCGCGTACGAAACGGTGCTTCACTAGCGGTTGTTTCAACCGCCCGGGCCCGCTGAACGACGACCTCGATATCTTCTTGCGTAGGCTTCGGCGCGGTTTGGAAGAGGGGCATGGACTGTGCGGCATCCGATGCCTCTGGGTTCACCGAGGGCAGATACACGCCGTCCAGAAACAGGGTGTGGAAATGCGGATTGAGGCGCAGGTCGGAGGAGGCCGATGAAGCATCGGGCGCTGGATGACCGTGACCGAGCCGGTCTTGCTGCCGGGGTGATGCCGTCGATACCAGGCGGAGACCGTGTCGGTAAAGAGGCGCAGCACAGAGTTCAGGTGGCGCGGGTCGAAGGCCAGAGGATTGAGATTCCGGGCGAGCGCATGTGATGGAGAAAGCGTTTTGATTTATCTTTGCACAAACCCCACAAGGAGATCTCATGCGCACACGATTACTCTGCCTTGGCCTGTTTCTCTTCCTCCTCTCGCCGGTGTCCCATGCCTGGGCAGGCGCCCAGCCGCACATGAGCTCGGCCTTCCAGCTGGTATCCCCCACCGGTCAGCGCTTTTCGTTGACCTCTCGGACGAGCAGCGACACCACCATCGACGCCACCGGCGCTCCCACGACTGTCACCGAGGTGGTTCTCGAGGTCGAGACAGCGCCTGGCAACCCCGACCGTCAGGGCCAGAGAGGGATCGGGAATCCGAATCTCGCCGTCATGCAAGGCGCGACCACCGGGTCAGCCTGGAATCCCAGCCTGGCCGGCGTTCTCTTCCTTGTGGCCAAGGGTTACGTCACCACGCGCGACGTGAGCGACCAATTGGGCTTTGCTGTGACCGTGACCCGGGCGCGCGGAGGCGCTGCGGCCGTGAAGGATCCTGCCACCGACGCCATCGTACTGGGCCTCCTCCTTGCCCAGCTGCAGGCCGCCGATCCTGCCGCCGCCCTGGCCATGTCCAGAATGATCGGCAACCCAGACTTTTTTCCCGCTGGCCTCACCTTGCCCGCGCCGGTCACCACCCGCTAGCCCGCTTTGTTCCGCATCTTCCCCCTCTACCCAGGCATCGACGCCAGATGGCGCTGTTGGTCCCGTCGTTTCTAGTGCAGGCGCCTCTTGAGCCACTCGTGGGTGCGGTCCAGAAACTTCCGGCAGCGCTTCGTGCTAGGGATGCGGACGATTGCGACTTTGCCGTTCACGTCCGTGCTGCATACATGTTTGAAGCCAAGAAACTCAAACGCCTCTGGCGTCTCCCCATATTCGGCCTTCCTTACGCGGGCGAATCGCCCGAGGAGCAGCATGCGTGTCTTCTCCGGCGCAAGCTCCAAACTGAACTTCTTCATCCGCCCCTGAAGGAGGCGGTCGAGGCGTTCGGCGGCGCATAGGAAAATCTACGCCCATCTTCCGACATACTCCCCCTCTCAAGCCTCCACCCACCGCCTCCACACACCCTCCATTCTCTTCCTCACTCCCATTCTTCCAGCCGGCCTTCCCCCTCCGCCCGATGAAGCGATGCCCGATTCGCTTTCGAGCGTACCCCGCCCCCCGCAAGGAAAATCCTTCTGATCATTCCAAACCACCTCTCCGTGACAGCCGTCGATTCGCGCTTAAAATATTACCCGTTACGGGACACTTTGTTACTATTCGGCCATGTCCCCACCGGCAACACCGCTCGGATGTGCGGCCCGCATCGGCGCGTTCATTCCCTTATTGGCCTGGGCCCTCCTGTTCTTGGGAACGGTCTGGCCGGCGACCGCGGGTGAAAGCGCGGCTCCTGGAAAAGATTCGGCCACCGCCTCCCGGGTCCGCCCCGTGATCGTCGAGCAGGGACGCATCCGCGTCCACGACAAGCGAGGAGGCTTCGTCCCCGATGAGAAACTGATCGGGGCCAAGCTCGTGGGTTACAACGACGCCGGCATCCCCGCGCTGTTCCGCATCGACAGCATCATGCGCTATCGGGATAGCGTGGTGGACATGTGGATGTATGCCTTCGCCGCCCGGGACTCCGCCGGCAACTGGGTGAACGCTTGCGATCCGGATCGCTATGGCCGCCGCCGGGGATTCGCGCTGCCGGGATATTTCGACGCCACCGGCCGCTATGTCGAGGACTCCGCCGCGTATTCAATCACCTGCACCAGCGGGGCTTCGGGGAAGTGCGTTCTTTTCGGGTATCTCCCCTGGGGGCGCGCCGCCGACGGAACGCTCCTCAAACCCTATTACCAAGCTTGCGGGCGCATGGTGCGGGCGGATTATTGCGGCGATGGCCGGCCGCATACCCAAAACGGCACCTTGATAGAAATCTGGGACCACAAGGGGATACAGATGGACACCCATGAGCCGGGGCTTTCCTTCGAAGCCTCCTGGGGAGTGAGCGGCGCGGTGTGGCTCAAGAAGACCCGCATTAATGCGGTGGCGACCTTGGAAGACATCGCCGGGGAATGCCCGACGGATTATGCGCGGATGCGCGTGCCTTCGGATACCACAGCGGCGGGAACCGCCCTCCTCTTCAACCGATCCCGCTAGCCGATCCGTTCCGGAAGGAAGTATCATTGCAGAAAGGCTGACCTGTATCTACCTCTCAGCCTGAATTCGTACACCTTTTCATGGAGTTCACAATGAAACTTGCTTTCGCCCTCCTCACCGGTTCTCTCCTGGTTTCAGGATTCACCTCCGTACACGCGGGCCTCACCAATAACGGTGTGAAGTTGAACGGCATGAGTATGAACGGTGTGAAGTTGAACGGCATGAGCCTCAACGGCGTAAAGTTGAATGGCCTGAGCCTCAACGGCGTAAAGTTGAATAGCCTGAGCTTCAACGGTGTGAAGTTGAACGGCCAGAACCTCAACACCGCGGGCAACGGCAACTCGGCCATCAAGCTCGTCGGCATCATCCTTCCCGAAGACGAAAAATAAACATTCCGATCTGGTCCGAATGTTCGCAACGCCTTGCTCCCAAGCAGGGCGTTTTTGTTTTCAGAAAATCGACATCATCATCGGCGGGTTGAAATCGGCCTTGCGGGCCGTCTTGGCTTCCGACGGCTGACGGGCCTCCGCGACCACGGACTCGGCGATGGTGCGGATATTGTCGACGGTGGGATCGGCGCGTTCGATAGCCTGGTCCCGCTTCGGAGTGCGCCATGGGCCTTGGACGGAGACATGGAGAGCGATGTGTTGCGCGGGGAGATGGAGGTCACATCTCGGAGGTGACGGTTGCGCGATCGGCGTGTCAACTGAGCCGGGTTCCACATTGCGGCTCCACCGGGACGCCTACCGAGGCCGCAGGGCCCGCGTCGATCCGCCCATCCCCTCTCCACGCCGATTAATTACAATTGGAAAACCAACGATTGCGCGAAAGGATTGAACGACATGCCGGAAAAATCCAGCAAGGGCAAGGGGAAAAACGCCACGCTTTGGCAGGGACGTTTTCAGGGCTCGATGGCGACGTCCATGGAAAAACTTTCCGTGAGTCTCGACTTCGACCGCAAGTTGTTTCGCGAAGACATCGAAGGCAGTTTGGCCCATGCCTTGGGGCTCAAGGCCGCGGGCGTGCTTTCGGCGGCGGAGCTCCGCAAGATGCAGGACGGATTGAAGCGCGTCATGGCGGATTTGGAGGCCGGCAAGGATTTGTTCGAACCCGGCGACGAAGACATCCACATGGCGGTGGAGCGCATCCTGACCCAACGCATCGGGCCGCTGGGAAAGAAATTGCATACGGGCCGCAGCCGCAACGATCAGGTGGCGACGGATTTGAAATTGTACGTGCGCCGGCGCGCGCAGGCGCTGGAAGCGTTGGTAACGGAATTGCAAAAAGCGATTTACCGCAAAGCCATAGCCTATCAAAAGGATTTGATGCCGGGGTATACGCACGTGCAACAGGCCCAGCCCGTGTACATCGCCCATTATCTGTTGTCTTTTTTCTTTGCCCTGGAACGCGACAAGGCCCGCCTGCGCCATGCTTGCGACGCGGCCGCCGAAATGCCCCTGGGATCCGGCGCGCTGGCTGGATCGGCCTTTCCGTATAAACGCGAGTTGGTGGCCAAGGCCCTGGGCTTTCCGGCTTTATCGTCCAACAGCATCGACGCCACGGCCCATCGCGACTGGGCGCTGGAATTCCTTTCCGCCATGGCCATCCTGGGCGCGGCGCTCTCCGGTTACGCCGAGGATTTCGTGCTCTGGTCCACGCAGGAGTTCGGCTATATAGAACTAGGCGAAGCCTATACATCCGGATCCAGCATGATGCCGCAAAAACGCAATCCCGATTCCATGGAATTGATCCGCGGCAAGACCGGACGGCTGCTCGGTAATTTCACGAGACTGTTCACGGTCGTGAAGGGGCTGCCGCATGCTTATGATCGGGACTTGCAGGAAGACAAGGAAGGCGTGTTCGACTCCGTCGAGACGTTGGAGCTGACGTTGACGGTGATGGCCGAAGCCATGGACTCGCTGCGGTTCAAGACCGACGTCATCGCGGCGAAAATGCATCCGGGCATGCTGGCCACGGACTTGGCCGATTACCTCGTTGGGAAAGATGTGCCTTTCCGTGACGCGCATCACATCGTGGGGCGGATGATCGCCAAGGCCGAGTCGTTGAAAGTGTCCTTCCTGGATTTGCCCGCCTCCGAGTGGGACGCGATTCCGGACGGCAAGGACTTTCGCAAGCGGCTGACTTTCGCCTACTCGGCGGAACGGCGCGGCATCCAGGGCGGCACCGGCAGCGCCTCCGTGCGTGGGCAGTTGGCCAAGGCCCGGCGTCTCCTGAAATTGAAATAGCCTCCGTCATGAGCGAGGAAAAAACCACGCTCGCGGGCGTGGAGCTGGGCTCGCCGATCGTGCGCAAGGCCCTGGTGTTCAGCATTTGGGACGGCACCTTGTGTAACGGCATGGTGGCCCTGAACGAAACCTTCGGCATCGCCGGAGCGCTTTCCCTGCGGGCGACTTCGATGGGCATCGCGGTGATGACCTCCCTGCCCATGCTGCTGGGATCCCTCGCGCAATTCCTGATACCCGCCTGGGCCAATCCCGCGCATGGCCGCAAGCGGTACGTGTTGGCCAGTGTGACGGGGCAATGGCTTTGCCTTTTACTCGCCGCCTGCGCCGGTTGGCTGTCGGAGCCTTGGCGCGCGCCGGGATATATCGCCATGTTCATCCTGGCCGCCGTCTGCGGATCCATTGCCGGTCCGTTCTGGTTGGGTTGGATGGGCGACTTGATTCCCGGCGAAGCGCGCGGAAGGCTTTTCGCGTGGCGCAGCATTTTCTTTTCCTGGATGTATCTCCTCTGCTCGCTCACCGCCGGTTCCATCGTCCGCAGCTACGACTCCGCGAACGCGCCCTGGTTGCTCTTCGCCATCGTCTTCGCCTGCGCGGGGCTATTGCGCCTGGGTTCCTGGGTACTGCTGCGATTGCAATTCGAGCCCCCTTCCGTGCGCGCGGCGCAAGCCTTCAACCCCTTGCGCTTCCGGCCGGGACGCGACTTCGCCGTTTACGGCCTGGCCACCGCGTCGTTCCAAGGCGCGGCATCCCTGTCGTCGTCCTTTTTCAACGTCTGGTTCCTGCGCGATTTGCATTTCAATTACCTGCAATTCTCGGTCACTTTATGCATGATGGTCGTTGGCTCCATCGCCTTCGCGCGCTTCTGGGGGCGCCTCGCCGACAATTTCGGCACCGCGAGGGTATTATGGGTCTCCGGCCTTCTCATCACCTTTATTCCTTTTCCGTATTTATGGCTGCATAACCATTGGGCCATCTGGATGCTGGCTTTTTACAGCGGCGCGGCCTGGTCGGGATACAATCTCGCCAACTTCAACCAACTTTTGAACGCCACCGAAGGACGGCAACGGGAACATTATATCGCCCTGGCGTTTTCGTTGCAGGGCCTGATGGGCGCGGTCCTGTCCTTGCTCGGCGGATTCCTGGCGACGCGGCTGCCGATTATTTTCGGCTGGCAATTGCAAAGTCTTTTTCTGCTTTCGGGGGTTTTGCGGGTGTTGATTTTTTTCGGCCTGTTCCGAAAATTCAAGGAGTATCGCGAAGCGCTGCCGCGCAGACACACCGACGTTTACGCGGAACTGCCAGGATATCGGATCGGCATCGGATTGATGCGGAATGTTTTCGGCGGATTCCGCGACGACTAACCCGGATTTTTCCGGCGACGACTCGACAAGCCGGACGCGGAATGGGCGCCAAGCATAAAACGGATGACGGAAAACGGGAATTTGGGTCGATTACGGGGTCCGGATGGG
The DNA here is from genome assembly GCA_017881725.1 of Fibrobacteria bacterium. GTDB lineage: Bacteria > Fibrobacterota > Fibrobacteria > UBA11236 > UBA11236 > Chersky-265. The sequence continues at coordinate 18,374 of JADGQO010000024.1, forward strand.
GCTTATCCAGATTTGGCGGGTGGATTCGGCCTGGATCCACTAAGTTTATAATCACCTTTTGAAAATCTTTAGTGTCGGCGACTCCGCCTTCAAAGTGGGATCTCATGATGATGTTCCGGAAAACAAAACTTCTCTCTCGGCTGTGCCTCGCGGCAACCGTCCTTTTGGGATCGGCAATGACCACGCATGCGAAATGGCTGACCGTCCATAACGATTTCATCGTTTACGATACGGAAGGCAATGCCGTCCACACCCGCAGCGGCACTTTGCGCAAGTTCAACAACATTTATTACTGGTATGGCAGCGCCGGCGGCTTTTCCAACCAGATGTGCTATTCGTCACCCGATCTGTTGCACTGGACGAACAAAGGCGTCGTCATCGCGGCCCCCGGCACCAACCGGATGGACGTCCTATACAACGATTCGACCGAGCAATACGTTATGTTCCTGAAAACGGGGACCGCATCGGCTTGCGATCTGGGCATCGCAACCAGCCCAACCCCGGACGGTAAATTCACCTTGCTGGGAAACAATAAGGTCCATGGGTCCCCGATCGGGGACATGTCGGTATGGAAGGACAACGACGGGAAGGCCTATCTCGCCTATGTGTGGGACAGCATCCCCGGCGCGAATTCCGGCGGCGTATCCCAACATGCGCTTTCGCTCCTGTCGTCGGATTACCTGAGCGTTTCCAAGCGGATGTGGCTGTGGGACGCGGGGAACCGCGAAGGCAACATGATGATGAAGGCCCACGGGCTCTATTATTACATCAGCTCACTTACCCTGTGGACCCAATCCACCCAATCCCAATTCTATACGTCATCCACACCCGCCGGCCCCTGGACCACGCGGTTGCAGCCCATCCTGGTTCCCGGCAACACCCATAACAATTCTTGGGACACCCAATCCGATTTCGTCTTCGAGTTCAAAGGCCCGAAGGACACCGTCTACATGTACGGGGGAGATCGCTGGGAGAAGCCCGATCCCGCTCGTCTGGGGGATTATGCCTGGCTGCCGATGAACTTCACCCCCAAGGACACGCTGCTCATAAATTATTACCAGGATTGGGAGATCGATCCGGATGCCGGGACCTGGAGGACGTTGGATCTGAAAAGGAACCTGGCCTTGCATAAGACCGTGGAGGCGTCGTCATCAACGGGATCCAACACCCCCAACAACGTGACCGATTCCACGACCTGGCAGAACTACTCTTCCACGAAATGGGTAAGCGGCACGGATGATGCCCAATGGATCCGCGTCGACCTCGGTTCCCCCATGCCCGTCAACCGGGTGATCCTCAAATGGGATTCGAGCTACGCCAAGGCTTTCAAGATCCAGGTGGCTGCCGATACCGCGTCCTGGATGGACGTGTACACCTGCGCCAACATGGGCCCGCGTTCCCTGACCGATGAAACCTTCGCAACCACCACCGCCCGCTACGTGAGGATGCTGGCCACCCAGAGGGGCGGCCCCGCCGGATACACCCTATTCGATTTCATGGTCCTCAACGACACCGGCGTTTCGGTCGGTCTGTCCCGCCGTCCCGGCATGGCGTCCCTTCCCGCCAAATCGGAAATCACCTTCGAACGCAACGTCCTCCGCTACGCCATCCCCGCCGGCCGCGCCGTCAAACTGGAAGTCTTGGATGGACGAGGAAAGCGGATGGCCGTGCTCGCCGATGGCTTCATGGCCGCGGGCCGTTATGAAACCGCCATGCCCGCGAACTTGGGGCATGGGATGTATCTGATCCGCCTGACGGCGAACGGGCAGAAGCTCGCGAGCATACGGGTCCGGTTGTAACGGAGAGGGGAAGCGGCGGGCCAAGGGATGTAATCGAGACAACTTGGCAAGCCCCGTAACGCAGCGAGCCGAAGCCCGTCCTTGCAGGGCCGCAGACCATTCCCAAGGCCACGCGGCCTAAAAAACCCAGCCGCAATAAAGTAGATTTTCTCCACGAGCACCCGCTTTCGCGCGGGGCCGACAGCAAGGACTACCATGGAACTCGATTCGCAAGCCATCAAACTGAACGACGCCATTAAGTCGGCCAATCCCGCCGTGTTGGACATGCTCTCCGCCAAAGGCAAGGCCATCTTTTTTCCCAAGCTCGGCATCCTGGCGCAATCGGCGGAAGCGAACGGCAAGGAGATCAACGCCACCATCGGCATCGCGTTGGAAGACGACGCCTCTCCCGTGGCACTGCCCAGCATTTCCAAAAACCTGAACTTGCCCGCCGTGGACGCATACACATACGCGCCCAGCCCCGGCCGCGCGGATATCCGCAAGCTGTGGAAAGAAATGTTGCTCAAGAAGAATCCCGGGCTCGCGGGTAAAACCTTCAGCCATCCCGTGGTCACCGCCGCCTTGACCCATGGCCTTTCCATGGCCGGCTACTTGTTCTGCGACGAAGACGATACGGTCATCCTGCCGGATCTGTATTGGGAAAACTATGGACTGATTTTTACACATGCGTACGGCGCGGCGCTGGAAACTTTTCCCACCTATACGGAAATGGGCACGGCACAAAAAACCGACGGCATCGAACGCCGGGGTTTCAACACGGCCGGACTCAAGGCCAAACTCGCGCAGCCATCCAAGAGCGGAAAAAAAATCGTGCTCCTCAACTTCCCGAACAATCCCAGCGGCTATACGCCGACACCGGCGGAAGTCAAGGAAATTACGTCCGCCTTAACCGACGCCGCCAATCGCGGAGAAAAAGTGGTCGTGCTCATTGACGACGCCTATTTCGGCCTGGTGTTCGAGGACGGCATCTACAAGCAAAGCATTTTCTGCGACCTGTGCGAGGCCAGCCCCAATCTTTTGGCGGTGAAAATCGACGGGGCCACCAAGGAAGATTATGTCTGGGGCTTCCGCGTGGGCTTTCTGACTTACGGTATCAAGGGCGGCAACGCGGCCCTGTACGAATCCTTGGAAGCCAAGACCGGCGGTGCCATCCGGGGTAACATCTCGAATACCTCCAACCCCGCCCAGTCGCTGCTCGTGCGCTCCTGGTCCTCGGGCGAATACGCGGCCGAAAAACAGATGAAGTTCGAATTGCTGAAGCGCCGCTTCGACACCGTGAAGGAAATTCTGGCGGCCCATCCGGAGTACCGCGCGCAATTCACTTCCCTGCCGTTCAACTCCGGCTATTTCATGTGCATCCAACCCAAGGTGGATTCGGAACTGCTGCGCCAGAAACTGTTGAAGGACTATTCCACGGGGACGATTAATTTCGGCGGCATCCTGCGCCTGGCCTTCTCGGCGACGCCAACGGATAAGTTGGCGAAGTTGTTCGAGAATATCTTTAAAGCCTGCAAGGAACTGGCCTAGTCCCTCAAGTCAATAGCAGCACGATCACCTGCGCAGTCAAAATGCGCAGGAACATCACCAAGGCATAAACGGTGGCATAGGTGACGGCCGGAGCGTCGGAATTGGCGATTTGATTGGCGAAGGAAAGCGCCGGCGGATCCGTCATGCTTCCCGCCAAGAGGCCGCACAAAGACATGAAATTGATTTTATAGACCAACCGCGCGAAGCTGCCGATGATGAAAAGCGGCGCCACGGTAATCAAGATGGCCATGCCCATCCACCGCAGTCCGTCCCCGTGCAGCAGCGTCTCCATGAAATGCCTCCCGGATTTGATGCCGACGCAGGCGAGAAAAATCGCGATGCCCACTTCCCGCAAAATGAGATTCGCGCTTTGGGGAAGATACCAGACGATGGGCCCAATCCGCGCGAAGCGGCTGAGCAGGATGGAGACCAATAACGGGCCGCCGGCCAATCCGAGCTTGACCGGAGCCGGGATTCCTGGAATGACGAAGGGAATGCTTCCCAGCACCACTCCCAGGATGATGCCGAAAAAAACCGGCGCGATATTGGGGTGGACCAATTGTTTCATGGAGTCGCCCAAATCCGAAGCGACCTTGAGAATGGATTTCTCCTCGCCCACCACGGTCAGCCGGTCGCCGAAACAGATGACCGTCCCGGCCCGGGCCACGAGGTGGATGCCGGCCCGGTTCACCCGCGTAATCGCCACGCCGTAGGTATTCATCAAATCCAATTCTCGGATCGTCTTGCCGACGGCAGACTTGAGCGTGATGAGGATGCTGCGCGAGGTCAAGCTGCTTTCGACTCTGCGGACATCCACCTTGGTGATTTCTCCGACCACGATGGCCAGCTTTTCGGCGTTTTCCCGGGTACAGACCACATGCAGCACGTCGCCCAATTGGAATTGCGTCTCGGCTGAAGGAACGGAAACCTGATCGCCATGCATCAGCCGGGAAATGACGAACTCCGCCTGCACCATCGCCGACAACCGACGAACGTCAAGGCCCGCCAGGCGCTGATTGGAAACGACGATATTGTAATTTTCCGCGACGGCCGAAGCCGGTGATTGCTCCCTCTCATACAGTTCCGCTTCACGCTGCGGCGAGAGCCGGAACAAAAAGCGCATGGCGATCATGGACAGGATGATGCCGATGATTCCGAACGGGTACGCTACAGCATAAGCCATACCGGCTATTTCCGGAGCGTTCGCCATGTCCGGCATGCGATCATGCAGGGCCTGTTGCGCCGCTCCCAGTCCCGGCGTGTTGGTCACCGCTCCGGAGAGCAATCCGACTAACGCCGGGGTCGGCAGGCCGGCGAAAAAATGCAGACCCAGCGCGATGGCGACGCCCAGGAAAACCACGCCCGCCGCCAACAGGTTCAGCCGTAGTCCCTGCTTGCGCAACGAGGCGAAAAAACTGGGTCCCACCTGCATGCCGATGGTATAGACAAACAGGATCAGCCCGAATTCCCGGGCGAAGTCAAGCACCTCCTGATCGATCCCCATGCCGAAATGGCCGAATCCCAAGCCCGCGAAAAGCACCCCCGCGATGCCGAGGCTGATCCCGAACACATGCAAACGTCCTATCCCGACGCCCAAAGTGATCACGGCGCTTAATAAGAGCACGGCATGCGCCACCGAGTGACCGAAAATCAAATCTTTAATCCAAATCATTAGCGCTGACTCCTTGGAATTCCGTCGGCTCCTCCGCCGGAATTAAAATTCCGCACGACACCAAAGTTTAACATACTCAGGCCGGGGTTTTCCGCTAAGCGGCGGAATTGGGAATCGTCGCTCCGGACGGGAACGGCCCCGTATCTCCCGCGTAACCGGGAAGTTTCCGGGCTTCGTCGATCAGGGCTTCGGAAACTTGGAATTCCGCCAATGATAACGTGTCGCGAATGCGTACCACTCTTGCGCGGGAGGCGGAGGCCGGGTGTTCCCTAAAAACATGCTGGATGGCTGCGGCCAAGGCTTCGGTTTCATCGGCTAAAACCAGCGGCAGGCGTCCCCGTTCCAGAAAACCGCTGGCCAAAACATTTTTTCCCGTCAGACGGAAATCGACCTTATCGGCGAAACGCTGCACGGTGAAATCCGCCAATCCCATGCCCAAGGCGTTTCCGTGCGTCCCGTTCGTAAGGTCCAAAACCACAATCGACTGGATACGGGGCGAAGCCGGTTCCGGTTGGCCGGGAATACGCAGCCGGCCGATGACGTTGGTATCCATGCCAGTGCCGCTGATGTCCTTGCCCATGCGCTCCACCACCAGTACGTCCAATCGATCGAAAGGCAGCGCCGGCGCCAGGCTTTTCGAGAGAATCAACATTTCCTGCTCACCGGCTTCGATTTCCCCGCGCGCAAACCCGCGCAAGGCCACGGGCCGATGCGACGCGTCCTCCACCACGCCGAACCCCGCCAGGAACGGCAATCGCTCCAGTAACACGCGCGCTACGATGGGCATGTCGTCGCGCAACCCGTCGGGCCCGCGCGCGTGCAAAAGCGAGGCTGCCCGCTCCTTGCCGAGTCCGATGGCCAGCATCTTGTGCAACCCGCTTTCCAAATGACCATGAAAACTGGTATGCATCTTCACGCGGTTCAGAAGCATCAAGCCGTCGGCCTTGGCCGCCAGGGCGTCGCAATGGGCCGGCAAACCATTGGCGGCCGTCGCGACGACGACCGTATCCATGGTCGCTGCGCGGGGGCAACCCATCGCCTTATCGGTGATGCCCAGCGAATCCAGCACCTCCAATTGGCCTTCGGCCGTCGCCCCGCCGTGGCTGCCCATGGCGGGCACGATGAACGGCTTTCCGCCTGCGGCCTGGATTCGATCGACGATGCGGCGGACCATGCGCGGCAGATCGGTTATCCCCCGGCTCCCCACGCCGAGCGCGATGGAAGCTCCCGGCGCGATCTTACCGTCCAAACCCAAACGGGCCCACTCCCTGTCGATGGCCGCTTCGACGTCAATCGGATCCATTCCGGGCAAGGTTCGCCGGACATTGTAAAAAGCGGGAAGCATTTCCATGGTCAGCGCAAATATATCTTTTCCGGACTGCGCATTCCGAGCAAAAAATTGCGCAGCGCGAATCACACCGAGATTTTTGATTGCCGGCCAGCGCCAGCCTTAACAGGGTGATGAAAGCTAAATACCCCCATTCGAGAGGTATTTCGAAGGCTATTCGCGTCATCCGGCGATGCGCGGCCGAGAGCGGGTGTCAGGATGCCGCCTTGGTATGAACCTTGCTTTTTACGTTGGAAAAGGAAACCCGATGCGATCAAATGCTCCACGTCCTTTCCCCGTCACCTCCGGATTCGGAGTCCTTACTTTCCTTATCCTGATCGCCATGGCTCCCGCACGCGCGCAGGAAGGGCTTGCCTATTTGGATCCCGCGCGCTTCGCGGCCAATCTGAAATACACCGGTCTCAGTTATCATCCGGGCGGCGGCGAAAACCTGGATCACTACAAACGCTCGCTGGGCGGGATATTATCATTTCGATCTGCGTGCTAATTGGGATATTTCGGACAGGTTCTCCGCGCGGATCGGAATCGGTCCCACCTATTTATGGCGCCAGAACTGGCTGGACCGCGTGCGAGGTTATCGGGGCGACACGTTTTTCGGAAAGGCTTCCGGCGGGGATTACCAGGGCCGTTTTATTTGGTACGGCGGGGACATCGAGGCGGAGGCGAAACTCAATCGTCGGGTTTCCATCATTTACAGCTTCATTCCGGGATACCCTCAGGTCATCCAGAACAGTCTCGGCCTACGAGCGCATTTCTAGACGGCCAAGCCCCCCGGCGAATACGGGGACGGGCTTGGGCCGAAGAACATCGTTACTTCATGAACGCTTTGATGATTTCCTGGTCGCGGGACTGGGCAAGTTTCTCAGCCGGGCTCGCGTCGGGCTTCAAGACCGGCAGCTCCAACAGGGCGCACTCTCCCGAGACGCAATTGTCTTTGGCGAACATCGCCTCCTTGGGCTGGGTTACGTCTTCCTTCATCCAGAGTTGCACAGCTCCGGATAATTGATCGTCCAGATAGGTCAGAGTGATCCAGGGATGGCCGTCTTTGAAAAACAGCCGCCACGTGCCTTGCTTTTTTCCCGCATCGTAGCTTTTCTGCCACTTCAAGGCGCCGGTTTCATACCAAGCCTGGGACGATCCCTCGCGCTTGCCGTCCTTCCAAATTTCGGCCTGGCTGGTGCTACCGTTCCAGAAGTATTGGCGATGGACGCCCTGCTCCAAAGTGTCCCCCGTGGGCGTCCGCGTGAAGGCCCATTCCTCCTTCATATCTTTTTTATTGGGATAATACAGCACCCGCTTTTCCAGAGGCGCTTCCTTGCCGCACCCTATTAATCCTACTAGTCCTATTAGTAACATTGCCGTTACCGTAACGGAGATGAAACCCTTCATGCCAACTCCTTTTCCTGTGGCCCGATTCGGCGGACCCTGCTAGGGTGATGTAAACTGGACGTCGGAGGCGATTTCCCCGAAAACCGTTTGCTGTAACAAGGTATCCGCGTGGCTGGGGGGCGAGCGGCGTCCTTGCAGGCGCGTGAACACATGCAGCCGTGAGTCCACCATTTCGGCCTGGATGTGCCCGCCGGCGGAGTTGCGCAAGCCTTTGTAAACAAATAATGCGGACACCGGATCGGCGCTGTTGTCGTGCTCGGATTTCCATTCCTTGGCTTGCGATCCGGTGGGCATGTTGAAGCCGTCCTCCAATTGGTATTTCACGCGGTTGGCCAAGGAGTACAATTGCCGCAAGTCCTCCTCCGGCCGGTTCACGTACCAATGCGCATTCTCCGTCGAATCTCCCGGGTTGGGGCTATTGCCCAAGAGCGGTCCGACGATATTGGCCAAGCTCAGCAGCTTGGCGGTCGGCACGACCAAAGGATCGATGAAAAAGAACCAGCGGGGCTGGACCTTGGTCCGCAATGGACCGGCGTTGAAACTGCCGTCCGCCAGGTACTGGAGCAACAAGGTCGCCCCGGTGGAGGACCCCGCCAGACTGATATGCGTGTAGCCCTTGCTGACGAGCGAATCATACTCTTCCAGAATGGGCTTACCCCATTCGCGCCAAGTACTGTTTTGGAAAGTATCGATATTCCGTCCATGTCCGCCCAGCAAAACCTTGGATACCAATACCTTGCCGCCGCCGCCCAGCGTATCGGCGAATTTCCCGAACTCGTCCCATTCGTAGGTCGTGGCCGTGAACCCATGCGCGGCGATGATGACGGGCGTATTTTTTTTCGCCGAATCCGGCGCTGAAAAACGTCGCGACACGAGGCAGGTTTTATTGGAATCGTCCGCACAGGTATCCCGGTGATTCCCTCCGTCCACCCAACCGTCCTGGCATTCCTTGTCGCAAGTAACGTCCACCAGTTGGCATCCGGCCCAAAGGAAAGTGCCCAGTGAAATCAGCCACCAGGGGATTTTGGATGGGGCCAGCCACCGGCCGGCGCGAAAATTCATAAACCGCGTCATAACATCACCCACAATCCGACGCCGAAAAGTCCCGGTAAAACCAATCCTGACGACGGCGTAATGAGATTGTATCCGAAGTGGTAAAAAAGTCCGTATTCGCCTTGGAACAAATTAAGGGCAAAGCCCAATTGCAACGCCGCAATCCAACTGCTGTTATTCAGGCTGCTGAATATGCGGTATTCCCTGTCGTAATGCATATAGCCCAGATCGGCCTGGACGGTGGGATCGAACCAGTTATTTCTGCCGAAATGCCAAACCGGGGAGAATAGGTATTTATCCTGTTTGATAATGTCTTTGTGGAGTAGCTGCCGCGCGCGATTCGTTAAAAAAGCACCCTTCAATTGCAGCTTATGGGCCCCGAGATCGAAGTTGGAATATCCGATTTCCGGGCCGAGCATATACTCATTGCCCGGTTCCAAATCCACATCGCCTTCCATGCGCATTCCCAGGCTCCAAAGGCCTTCATCGGCGCAGACGCCCGTTGCCAGTATCGCCAAAACGGCCAAAGCCTTCCTGAGATACGGCGTCATATACTAACTTTGCTTTTGAATCGAATGGGGACCTCTCGGTAATACCCGGAAAACTAGCAAACTATGACAGCGAAAATGGAAGAACGGCTTTGGGTTTCGGCCCGGTACCTGGCTCGCAAAAACAATATGGATTACACCGTGCCTTGCGCCACGGTCGTACGGGATTTCATTCGCGCGGGTACGCGGAATATGGTGCGGGAAAACCGCGCCTCGGAACAGGATTTCGAAGTGGCCGACGCCAACCTGGGACGCCTGGTTGAAGCCATGGTTAAGGCCGCGCCGCAAATGGCCAATACCCGCCCCAATGTGCCGGGTCCGGTTTTAATCCGTGAGGCCGCGTTCGTAAAAGCCAAAGGCCTCTGCCCGCTTTGGCCGTTCTGCTAGTGCGGAAGCACTTGCCGGTAAGGAAGTACTTCCTCCACGCGCAATTTTTATTTTCAGATTCCCGCTAACCGCCGATCACATGCTTGCGTCGGATGGACCTCTTCCCGCCCATTCGCTGAAGCGATAAACCATAGGCACCCAAAAGTTCGGGCTGTAAATCCACAGCTTCGTTCCAAAGACATTTCAGGTCGGAACTCTACCGCTGGGGTTACCTCTGACCGGTTAATTTTCGTCTAAAACCCGACAATTCACTTGTACGCAGTTCCATCGAAAAGTTATTTGGATCAGTGAAAAGCGAAAAGCGCCGGTGAAGTCGGAAAGGAAGTTTTCGCATGGAAATCTTGAAAGTCGGAGATGCCGCTTATCCCCAATTCCAATCCGCCGAGGACAAGGTGACGGCGGTCACAGAAATTTTACGCAAGGATAATGATTTTAAAAGCGTGAGCAAAAATTCTTCTATGCAATCCGGCCATGTTCCTCCGCATCGCGCCGCTTTGGCCGTGAAGCGCGGCATGGACGTGGCGATAGGCTTGGCAGGAACCGTAGCCTTTCTAGCCGCCTATCCCTTTTTGGCCCTGTTGATCAAATTGGAAAGCCCAGGTCCCGCGCTGTATGCCCAAGTTCGCGTGGGATTGGATCAACGCCGCCAGCGCCGCGGCAGCTTGGCTTCGGCGGCCCAACGAAGGCAGGCGACCCGGATGGGAGCGCCCCGCAGAAACCAGGACGTCGGAGGTAAGCCTTTTCAAATCCGGAAATTCCGGACCATGCGCGCGGATGCGGAAGCGCAAGGACCGCAGCTCTGCGAGAAGGGCGGGGATCCCAGGGTAACCCGCGTGGGACGGTTCCTGCGCTCGACCCACCTGGATGAACTCCCGCAATTCTGGAACGTGCTGAAAGGGGAGATGAGTTTCATCGGACCCCGGCCGGAAAGGCCGCATTTCACTTTGCGTTATTTCGAACACATTCCGATGTACCGCGAACGCACCCGGCATGTCAAACCCGGCATCACCGGCCTCTCGCAAATCACTTTAGGCTACGACGATACCCTGGAAAGCGTGGAGCGGAAAACCCATTTCGATCTGGCCTATCGCCAATCCCTGGCCGGGCTTAAAGCCTGGTTCAAGATGGAAGGCTGGATTCTCGTCAACACCATCCGGTATTTATTGAACCGCAAGCCTTTGGTGGAAACGGAATTCACCTTGCCTGCGG
>JADGQO010000171.1 GCA_017881725.1 Fibrobacteria bacterium
ACCGGACGGGGCCGGACCGGACAAGGGGGCTTTCGGCCGCGAGATGCCGGGGGAAGCTGAAGCCGCAAGCACGGCCGCGGAGGCCGCGGGCGCGGAGGCGGCGTGCGCGGAGCCGGGAGCGGGATTGATTTCCCGGAATAAATAGGTCGAACGATGGAAAGCGTAATGCCCCAGGATGTACCGATGCGATCCGTGCGCCTGGAAACGCATTTTCAACAGACAGAACTCCTGCATCAGTTTTTCCGTGGTCAGGTCCACGTGAAAACCGGATTCCCACTCCTGGGGGCGGGGAGCGCGCCTGTCGCGTCCGGTGGCCTGGGCCTCCAACGCGCCGTCGTGATCCATCAGCGCCAAATAATCCGCCAGGGCGAGGTATGCTTGCCGGCGCGGCGAATCGACCGGCCGCAATTGGGTAACCCACAAGGTACCGTTGAACTCGCGCAGGCGCGTCTTCAGCTGAGAAAGCCGCTTGAAGGTTTCGGAATCGTCGTCGCCGCAGAATTCGTCCAGGTTGTCGATCAGGATGGCCAGCGGCATCAGGTTGCCGCCCTTCTTTTTCTGTTGCAGCAGGTAATCGTGCTCCAGGTATTTCAGCAATTGCTCGAGGCCGTCGCCGCGTCCGCAAGGCGGCGTTTGCGGCAGGTTCGGAAACAGGGTTGTGAAAACTTTGGCGAGTCCCGCGCCGTCCGGCGCCGAGCCCTGCTTGGCCGACAAAGGGTTGGACTTGTAATGCCGCGCCAGCGCTCCAATCCCCAAATCGCCCAACGTCCGCTTTTTAGAGAAGAGGAGGATCTGGCCTCCGCCTTCCTTGGCGAAACTTTCGGCGCATTGGGCCAGGAAATGGAAGCCCAATTCGGCCGCGAAGGGATCGCATTGCAAGAGCAGCATTTCTCCGCAGCCCGCGCCCTGGTAAACCTTGGTGAACGCCGCGGAGTAAATCGGCCATCGCCAACGCGACAATTGCTGGGCTTGGAAAAACCCGACCAGTTCGCGAGCGGTTTCCCGGGCCTTCGGATCGGAAAGCTCATCCCGATCGGGCGCAATCCCTTTTTGATGCGCTAACCCTCCTCCGCCGTCAGGTTCATATTGGGATTCTTGCCAGTTTTGACTCAAGCCCTCGATGTTCGGCATGGTATAGCTGTCTTTCTCCGCGGCCTTGTTCGGCTTGGGTTCGAACACATCGTCCAGGAAGGCCGAAATCACGGTGTCTTCGGGAGGCTCCAGACTTCCCGTGGAGGTCACCACGACGGGTTCCATCGCCTCGCCGGCAAACAATCCGGGCAGTCCCGGCATGGGGTCCCACAGCTTTCCCATCACCGACGCGGCCAGCGCGAAGCGCTTCTGTTCCTGCAGCGACATCCGCTTTTCCAGGTCTTCCAAAAATCGGCGCATGACCGTGATCAATGCGTTCCGATTCAGGGGGCGTTGCGCCAGCGCGCCGGGGGCCCAACAACGGGCGGTCACGCCGGTCAGAAAATAGTCCAGGCAATAATTCTTGATGTTCATGCGTCCCATCACGGCATCGACTTGGCGGAGCAGGCTACTCAGCGGATCTTCGCCCGTGGTGGTCGACAGTTCCCGAATCAATTCGGTGCGGAACAACAGGGAAAGCGAAAGGGAGTGGGCGCGCGAATTCTCCTGGTGGGCCGAATCCAAAAGGGATCTGTCGAATTGATTGTAGGCCGCGCGTGTCGGAATCTGCTCCTGCGAATAGGCATAGTTGGTGAGGCAAAAATTGAAACGGCCGACTAAGGGCTTGCTCGCCTCCATCAGGAAATCGGTGTCGTTGAAGAATCCCCGGCCCTCGACTTTGGCGATTTTCGGACTGACCAAAACCACTTCCAGGAAATTTTTCCCCGCTTCCGAAAGGGGCAAAAACGATTTCAACAATTCTTGCTTATTGATAAGTGGTGAGTTCATGGTGGCCAGCTTTATTTTCCCTCCTTTCCCGGGATTTGTGAAGGATCACTTTATGCCAAGCTTTTTCGAGGTTATTTTCCTCAGGTGATAACCCTTGGCATTGAAACCTCTTGCGATGAAACTTCCTGTGGATTGGTGAACGACCGTCTGCAAGTCCTGGCCAATCAGGTCTACAGCCAGATTCCCCTGCATACACCTTACGGGGGAGTCGTACCCGAAATCGCGGCGCGATCCCACCTTGAAAAAATCGACCCCATTGTCCGTGCGGCGTTGGCGGAAGCCGCGCTGGATATCGCCCAGATGGACCAAATCGCCTTCACGCGCGGACCCGGACTGTTGGGCCCCTTGCTGGTCGGCGCCAGCTTCGCGCGGGCCTTGGGCCGTAGCTTGGGCAAACCGGTTATGGGTGTTAACCATTTGGAAGGCCATTTAGCCTCTGCCTTCCTGGCCGACCCGGGCTTGGAACCGCCCTTGCTCTGCCTGATCGTTTCGGGCGGACATACCGAGTTGGTACGCGTGGGCGAGGGCTTGCAATACGTATTGATTGGTAAAACCCGTGACGACGCGGCGGGGGAATGCTTCGACAAATGCGGTAAAATCCTGGGGCTCGGTTATCCCGCCGGGCCCATCCTGTCGCAAAGGGCGGAAAGCGGAAACCGGCGTTTCGTGGACTTCCCGCGCGCCCTGGACCAGCGCGATAATTTCGAATTCTCTTTCAGCGGATTGAAATCCTCCATGCTCCGCTATGTCGAGACGCAAACTCCCGATTTTATCTCCGCCCATGAAGCCGATCTTTGCGCCTCGTTGGAAACGGCCATCGTGGAGATATTGGTCAAGAAATCCATCCAGGCCTTACGCAGCGAAAGATTGGAAACCTTAGTCGTCGTCGGAGGCGTTTCAGCCAACTCCTACTTGCGCGCCAGAATGGACGCGGAGGCAAAAAAACACGGTTTCCGAGCACTTTTCCCGGATCGTAAATACTCGGGAGACAATGGCGCCATGATCGCGGCCATTGGACAATGGCGCTGCAATCATGGGCTTTCGACTGCGGATTTGGAAGTGCGGCCTTCTCTCCGATGGGTTTGAATCGTACCGATTGACAACCCCCCTGCCGCAACCTATAGTATCTTATAATCGCTTGGAGGTTACCATGCGCAATTTATTGCCCGCCCTGTTCATCGTCTCAACTCTGTTTCTGGGAACCGGAATTTCCCGCGCCGATGAGGCCGAAGTACGCGCCGCGTCCGAGAGAATCAAGGACCCCAAGCTCAAGGATCATTTGCTGCAGAACATCGAAATTTTCGGCAAAACGGATTTGCCCGCCATTTACATCTTGGCGCCGGGAACGTCCCCCGAAGACGAAATCCAGGGCGCCATCGTCACGCGTGATTTTTCCCGCGACCCGTTCTTCATGCAGAACATCGACCGGGAAGAATTCGAAATGAAGGTCACCTTGCGTGAAATCAACGGTGACGATGACAAAAAGAAAGACGATACCAAGCGCTGAGCCGCCCCTGCGCCCGCGCTACATATACGCGTAGCGCGCGGAATCGCCACGATAGATTCCCCTTGCCCCCCTCTTGGGCCAACTCCTCCCATGCCCGCCCCTTCGGCTCCAGAATGCTTTTAACGGCGGCTAAAGCCCGGACCTTCATTTATTTTACCGCACGACTTTGCTAACCTTGAAGGTGGGGGAAAGGGAGACCCAATTTTGACGACATCCATTTTAATCCGGGGCGCGACTGCCGTCTTACCACAAGGCACGGGGCTCGCCGATGTTTGGGTTGAGGACGGGATCATCCGCGAAGTGGGCCCTTCGTTGGCCGTCAAGGCGGAAACCGTAATCGAAGCCAAAGGTTTGCATTTGCTTCCCGGCGCCATCGATCCGCAGGTGCATTTCCGCGATCCCGGCATGGAGTGGAAAGAGGATTTGGCCAGCGGTTCGCGCGCGGCTGCGGCTGGAGGCGTCACGGGTTTCCTGGAAATGCCCAACACCTCACCGCCTACGGTCACGGCCGAATTGATGGCGGCGAAAAAACAAATCGCCGCAGCCAAATGCATCGTCAATTACAACTTCTTCATCGGAGCCACTCCGGATAATCTCGAGGAATTGAATTCCGTCCGCAACGTATGCGGCATCAAGATTTTCATGGGCGCGTCCACGGGTTCGCTTCTGGTCGACAAGCTCGCGGATTTGGATCGCATTTTCGGACATGGCCGTCGGCTCATCGCCGTGCACGCCGAGGACGAAGCTTTGATTCGCGAGAACAAGGCCCGTTATGGCGCTTCCGTCACAATCCAGGACCATGCCTTGATCCGCAGCCCCGAAGTCGCGCTGCGCGCCACGCGTACGGCCGTGGAGCTTTCCCGGAAATACAACCGCCGTCTGCATATCCTGCACATGACGACGCAAGAGGAAGCGGAATATCTGGCTACGGCCAAGGCCGGAATTCCCATTTCCGCGGAAGTGTGCCCGCAGCATTTCCTGCTGCATGCCCCGGAGATCTACGCCAAGCTCGGAACTTACGCGCAAATGAATCCGCCCCTGCGCGAGGCGCGCCATGGGGAAGCGCTGTGGAAAGCCCTGAAAAGCGGCGTCATCGATTGCATCGCCACCGATCATGCTCCGCATACCCGCGAGGAAAAGGACAAGGGATATCCGAACTCCCCCTCCGGCATGCCCGGCGTGGAAACCTCCCTGCCCCTCATGCTGAACCGCGTTAACCAGGGTTTGTGTTCCCTGGAAGAAGTGGTGCGCTGGATGTGCGCCGGCCCGGCCCGGCTCTACGGCATCCGCAACAAAGGCCGCATCGAAAAAGGTTTCGACGCGGATCTGGTGCTTGTGGACATGGCCAAGGAGAAAACCATCGAGAATGGCAAGCTGCAGACCAAGGTCAATTGGAGCCCCTACGACGGCTGGAAAACCAAGGGTTGGCCGGTGATGACCCTGGTGAACGGAAACATCGTGTTCCGCGACGGAGAATTATTCACGGACATAAAGGGCCGGGAAATGCTCATCGACGCGCCTTGGGATCCCGCCTGAAATATGCGCGTGCCGGCTTGGTTGGAGAGCCCCTTCGTCACCCTTTGTGTTCCGCCCGCCTTGGTCATTGCGACTTTGTTAGGTCTGTGCGTGCCGGCCCTCTTGGCCGCCGGTTGGGGCCTCCGGCAGGCGGCGTTGGGCCGCAATAAAATCGTGTCCGCCCTCGGCATGGCCTTCAACCTGGCCTACGCCCTCGGCTTCGTGGTTTTCTACGTCACCGTTTTCGTCCCGCAGTCTTGGAACTGAATCCGTTCCAACATGCATCGCCGCTGTCCCCGGGGTAACCGGTCGGATCCCCCCCCAGTAACATTCCGGTTACCTGATCTTCGGGGCCGCAATATCGCTGAGTCCGCCTAGCCGATCCCGCGAGCCCGCTAACTTCGTTTAAATCCGCCTGAAAAATTCCCTGGCGTTCGCTACGGCCTCGGAGCCGCCCCGTCCGCGACAATTCCCTCTCCCTTTGGCATAAGCCTTGCGATCTTTTCCAACGCCTGGTTTGCGACTCGCTTCGCTTTGAAGCTGTGATCCGCCGGACCCGGTCAACAACCCCAAGGAGAGTCCATGCCGACTCAGGAAATGCATTTGTTGGACGCCTACTCCCAGGCCGTGGTGGGTGCTGCGGAGAAAATCAGCCCCTCCGTCGTGTTCATCGAGACGCGTAAAAAGTCCGTTCCGGAAACGAAATCGTTGCCGCCCACGGGCGTCCCTGGGCAGCCTGGCGACTCGGGCAAGACCGTTACTCCCGCTCCCGGTGCCCCACCGACCGGTGCCCCACCGACAGACGCGCCGGATGCCAACACCTCAGGAAGCGGTACGCGCCGTCCCCGCAGGGATGACTCCGGCGGTGAAAGCCGGGGCGGGACCGGATCGGGTTTTCTGTTCACCCCGGATGGTTTCATCCTAACCAACAGCCACGTGGTGCACGGGGCGGACCATATCGAAGTGGGCCTTTTGGACGGGACGCAATATGAAGCCAGTTTGATCGGCGACGACCCGGATACGGATTTGGCCGTGATTCGGATCACGGCGAACAATCTGGTCGCGGCTGAATTGGGGGACTCGCAGGCCTTGCGCGTGGGACAATTGCTCATCGCAATCGGCAATCCCTACGGATTCCAATGTACGGTCACGGCCGGCGTGGCCAGCGCCCTGGGCCGCTCCCTGCGATCGACTTCCGGGCGTTTGATCGACAACGTGATCCAAACCGACGCCTCGCTGAACCCGGGTAATTCCGGAGGACCTTTGGTGAACTCCCGGGGCGAAGTTGTGGGCGTCAACACGGCCATCATCCGGCCCGCGCAGGGCATTTGTTTCGCCATCGCCATCAATACCGCCCGCCAGGTGGCTTTGCAATTGATGCGCCACGGGTCCATCACGCGCGGTTACCTGGGGCTCGGCGGCCAGGACGTGCCCCTGCATCGGCGCATCGCGCGCCATCACAATCTGGAACATGAAGCTGGCATCCTGGTCGTCTACGTGGAAAAAAACAGCCCGGCCGAAAAGGGCGGCCTGCGCGAAGGCGACGTCATCGTGTCCATCGACAACGAGCCGGTGGGCGGCTTGGACGATTTGCACCGGCTGCTCACGGAGCAACGTATCGGGCAGGTTACCCCGGTGACCATCATCCGGCGCTTTACTGAAATGCATAGGCTGACAGTCCAACCGACTAAACGGGATCGGTAAACTTTTTCCAGCGCCGATTAAACGGACTGGGTGAAGGGCGGGCGCGGATCGACGCGGGCTCCGTGGTCCCGGCAGTCGGCCCGGTGGGGCGCAATCCCCTGCGTTATTGGAAGACCAGCCCCGCCGTGTCCACCTTCGTATCCGGATGCATGGATATTCCCGGCATCGCGTACCAGGATCCGCCGCTATTGTTGCGCAGGGTCGAATTCTTGATTTGCAAAGTCCCCGTATGGCTGTTGCTGATGAAAAAAATTCCGGAGCCATAAGCGTTCACCTGGTTATGCTCCAGCACGGTCCCACATAAGGATAAAGTCATGGTCTCGCCGTCATTGTAAATCGCTCCGCCGCTGCCGCCTCCCGGCGTATTCTTGTCGGCCGGATTGCCTCCGTTTCCTACGGCTTGGTTGTAAGCGAACAGGCAGTTGATCAGGGTCCACGATACCGATATGCTGCTGATCCCGCCACCGTTCGCGCCCACGTTCCCGAGTGAGTCCGCGCCGCCGAAAGTGGAGTTCACTATGTAAAGCGGCAAGCCCTGGCTTTGGCTGAATGCCCGTATGGCCGCGCCGCCCACGTCCGGTCCCAGCTTGGCGCATACGTTTTTGAAGAAGCGGCAATGCACGACCTTCAAGCGTCCGCCGCGCGCCCAAATGGCGCCGCCACCGTCGCGGTTGTCCGTCGCGGGTTCGTTTTGCGAATTCCCGTCCACGAATGTGAGGTTCTGCACGGTGAGCCTGGGACTGTCCTGATCCTGGCAATGCGGCGTCGTCCAATGCTCGTTGGAATCGCAGGTATTCATGTACAAGATTCGCGTCGCGCCGCCGCCGCTGAGCGTAATCAATCCTCCGCCGTCGATGACGATGTCGGGCAGGGAGTCGTTGAACACCTTGGCGGGCCGGTTCAAGGTGATGACGGTGGGATTGGGTCCGCAAGCAAAGGTGATTTTTCCGCCATGGGCCACGGCGGATATAAAGGCATCGGCCGTACAACTGCCCGGTGTGCCCGTGCCTACTACGCGGTCCGCGTTCGTAACGTCGCCCGGCGCGGCGTCCGAGGGGATGGGACAATTGCCGTTGGGATTTCCGGCGGGCGGGCCGTCGGCGGGGTCGGTATGCGGATCGACAATGGCGCGGCTTTCGGTACCGTGATCACAACCGAAATTCTGGAGCAATAGGAGAAACGCCAAGGCGGGATAAAATCGGAGTTTTATCATGGTAAATCTTGGAATAAATTCAGGGAGCATTACCCGGTCCTCAAGCTTGGATTTCCGGGTCGAATCATTCCGTGTCTTTCGGAAGTCAGCTCAAGAGGCTTGACCCAAGTGCGGGGCGCAGCGCCCCGCGTAACGAAAATCGAGATTCGAAATCCTAGAACTGCGTGAAGAATTTCCAGGATTCCTGGGGAATCCAGTTGACGTTGTTGGTGTTGGGATCGCTGTTCACGTTGGTGTGGTCGCCGTTAAACGTGCAAACCTTGGTGGGATATTCCGGCTTACACCCATCGAAGTCCACGCAAAGATGCGCGCCCGTGCTCCACTTTGGAATGGTCGCCGGAATCGTGCATCCATTATCCGTGCCGCGGTTAATGGCGATAAATTTCGAGCCTTGGGTCGTGCTGCCGTTGTTAATCCAAGGACACGTGTTGTCATTCACGCCCGTGGTCTGCATCCAGGCGATGGGATCATGCGGGATGGGGCTGGGGAGCCAGATATTGTAATTGGCCGGAGCGATGCCGACGGCGGCGCGAATTTGCTTCTGATGGACCGTCGACAGGGAATAGGTAATCATGCCGCCAAAGCTGAAGCCGGTGGCGAATACGCGCGTGGAGTCGATGCAAAGGTTGGCCTTGGCATATTCTAGGATATCGTTGAACAATTGGTGGTCATTTTCCTGCCAGGTCGAACCCACCGATTGCGGCGCGATGAAAATGGCCGAGTCATTGGCCGCATTCGCCAGGGGCTTGAGGAAGTAGTAATCCTGGCTCTGGACCGCTTCGGAAGTACTGCCGATCCAATGGGAGCAGTAAAACAACCGGTAGGCTTTATTCATGTTGTACTTGGTAGGAATGTCGATGATATAGGTACGTTGCGAGCCGGAGCTGGTGATGGTCTTCTTGCCGTTGGTTATGCCCGCTGCCTTACCGCAACCGGCGGTCTTGACAGCCGGGTTCTTGAGCCCGCCCCATGCAGTCCCGTTTCCACCGGAAGTCTCCAAAGTCACGTTGACCGTCGTATCATAACCGTTGAGTAGTACCGAGCTCGTCAAGTATCCGGTGGCGGAAACCTTGAGCGTATCCACGGTGGCGGCGACTTTGGCCAAGAGAACCCTTCCTGAACCGATGTTCTGGAAGGAGCTATTCTCCAATCCACTCGCATTCAACGAGGGAAAGTAACGGAACATCCGGACTTGGTTGCCGACCGTAGCCTTTACGATAATCAATTTTTCCGTATGGAATTTTCCGGCGAGGCTGAGACGATAGACGCCCGTTGAGGCTTTATCCATGCCTTGCTTTTCAACCAGGTTTCCCTTTACATCGAAGAATTCAATCTTTACGGGCGCGCTGTAAGCCACGGAAAATTCCAGGGCGCCATTGTCGAGGGTAATCTGGCCGTCCAGTGGAAATGCGGACGGGTTAAAAATGGACGATGCCTTGGTAATTGAAAAGGAGCCGTCGGCTCCGGAAGTGGTTTGGGATGCCAGTTTCACCACCAAAACCGTTGCGCCGGCGATAGCCTTGCCGGTTCCATCCGAAATTTTGCCGCGCACATTGATGGTTTGGGCATTGGCCGCCAATCCCATGGAAAGGCAATAACATGTCATTATCCATTTGTTCATAACTGTCCCCGTAAAATGAATCTGAATGATCGTGTGATGCCGATAAATTACCGCGAAATCCTCGGTCGGGGTTGGCACTTTTGTAGCCTATATCTTGTATTTTTTCGCCGTTTTCTTGTAATTCATGGCCTTTCCAAAGCGTCGGGCGGAAGTGAGAAGTCTAATGAAAGGGACATTTTTGAGAAGACGCTGAACTTATAGGCTTAGGAACAGCCTGGGGCGCATCCAAAATCGGAAGATTAGTCTCGATATTCGACTTAAGGGGATTGGATAGCCCTAGTCACTCCAACTGCCCTGGGGTAGGCCCACCTCCTAGAACTGCTGGAAAAACTTCCAGGACTCCTGCGGAATCCAGTTTGCCGTACTGCCGGAATCGCTGTTGATGTTGGTGTGGGCTCCGTTAAAGGTGCAGGCCTTGGTGGGAAATTCCGTCTTGCAGCCGCTGAAGTCATAACAAAGGTGATTGCCCGATTGCCATGTTGGTATGGTCGCTGGAACCGTACAGACGTTATCCTGACCTCGTTGTAATGCGATATATTTTGAGCCATTTTTTGTAGAATCGGATTGCACCCAAGGACACGTCGCGTCGCTCATGCCGGTTGTTTGCATCCACGCGATCGGATCGTGAGGGAGGGGCGCGGGGAGGTAAATGTTGTAGTTGGCTGGAGCGATGCCGACGGCGGCGCGTATCTGGTTGGGGCGGTTGACGGATAGGGAATAGGTCATCATGGCTCCGAAACTGAAGCCAGTCGCAAAAATCCTTGTGGAGTCGATGCACAGGTTGGTTTTGGCGAAGGAGAGAATATCATCGAACAAAATATTGTCGACCGGGGATGAACTGCTCCAGGTGGATCCTACGGATTGTGGTGCTATGAAAATGGCCGTATCGCCGGCGAAGGGTTTAAGGAAGTAGTAGTCCTGGGCTTGCACCGCTTCAGAGGTGCTGCCGATCCAATGGGAGCAATAGAACACTCGATAAGGAAAATTCATGTTGTAGGTGGCGGGGATGTCGATGATGTAACTCCGGGTCTGCCCGCTGCTCATAATCGTAAATTTTCCGCTCGTCACGGTCGGCGCTTTTCCACACCCGGAGGATTTAACGGCAAGATTTTTTAGGCCGCCCCAGGGTTTGGTCGGATCCAAGCCCACTTGAACTTTATACCTGAAGGACTTGGCGGCTCCGGTTACCCCCAGCACCTGATCCTTCTCTTTCACCGTCAAAGTATGCATGGTATAGTCCGAGAGGGACGTGGTCGGAGTATAGGTTTTGGTTGTCCAATCGAACTCGCTGCCTGCATCCAATTTCAATACGTAAGTGCCAATTCCGCCGTTAGTCACGGAAGGCGTCCAAGCCCATGTCGGAGTAGGCGTCGTCGCGATGGAACTATCGACTCCAGTGAAGGTTACGGCATCCGGGGCCTTGGTGTCCAAGACGATATTTCCGGTGACCGAAGTGGACCAGTTGCCCGCCTTGTCCTGCTCTTGAACCGAAAGCGAATTCGTTCCTTCCGATAGCGTCACGCCCGTGGCCGCTGCGGTCGAAGTTACCGTCCATGCGCCCGTGTTCAGCTTCCACTGGTATTTGCCGTTGAGCCCGCTGCCGGCCACGCCGTCGCTTCCGGACGTCCAGGACCACGATGCGGTCGACACGTTGGTCGGGGAGGCTGGCGTCGAAAGGGAAGCCGGAGGAGAAGGCGGATCGGCGTCTCTCAGGATAGAGATCGAGGCATCACCGGTATTTCCCAAGTTGTCCGTCGAGGTAACCTTGACCACCGTCGTTTTCGCATTGGTGACCTTCAAGGCCGGAATATTCCAAACGCCGCTCGAACCGCCGGTAATGGAATTCGTCGCGCCTCCATCCACCGTGTA
Source organism: Fibrobacteria bacterium (assembly GCA_017881725.1). Classification (GTDB taxonomy): domain Bacteria; phylum Fibrobacterota; class Fibrobacteria; order UBA11236; family UBA11236; genus Chersky-265. Next base: position 11,350 of record JADGQO010000171.1, read on the forward strand.
TTCAACCTTGGCGATTCCATTGGGTCCGCCGGTGCCCCCCGAAATAGTCACCGTATCCGATGCGGTAATAAAAATCCCCGATGCTTGCGGGACTATGATGGTTACCGACGGTTTGGTCAAATCATATTTGATGAGGAGATTGGCGGCCGAGGACCAGTTTCTCGCCGCATCGCGCTCTTGAACATACAAGGTATAGGTCGTGCCGGTCGCGGCACTCGCCAGTGTGAAAATCGTATCGGTCGATTCGGAAGCGCCCGTGGGAAAATTGGCGTCCCCCAGGCGGGATCGAAACACTCCGGCCCCGCCACCGCCGCCCGAGGCCCAGGTCCAGCGCGGCAATGAGTTGGTCGGTGAGGTCCCAAATATTTTTGGAGCTGAAGGGCCGGCGGTATCGATTTCCACTTGCGCCGATCCCGGCAAAGACCAGTTGCCGGCGGCATCCCGCTCGCGCACGTACAGCACATGCACGCCCATGCCCAGATCGACGGACGGCTTATACGTCGTATCGGAAAGGGAGGTGGCGCTGGAGTCGAAAACGGATTTGTCCAGCAGGACCTGATAATTTCCCGATCCTCCTCCGCCGCTGGTCCAACTCCAAACCGGTCGGCCCACTTGCGTGGGCCCGACGGGATTTACGCGCACCTTGGGCTTGACCGGCGGCACGGTATCGTTCGGCGTGGGAACGCTGATTTTCACGGAGAGCGTGGCCATGGCGCTGGGATTCGAAACCGACGTCGCGACTACGGATACCGTACCCGCCACGAGGCCGGAGATTTTCCCCTTTTGTACGGTGGCTTTGAGAGAGTCGGACACGGTGAATTTCACGGCGGGATCGGCATCCGGTGGTTCAACATGAACTAAAAGGCTTTCCGCTCCGCCACCCACCAGAATATTCAATGAGTCTTTGGGAAAGCTTACCGAAGTGACTGCGCTGGGCTCGGTCACTTTCACATGCGCGAAGGCCTGTACGGTGGGCCGCACGCTGGAAGAGACTAATATGGAGGTTTCGCCGCGGCGTTTTCCCTGCACATTTCCATTGGAGTCCACCGAGGCAATGTTGCTATCGGCGGATTTCCAAGCCACGAGCGATGACGCCTCGGAGGGGAAAACCTTGGCGGTTAATTTCGCAGTCGGGCCGTTGGCCGCGACTTCCAACGTTTCCGGTTGCAGGGACAAATTTTTGGGCACGAGTCCGGAATCGACGATGGTAAACGGGATGACAAGTTTAACATCGGGATTGTTTTTCAAACGGACGGTCAATTCGCCCGCGCCCGCTTGTGAGGCTTTTACGAAGGTGGGGCCGAGAACAATGGTGGCGGAGTTGGCCGTCCATTCCAAGGTCTTGTCGAGGAGATTCGGGGGTTGGATGGAGACGGCCGGCAAAGACAAGGAATTGCCGATGAGAAGGGGCAGGTTTTTTACTGTCGACGATAGGGACATATCGGGCACGACAATGATCACGATGTCGTCGCGTGTCCCGGACGCGGGATCGAAGCGGGTCTCTACTTGGTAAACGACCTTGCCGGCCTTGGTGCCGGTGATGTCGACCAGCACTTTGCTTCCGTCCCAATGCGGGGCCAGGAGTTTTTCCACGTCTCCGGCTTGGCCGACCTTGCCGTTGAAAATCGTGTCCCAAGGGGTGCCGTCGAGATGCTTCAGCACGATGGCGACATCGTCGAAACTCTTGAGGGTGTCGGCAATGCGGCTGAACGAAAGAGTGTTTTCGACCTTCTCGCTTTTGGTTAGTTGGCAGCTCAGTGCGAAAAGAGAAAACGCGGAGACAATCCAAAATGTGCGACGTGAACGTAAATAGCTGCCGCAGCGCCGGAAGAGACGCGACATGAGGATCAAAACTGAAAATCCTTATGGACGACCGTGGGTTGCTGATCGCTGATGAAG
>JADGQO010000025.1 GCA_017881725.1 Fibrobacteria bacterium
ACCTTTATTGAGCGGAGAGACCATTAGCATGGCACGGTTGCGGAATTGCCTACGCCCAGTCGCTTTTGGAGATGTCTTCCATGAGAACTTCCCTTCTCCATCGAATCGGTTTATTGACGGCGGTCCTGATGGGAACGCTCGCCGCCTCACCTGAGGTCCCTTCCGTCCGTATGGACGCGGGGCCGGATTCCACCCTGGTCAAAAGCGCGCCGAGCCCCATTCCGACTTTGGCCCTTTTGGATCCCGTGGATATCGTCGCGGGCAGGACCATACCCGGATGCGGCGACTTTCTGCGCGCGCGGTTCCAGGCGGTCGGAAAGTTGCAGCCGATCAGCCGTGGCGAAATGGAAAAAAAACTGGCCGAGTATAATTGGCCGGCGTCCAAAGCCTGTCATGAATTCCAATGCGGTTTCGATGCCGGCAATGTGCTGCTTGCGAAATACGTATTTTTCGGAACGGTCACGGCGTTGGGTGGACTATACGCCTATACCTTCAACATCCTGTACGTCCCCACCGGCCGGATCATCAGTTCGGAGGTGGGCGATGTGCCCCGTAATCCGCAAAGCGGCGGAGACGAACCCTTGAAGGCGCGGCTGGCGGCCTATGTCTCCGGATTGGATCCGGCGCGCTTCGACACCAGCAGGATAACCAGCCGGGGACTGATGGCGGTGGTGGACCTCAGCGCGGCAACGCCGGAGTCGCGGGTATTGACGGAACGCGTGGACACCCATATCTATGCGTCCCGGCTATATGATCTGATGAGTCCGCTCGAACTCCAAGAGCTTCTGTCCGCGATGAACATTTCCCCCACCACCACCGAGGCCACGGATTCGGGCATGATGGCTTTAGGCACGAAGTTGAACGTAGCCTACCTGATCCAATCCAAGGTCATCCAAACCGCCGGCGGAACCGGGCTGGACCTGACCTTGTTCGATGTGGCGGGTAAGCGGAGGATCCGGGATTGGCCTTCCAAACCCACTCAGGACTTCGAGGACATTCTCCATTTCGAAAACCGGTTTTTCGCCACCCTCACCGGAAAGTCGGAAGCTACGACTGCTCGGAACATGCTTAAGCATGACGCGCCACGCCCTCGCTCCCATTGGAAACAAAGCCTCATTTCGGTGGTGGGGATATCCGCCGGCGCGGGATTGGCGACGCTCGCCTATATCGCGCGCCAAAAAGCGAATCAAGACCATGCCCGGGCCGAGTCGGCATATAGCGTGGAAAGCGCCAAAAGTTGGCAGCGGGACACCAAGACCCAGGATGTCCGCACGGCCCTTTTCGGATCCCTGGCGATTCTAAGCCTCGGCGCAACCGTCATCGTATGGACTTTTTGAGGGAGGAAAAATAACATGACCGGGAAAATCATCATCATGGGATGGGCCGCCCTGATTCTCACGGCCTGCCTGGACAGGAGCTACGACAATCCCTTCCTTTCCGGATCCGATGTCAGCGAGGATTGGAAAACGGATCGCGATGGGAATGGCATCGCCGACAGCGTGGAGGCCTATGCGCCCGGTTGTCGGGACTTACCGGCCGAATGCCTCCGCCAAGCCAAGGCAGGTTCCGTGATTGCCCAAAACCTCGCGAACAAAATCGGCAAGGACACCGTTCCCGCCGGTGTAGTGACGCCGGCCGTTCCGCCCATCGTTACGCCGATCACGATCAATCCGCCTCTCGACACCGTCCAAACGCCCGTGGCTCCCAAGGACACGGTGCGGGATACCCTCATCGTTACCACTCCGTTAATAACCGTGACCGGAATCCAGTCCCAGGCCATCTATATTCCCATGGGCGTGTCCCAGGTCGTTCCCTCCATATCCGTGCTGCCGCGCGACGCCAAGAACCAAGGCTATACTTTGCAAAGCCTGGATGGGACCATAGTGAAGGTTACGGGCACCGCTTTGGTCCCGGTGAAACCAGGTGTAGCCACCATCCGCGCCCTGAGCGCGGAAGGACGATTCACATCCGACTTCCAGGCCACCGTTTTCCTGAAAGACACGAACCGTTACGAAGAAAAGGTCGCCGTCGCGCCGATGACCCTGGTTGCCGGGGATCCGCCCCTGGCCCCGCAAATCACCTGGACGCCCGCCGACGTCACCATTCGCGGTTATACCCTTGTCAGTTCCGACTCCTCACACGTACTCGTGGTGATGCAGAACGGGCTGCCCGAATGCAAAGCGTTGGCCGCCGGAGAAGCGAACCTCACCTTGAAAACCCTGGGGAAAGGTTTAAACGCGATCTTCCATGTCGTTGTGAATCCTGCGCCCATCGTCATCGTACCCGTAACGGCCATTGCGGCGGCCAATACGGTGCTCAACCTGGGAGCGGCCGACCAGCTTCCCGCCGTGACTTACACGCCCTCCAATGGCACCAACAAGCACTATCGCCTGGCAAGCGATCAATCCGGTATCGTATCCGTTACCGTGACCGGCCTCCATGCGGTCTCGGGAGGTACGGCGCATATCACCATCACCTCCGTGGACGGCCCTTCCAGCGTCTTCGACGTATCGGTACGGGTCCCGGTGGCCTCGGTATCCGCGCCCGATCTCAGCCTCACCGTAGGCCAGAAGACAACCGTCATAGTCACGGTTCTGCCCGCCAATGCCGATGTCAGGGATTATACCCTCAGCAGCGATACGCCCAAGAACGTAAGCGTGCAAGGCAACGAAATCGCCGCGGTGAAAAATGGCGCGGCGATCATCACCATCACCACCCTTGATGGCGGTAAGCACGGAACCTTCAATGTGTTGGTTAGCAAACGCGGCGGCGGAGGATAGCAGGAAAGCCGGCCGTTTTGATAACCAATCGGGCCATGCGTATGTCCGCCGCAGTATCAATCATTCCGTGCCGGGCCTTTTGCTTGCGTGCAATTCCGTAACCTGCCGGAATGAATCCGCACCTCCATGATTGTAATCGATGTCACGAATCCGTTTCGCCGTTCCCGGTAATTTTTTTTTGCGCGGATCGACGCGGGCTCCGCGGTCCCGGTAGGCGCGCCTGTGAAGGCGGCCCTAGGAAGTCGCGCGCACCCCAGGGCTGCAAGACCAGCGGCTCCAGCGTCGTCCGGCATTCGCTCAGTACGCGCTCGTAGTACGCATCAATCTCGCTGTCGTCTACGTAGAAGCACAGCTCGACGCCGATGCCGCGCTCGACGTCCTACCGGCCGCAACCGGAATAGCCTGGAAGTAAACTATCCCGGCACTCAGTGCATAATTCATGCCTTAAGTATGACGAAGCCTTTTCCAAACACGGTTATATTGGTGGGCATGACCCCTTTCAATCCCGTCGACCCATCTATTCCCCCCGCACCCTTCGTCCCCTTCATCCAACATGCGGCAAGCTCGACACCGCTTGCGGTGGGCATCGCCCCTTCCTTCTACCCGGCTTCCCGGAAATCCGACCAGGTCGACGTCCTGCATGGCGTGACCGTCGCCGATCCCTATCGTTGGCTGGAGAATTTGGATACGCCTGAGACCAAGGCCTGGGTCGACGCGCAAGCCACCCTCACCGGCGAATATTTAGCTCAGATTCCCGCCCGCGAGATTTTGAAACAGAGGCTCACCCAGCTGTGGAATTACGAGCGCGTCGGCACGCCGTTCCGCAAGGGCGGACGCGGCGGGACCAGCCGGTATTTTTTCTTCAAGAACGACGGGCTTCAGAACCAAAGCGTACTCTACACCTTACCCACTCTCGACGCCGAACCGTGCGTCCTCATCGATCCGAACGGTTTTTCCGAGGACGGAACGGTTTCGCTTTCCGTGATGTCCGTCAGCGAGGACGGCGAGTATCTGGCCTACGGAACTTCGGCGTCCGGATCCGATTGGGAAACCTGGAGGGTGCGCAGGATCTCGGACGGGTTGGATTTGCCCGATCGCCTGGATCGCATCAAGTTTTCCTCGCCCACCTGGGCCGCGGACGGGAAGGGATTCTATTACGGCCGCTTCGACGGTAACGTGGATGTTACTGGAAAATTCGAGGGCGTCAATAGGTTTCAAAAGCTCTGTTTCCACCGCTTGGGGAATTCGCAAAGCCAAGATGAGGTGGTGTATCATCGCCCCGACCAACCGGAATGGGGTTTCGCGGCGGACTTGAGCGAGGACGGCGAAACCTTGATCATCGCGGTGTGGAAGGGAACCGATCCGCGCAACCTGGTTTTCTGGAAGGATCTCCGTGTTGAAAACGCTCCGGTCAAGGAGTTGGTGGCGGACTTCCACGCCAAATTCACGCCGATCGGAGACGATGGGGACACGCTTTTCTTCCTGACCGATTGGGATGCGCCGCGCGGACGCATCGTGGGCATCGCCTGGAAGGATTTGGACCGGTCGGCTTGGCGGGAAATCGTGCCGCAAAGCGACGACACGCTGGAGGGCGTGCATTTGGTGGGATGCCGCCTGGTGGCGGAATATTTGCAAGACGCGCATTCGGTGGTCCGCGCCTTCGCGCGCGACGGAAAACCGCTGGGCGAAATCGCCTTGCCCGGTCTTGGGACTGCGGGCGGATTTACCGGCGAGTGGTGGGACATGGAAACTTTTTTCAGTTTTACGGGCTTCACTACGCCGACGGAGATTTATCGGCACGATTTCAAGACGGGTGTGACCACGTTGTTCCGGAAGCCGGTGTTGGATTTCGACGCATCACGTTTCGTCACCCGGCAGGTTTTCGTTTCCGGACGGGACGGCGCGCGCGTGCCGATGTTCCTCGTGCATCGCCAAGGCCTGGTCATGGACGGCGGCAACCCGACGTATCTTTACGGTTACGGGGGGTTTTCCATTTCGCTCACGCCCGCTTTTTCCACCGGCAATCTGCCCTGGTTGGAGGCGGGCGGCGTGTATGCGGTGGCTTGCATACGCGGCGGCGGGGAATACGGCGAGGCTTGGCATCGCGACGGCTGCAAGGATAAAAAGCAAAACGGATTCGACGATTTCATCGCGGCGGCGGAGTGGCTGATCGCGGAAGGCGTGACCCGGTCCAGGCGGTTGGCCATCGGCGGGGGCAGCAACGGCGGCTTGCTGGCGGCGGCATGCATGGTCCAGCGTCCGGAACTTTTCGGGGCGGTGGTTCCGGCGGTGGGTGTGCTCGACATGCTGCGATTCCATAAATTCACCATCGGTTGGGCCTGGGAAAGCGATTACGGCAGCCCGAACGATCCGGAAGATTTCCGGCGTTTGCTGGCTTATTCCCCCTTGCATAATTTGCGGCCGGGAGTGCGCTATCCCCCCACGCTCATCATTACCGCCGATCATGACGATCGCGTGGTGCCGTGCCACAGTTTCAAATTCGCCGCGGCTCTACAGGCCTGTTTAAAAGAAGCTTGCTTAAAAGAGGCTTGCCTAAAAACCGATCCCGAAAAAAACAGCGAGGTAACTCCGACAGCACCGTCGACGGCGGAAGCATTTCCGAATCCGGCTCTCATCCGCATCGAAACCAAGGCCGGTCACGGCGCGGGCAAACCCATGGCGAAAGTGATTGAAGAAACGGCGGACAAATGGGCCTTCCTCATCCGCGTCCTGAGGGTTAATTTTCCCTTATCATCCTAACCTCAGCCGCCCAGGAGTTCCCATGGAACAAGCCATACTGCATCCCCACATCCACATGAATCCCGTCGCCTTCCTGGTGGCGGTAGTGGCCAGCGTGATGATTGGACTCATCTGGTACGGTCCCATGTTCGGAAAGGCTTGGGCCCAGGAAGTAGGCCTCCCGCCCGATTTCAAGCCGGCTCCCAACGTATTCGCGCGGGCCATCATGCTCCAGGTCCTGGGCGCATTGTTGACGGTATGGGTCTTGAGCATGTCCGAAGAAATTTGGCGTCCTTCGGTCTGGAGATTAGGGTCCGACGGGTCGACGGCGACCTACGGATTCCTGGCCGGCTTCTTCACTTGGCTCGGTTTTTACGTTCCACAATTGCTCGGTTCCATCGCCTGGGAAAATAAGTCCTGGAAGTTGTTCGGCATTAACGCCGCGGGCATGTTCATCATCCTGCAAAGTCAGGGCTTGATCCTGGCCTACCTGCGCTGATAGCGACAAGGGAAAGCCAAATGTCCATTTTTCCATTTCATAGGATCCTTTGGGTAATCGCTTGGGTTATGACGTCGAGCGTTGCCGAGCCATGGATACCGGTAATCCCCGGGAACGTCCCGACTCAGGGAACAATTGAAAAAACCGCCGAAGGAATGAGCACGGATTCCGCCTATATCGAGGCCCGCGCCTTGACCCTGTGGCGATCGGAATCGGTCGATGGATTGTATTTTGCGCCCGCCGTGGCGGGTTATGTCACCGCGCAACAGGGGTATTATTTTCTGGATTCCACTGCTTACACCTTTACGAGCGGCGGCATCCAGTATTCTTTCGCCACCCTGGAAGGGGAAATGTACAGGCTGGATTTTTGGGTTTTGACGGCGCCAAAATCCTCCAATTTAGGCACGGGAATCATCGACGTTTTCATGGACGGGTACCAGATTGGATCCTTTGTGGTGGAAGGCCGCGGTTCCACATGGACCTGGCAGCAATTCAGTTTGGATTTCACGGCCGAAAACGTGACGACCTATATCGAATTCCAGAACTCGCCGAATCCATCGTTGCATTTCGTGGACATGGAAAAAATCCTGGTAGGCAACCCCGTTTGGGAGTTTTCGGAAGTGCCGGAACCTAGCACGGTATGGCTCCTGGCGGCCGGAGTGGTGATGCTTGCCGGGCTGCGTTATTCCCGGTTTGGATCAGGCTACGATGATCGCCGGTAGGCGCGGAAGGCTTGGGTGGAAATCCACACCGAAACCAACGCGAATCCCAAAAGCATCAGGCAGGTTTTAACCACTTCGCTCCAATTCCCGCCCAGCATGGCCTGGCGCGAGGCGTCGACGGCCCAATTCACGGGGTTGGCGCCGGCGATGCGGCGGATCCAACCGGGCATCAGATCCGCGGCCATGAACGCCGTGGACATGAAGGTCAGCGGGAGTCCGAAAAAATTAATGACGGCAATCAGGGTTTCTTCGCGTCGCGTGACCAGGGCCAGGCCGTTCGACAGGGCCGAGAATCCCGCTCCCAGCAGGGCGCCCATCAGCAGGATGGCCGCGAAGCCCGGAAGGCCGCCGGGAATGCGCGCTCCCAACGCCATGCCGAATAAAAGGATGATGATCGATTGCGCCGTTACGGTCACGGAGGCGTGCAGCACGCGGGCCGTGATCAACGCCGCGCGGCTCACGGGTGTGGCGAGCATGCGGTCCATCACGCCGTCGGTCAAATCCTCCAGGATGCCCATGCCGGCCCATGCCGAGCCGAACAGGGCGGTCATGATGACGACGCCGGGCGTCAGGAACTGGATGTAGGAGGCGGCGCCGAAGCCGGGGATTTCCACCACGCGCCGGAACAATTGGCCGTAAAGGGTCAGCCAAATCACAGGCTGGATAATAGTCACCGCGATCCAAATCGGGATACGGATGGTGGTACGCAAATGGCGGATGAGCAGATGGCGGGTATCGGACAGGAACGCGTTCATTTCGCGGCCTCCCCGGTGAAACGATGGCCGGTATGATGCATGTAGACGTCGTCCAGGGACGGTCGGCCCAACGTCGCGGACCGCACGGCGACGCCGGACTTTTCCAGGGCCGTGATCAAGACCGGCAAGGCCGTGGCGCCCTGCTCCACGCGCGCGATGACCGTGGCGCCGTCCTGGAGGGTCTGAAGTACGCCGGCGACTGACCGCAGCAAGTCGACGGCTCGGGGAGCCTCTTCGCCAACTTCCAGGGAAACGGTGTCCCCGCGGATGAGCGCCTTCAATTCCGCGGGCGTGCCTTCGACCACCACCTTGCCTTTGTCTATGATGGCCAACCGGTCGCATAATCGGTCGGCTTCGTCCAGATAATGGGTCGTAATCAGGACGGTAAGGTTCCTTTCCTTGCGCAGCCGAATGAGGTCGCTCCACAGCGCGGCGCGCGTTTCCGGATCGAGGCCCGTGGTGGGTTCGTCCAGGAACAACACTCCGGGGTCGTTCACCAGGCCCATGGCCAGATCGAGGCGGCGCTTCATGCCTCCTGAATAGGTTTTGACGATGCGCTGCGCGGCTTCCTCGAGGCGCACCCACTGTAACAGCCGGGTTACCCTGGATTCCACCTCGGCGGACGGCACGCGCATCAACCGGGCTTGCAGGGCCAGGTTCTCGCGGCCAGTGGCCCATTTGTCCACGCCCGACGCCTGCGCCACATAACCGATACGCGCGCGCACTCCGGAGGGATCACGCGCGATGTCGCATCCGGCGACCTGGGCGCCGCCGCCGGAAGGAGCGGTCAAGGTGGTCAGCATCCGGACCGTGGTGCTCTTGCCCGCGCCGTTGGGTCCGAGCAAACCGAAGATTTCGCCCTGTTTGATCTTCAGGGTTACGCCGTCCACCGCCTTGACACCGTTGGCGTAGGTCTTGGATAGGTTTTCAATCACAATCGCATCCACAATCGCGTCCATAATGGTAAAGGTAATCTCCCGGGCCTTTGCTATCATTTTATCCGATTGACGATCGCGTGGCGATCGTAGCGAGGGGGGAAACCATGCACAATCCATTCCGCAATCCATTCCGCAATACCGTACGCAGGCCCTGGGCGCTCATCCTGTGCCTGGCGCCTTTCCTGGTCGCGTTCGATCCCCCCGATTCGGCGGGCGTCTACGCCAAGGTTTCCGGCGGCCATGGCGCTTACCATATCACCGGCTGCCACCGCGATTTCGATCAGGAATTCACCGAGGGGCAAATCACCATGCGGCATACGTTCGCGACGGGCGGCGATCCGGCGTCCGCGTCGTTGCCGTCGAAATTGAAACCCGCGTACACCACGGTCGGTTATTTCGGCGACTTCACGGTGGAGCAATTGACGGTCGTGAAGGATACGGCCAAGAACGGGACCCTGGGTAACGTGCTGGATACCCGGGGGTTCGCCGGCGGCGCTTACGTGGGCCTGGATTGGCGTTGGGTGGGCTTGGACCTGGGGTTTGGCGGGCTGGCTTTTAACCTGGGCGAAACCGACGCGGAGCGGAAACAGGGCTTCCCCATGCTGGGCGCGCGCGTCGGCCTGTTGGACGGCCTGTACGCCTCGGGAGAATTATTCGGATCCAATCCGTTCCTATCGGGCGGCGGCGCCTTTAATCTGGGCGTGGGCGGCAAAGTGCGCGATACGCGCGCGTGGATCGGTGTGGGCGGATTCGGCGTGAACGGATCGAATGCCCTGGGGATTCTGAAAATCGATCAGGGCTGGGGGCCATGGATGCTGTCCGCGTCCATACTCGGGAACGGCAAGGACGTGCCGCCCGCAGGGATGGGAATCGATCAAGAATACGGATTTTCCTTGGGACTGGCCTACCGCTTGTCGTCCCTGCGATGAACGTCACGGCATTCCCGCTTATGAGCCATCGAACCCGCAACGTCATTGCCCTGATTCTCATCCTGGCCTCTTTCGGATGCCTGGCGCCCGGCCTGTCCCTTCCGGCCCTGACCTTGGACATCTCCCCGAACCTACCCTTCTTGGGTAAGCTCCAGGTATATCACCAGACCCGCAGTATCTTGGGCACACTCCGTAACCTGCATGATATGGGGAACAATGTCGTGGCCGGCCTGATTCTGCTTTTCAGCGTGGTGGTGCCTTGCGCCAAAGGGCTGGGGCTCCTGGCGGTGTTGGCCTCCACGCCGCGCAGCGGCCGGACCGCTCCGCTTTGGCGGAAGCGGCTTTACGCGTTCATCAGCCTCATCGGCAAGTGGTCCATGGCCGACGTATTCGTGATGGGCATCTTATTGGCCTTCCTGGCCGCCGGGGCCGCCGAGGGCGTCACGGCCGGGTTGGAAACCGGGTTTTGGTTTTTTCTGGGATACTGTTTGTTGTCCGTCGCCTCGGCGCAGATCATGCGGCTGTCCGACTCCGCATCCCCGAACAACCCCTGACTCTCGGAGCCGACTTAGGCCGTAGGGTACCTTTAGAGTTACCCTTAATACAATTCGGATCGGATCTTATCGACGACCGCTTTTAACTCCGCGAATTCGCTCCGCAACTCCGCAAGTTCTCGACGCAGTGAGACGATTTCCGATTCCTCCGGGATGGAGTCCGGGCCGCCCTGGGAAGCATGCGCGACCGGATCGATTTGGACCGCCTCGGAATGCAGGATTTCCGCACGCGGACAGATACGATCGCGCCAACGCGGCTCCTTCCAACCGGGACGTTTGGGGAGAAGCTCCGTCAACGGTTCCGGTTGGGATGCGAGTCGTTCGAGGACGGCTTCGGTTTCCTCCAGGTTGGCGAAACCATGCAGGGTGGCGGTGCGCAACTTGATTTCGTTCAGGGTCTGGCCGCCGCGCAAGAGAAGCACGGCCAGCACGGCGATATCCGGCTTGTGCAAGTTGAAGCGCGGATCTTCCAGGAAGTGGCGGAACTTGTGCTGGCCGCCAGATCCGTAAGGGATGAAGGTCACGAGGCATTTGCGTTTCAGTCCGGCCAGGGCCTGCGCCACGGTATCGTCGCCGTACTCCGTGACCGGTTCGCGGCTGGATTTCTGGTTGCAGGCGTTGCGCAGGGAATTGAGGGTCAGGGGGTAATATTCCGGCGTGGCCAGGCTTTTTTCCGCCAGCGTGCCCAACACCCGGGCTTCCTCGTCGGTCAGGGTCTCGATCAACATGTTGCGAATCCTCCGTATCTTGCCTGTTATGTATTATGCATGTTACTGGATCCGGAACCCGAGTTCAGGGAACCGGGAACCTTCACTTCACAAGGAAGGTAAATGACGGAATACGGCCTGCCCGAATCCGCCTTCGCCGTTGAATCCGGTGATTTCCTTCGCCACGGCCTTCACGCGCGCATCAGCGTTGGCCACGGCCACGGACATGTCCGCGCCGCGCAGCAGTTCGAGATCGTTCTCCGAATCACCCACCGCCAGGATTCTCCCCTCGGACGACCCCAAATGCGATTGCAAGGCGCGCGCGCCAGACAGCTTGGACACCCCGCGTGGCGTGACTTCCAGCATGTATTCCGCGTAGAAGGTATTTTTCAAGATGGCCGTTTCGACCTCGAGGCCCTGAAGCGCTCCGGCGGCGGCGGCCAAGTCCTCCCGCTTCCCAATCAGCACCAGTTCCACCAGGTGGGCGCCGGCCAATTCCTCCCAAGCCTCCACGCGCAGGGAATGCGCCGTGTTCTTACCCACGAAGTCGGCGTTGAGAAGCGAATCGCGCCGATGAAAAACGTCGCGCGTGTTGCCGTCCGGATTGTGCCCCAGCACCACCGGTTCCAGCCCCATGCCGTTCCAACGCGCGGCCGTCTCCAACAAAAGATCGAATGGGAAATCCCTCCGATAGACCGCGCGCCGGGCGTGCAAATCCTGGATGAGCATGCCGTTGTTCAATATGCAGTAATCCACGACGTCGAACAATTGCAGGCGTTCCAAAAGCCGCAGGCAGGTGGTCCACCGGCGTCCGGTGGCCAGGCAGGTGGCGACGCCGCGCTCGCGGCAATGGGCCAAGGCCCGGCGGTTCAAGTCGGGGAGATTTCCATCGTCGTCCAATAAGGTTCCGTCGATATCGCTGATGACCAGTTGGTAGGGAAGGACGGACATGACGCCTAGAACTTATCATAAGGTCCCCAGGGCGTCCAATGCGGGTGACTTGGGACGACCGGCCAATCCGAAAGCGAACCGAAAAAAAGCGTTTAAACGATTGTTGTTATAACAAATAAAATGTATTTTGATTCCGTCTTCACCTCTTATGGAAAGGAACCTCATGGCCTCACAATTGACTCTCTTGGATAACGGACCGTTGAAAGTAGACGGAGAATTCAAAATAACGGACGCGAGCGGCAAGGCCTACAACTTGCCCGAAGGCAAATCCGCCTTTCTGTGCCGCTGCGGGCTCAGCGCGAACAAACCCTTCTGCGACGGCGAACATCGCAAGCAAGGATTCTCGTCGGAAGTGAAGGCCGTTTAAACACCGTAACAAATTTGGTATCTCGCCCTCTCCGGACAAAGAGGGCGTTCTTCAACTACCTCAAAAAGTTCGGCCGGGCTCCCGAATCGGATTGAATAGCCCCCATAAAAATCGACAGAATCTCCAACCCAGGTGAAATTCGAAGCCGACTTTTTCACCACCGGATAAATTGCGGCCAATTTTCCCGGCTTTACAGGGCCTTCGGCCGCTGGAAAGCCGTCGGACGTTACTATTATTTGCCCTCCTGACCACGTTTTTCTTCCATCAAGATTCGCCTGGTCTTGAGAAACGGATTGGAGTTCTTCATGCTGGCTTCCTTAATCCTCTCCATCGCGCTTTCCGCAACCGCCGGAGAAAAGGCGAACCTGCCTCTCGAACAAAAAAAGATCCATCAGGCTTACAACGACGGAAATTTCGAAATCGTCACGCATGACATCGAACTGTTTCAGAAAACCCATAAAACCTATTCCGAATCCGACAGCATTTTCATCGCCAAGCACCTGGCCGTCGTCTACTCCGCGAATCCGGCGACGCGCGAAAAGGGCAAGTACTACATGTTCCGACTCCTGGAAATGCTGCCCTCCGCCAAACTCATCGACATGTATGTCAGCGATGAAATCGATCGGATTTTCGAGAAGGTGCGCGAGGAATTCGTCACCCACCAGAAGGATTTCGGCGTCGATTCCACGCGCATGAGCATGCCGGAACGCGCGCCCGTGAACCAGAACCGGTCCGAAACCGGGGAAGCGACGAGCGCGACGGCGGCGAAGCCCACCGACAAGGCTCCGGAACCGCCGGCTTCGGCGGCGGCGTCCCATCCACAAAAATCCAGCGGAAACAAAACCGGATGGATAGCGGCAGGCGTGGGCGTGGTCACGGTCGGCCTCGTAGCTGCGTACTTCATTTCCTCCCCGTCATCCTCGAAAACCGACAAGGTGTACGATGTCCCTTAATACCATGGTTCGCTATTCGCCCCTGGCTTTTTTATTTACGATGCTGGCCCTGGGCTCGCTGTTGTTTTCTTCCTGCAACACCACCGACGGTTCCGGGCAAACCTATCTCAAGGTGCATGTGGATACCGCCTGGTTCCACTATGACAGCATCCAGGTGCTCATCGATCATGGCGACGGCTCAAAGCCGGTGGAAATTTTCGGCGGAAAAGTAAGCAGCTCCGCCGATTTGTACCGGTTACCCGCCGACGGATACGACGGAAGCAAAGTCACCGTCGTGATCCGTGGCTTCCTGGGCGATAGCCTGGTACGCGCGGAAAACCGGCAATACGACGGTTCCTCGCAAAAGACCATCAACGTCGTCCTCGTAAACGGGCCGATGAGTGATTCATTGATAACCAAGGACGGCCTCGTCTTGCTGCTAGGTCCCACGGACACCCTGATTACCATCCGGGATTCCGTTACCTTCCGCGCCATTTGCCGCAATGATTCCGGAAACGTCATCCAGGCTGATTGGGATTTCGACGCGGACGGCGTGGTCGATCTTTCCGTGAAACCGAATGCGTCCAAAGCCAATCTGGTATCCGGGTATCGATTCGCCAAGTCCGGTCTGTACCGTTCCGCTCTGGTCATCAAGGGCTCCAAGGGCGCGACGCTGCGGGCGGAAGTTTTGGTCCGGGTGGTGGACGACAAGCCCAGCGCTGACGCGGGGCATGATACCACGGTCGCCGGCGGCGTGAACGTCACCCTGCAGGGACATGCCAAGGACAGCCTGGGCAAAATCGTGAAGCAGGAATGGCAAATCGGGACCGGCAATTTCACCTTTACCCCGGACGGGAAGGTGACCTTCATAAGCCCGTTGACCTCCGGTGATTTGAAGGTCGTGTTCCGTGCCACGGACGACGACAGCCAATCCGCGACGGATACGGCCGTGGTGCATGTTGCAGCGGTCACTGACACGGGCAAAAGCGGGTTGAGCCTGAATATCTCGCCGCGCGATACTCTCGTTACCATCCGCGACTCGGTGATGTTCAAGGGCATGGCCCGTAACGCCAAAGGGAAGATCATCAAGATCGCATGGGACTTGGACGGCGATGGCACGGTGGATACCCTCCAGACCCTGAACGCAGATTCGGTGGGACTGCTCGTCGGATACCGTTTCGCCAAGGCGGGCGTTTATCATCCCAAGCTGACCGTACAAGCGGAAACCGGCGGAATCCTGCAGGATTCGGTCACGGTGCGCGTGGTGTTGGATCCGCCCAAAGCCGACGCCGGTCCGGATACCAGCGTCTTGGCGAATGCGAACGTTTCCTTACGGGGTCGGGCCTATGATAGCCTGGGCAAAATCGTAAAACAGGAATGGCAAATCGGGGGCGGTACCTTCGCGGTTACCTCGGATGGGAACGCCGCCTTCAAGGCTCCGGCGACCGCGGGTGACGTGATCGCCGTATTCAGGGTCATGGACGACGACAGCCTTGTCGCCGTGGACACGGCCATAGTGCATGTCTCCCTCGCGCCGGATACGGTCAAGGACGGATTGCACTTGACGTTTTCTCCGGCGGACACTTTGCTGTCCATCCGGGACTCGGTCGCCTATACGGCAAAGTTTCGCAATGATAACGGGAAAGTAACCAAGGTCGAATGGGATTTGGACGGCGACGGCAGCGTGGATGTGACGGTGAATCCGAACGCGGATAGCGCCTCCGTGACGGCTGGCTTCCGGTTTGCCGGCGTGGGAACCTACCATCCCAACGTGACCATCACGGGAGCCAGGGGCGCGTCCCTAAAGGCTACGATTACCGTGCGCGTGGTGGAGGATCGACCGAAAGCCAATGCCGGCGGCGATACGACCGTGACCACCGGCTCCGCCGTGGCGCTCCATGGCTTGGCGAAGGACAGCCTGGGCAAAATCGTGAAACAAGAATGGAGCATCGCCGGAGCGGCCTATGCGGTCACGCCGGACGGCAAATCGGCTTTCAATGCCCCGGGAACAGCCGGGGACGTAATGGCCGTATTCCGCGTTACGGACGATGACAGCTTGACGGGACTGGATACGGTCGTCGTCCACGTCGTCAATCCCATCGTGGCCACATTGACGCAATTGAGTGTCCAGGGTTGCCTATTGGCCCCGTCTTTCAGTCCGGACAGCTTGACGTACGGTTGCGCGGCCCCGTACGGTACCTCCTCGGTTACCGTAACGGCCAAAGCCCAAGGCGCCATGACCTTGAACGGAACCGCCTTGGCGGACAGTGTCGCGGGTGCACCCATACCCCTGACGGCCGGAGCGGCGTCGCTGACCCTGGTCGTGACCAATGCTTCCGCCACGCGGACTTACCATGTCAATGTCGCCGCGGCGGCCTCCTCCAATAATTCCCTGAGCGCCTTAATGGTTTCCACCGGCGCTTTCTCTCCGGCTTTCACTCCCGCCACCCTGTTGTATTCCGAAACCGTATCCAGTACGACCGTGTCCATGACCGTCACCGCGACCTTGGCGGATTCCACGGCGAACGTGACCGTACAGGGAGTAAGCGTCGTTTCCGGCAAGACTTCGGCCGCCATCCCGCTGGCAACCGGCGCGAACCCAATCGCCATTGTCGTGACGGCGCAAAATGGGTCGGTGAAAACCTATACGCTTGCGGTGAAAAAGCAATCGGGTATCGCCACCTTGAAGGCGTTGACGGTTTCAGCGGGCAGCCTCGCGCCCATCTTCAGCTCGGTAGTAACGGATTACTCGGTTACCGTGGGGCAACTGACTTCCAGCTTCGGCGTTACGGCTGCGCCGCAGGATACGGGTAAAGCGACCATGACATTGAATGGCGCGGCGCTTGCGGCCAATACCACCCTTCCGGTGACGTTGCCGACCACCATTACCGTGATTACCATAATGGTGACGGCCGAGGATACGACGGTCAAGAAAAGCTATGTCGTGACCGTTACCAAGGTTGACGATGTTCCGCCGACGACGCCGACTGTGGTTCCGGCTCCCTTCACGGCGCCCGATCGCCCTGCCTTCACATGGACTCCCGGCGGCGGCGGCAACGGCACTTTCCGGTACAAGTTGGATGACAGCAATCTGGCGACGGGAGCAACCACCACCTCGGCCCTGGCCTATTCGGCCGCGTCGGACTTGCCCGCGGGCGTGCATACCCTGTATGTGCAGGAAACCGACACCGCCGGAAACTGGTCCGCTTCCGGAAAGGCGACCGCCACCTTGGTCGGAATTTCCACCATCGCAGATTACCCACTGGAAGCGCATGGCAGCGATACGGTGGGAGCCAACGCGGACCTGACCCTGACGAACGCGCCTTTCCTGTCCCAGGGAATTTATATCAATGGCATTTACACCGGTTCCGGAGGCGCTTCCGCCAGCGATGCCACGACGCCCATTCTGACGGGGTTCACTCCGACGAATTTTTCGGTGGAGGTCGATTTCAAACCGGATGGAATTCCAACCGGGACCGAACCGGTTCTGGTCGGTGGCGCCTCTTATCGTTGGATCGGCGGTCTCCTCGACGCCGATGGGAAAATCAGCCTTCTCTATAATAACAGCAGCACGGTCAAAGGTTCGCTCACATGCACGGCCGCCCAATGGCATAAGTTGAAATTGGAGTACGTAACGGGTACGGCCAATGTATACCTGGACGGCGTGCTGAGCGCTTCGGTTGTCGACACCCTGACCACGTCCACGGATTACGATTTCACCTCGACCAACCTCAGTAATGGCGGCGCGTTCAAAGGCAATTTGCGGAACCTGAAAGTCATTTCCGGCGGCGTGAAAATCGCCCAATATCCTTGGGCCGTGGACGCACGAGACATCACCAAGAAGCAGACCGTGAGCACCCTTACGAACGCGCCTTTCCAAATTCCCGGACCCGGCGTCGCCTTGGCCGGGGTTTACAGCAGCGACCTGGCCGAAACGCCCTCGCTGACCGCCATGAACTTGGATGAGTTCCGCGTCAGCGCGGATTTCGCCATCGCCGCCTTGCCCAGCCTCCGGATGCCGGTTTTTACAGGAGGCCATAGTTACCGATGGCTCGGGGCGGCGATTGAGCCGGGGGGGACGATCTCGTTGTTATACAACAATGCGAATTTCCTGGCTACGACCACGGCCTGTTCGATTGGCGTGAAGCATACCGTCGCCATCCGCTTCAGCGCGGCCAGCCAGGTCGCCGCGATTTACCTGGATGGCGTTTTCGCGGGCAGCAAAGCGATTACGACGCTGACCCATGGGAATGATAAGACGGTCAGCACCTCGAATTTTTCTAATAGCTCGGAGTTTAAGGGATCCTTCTATCGGATCAAGGTGGAGAGCAAGTAGGACGGGGACGCCCGGCGTTTAAGGCAACCTCATCCGCCTGCCAACCGGAATCCAAAAGCCCTCGCTTTCGGCGGGGGCTTTTCCTTACCGAAAATTTTTGCGGGAGCACCTCTCGGCTTTGCGAAGGGTTCCTTATCGGTCCAATACGGATCCGAATCCCAAACTCAATTTCAAATATGAATGGACCTACCGTGAACGCCCAAGGCCGCTTCCTTGAGCGTTTCCGCCAAGGTCGGATGCGCGTGACAGGTGCGGGCCAAGTCCTCGCTGCTGGCCCCGAATTCCATGGCGGCCACGGCTTCGGCGATTAAATCCCCGGCGCGTGGTCCCAGGATATGGACTCCTAAAATCCTATCGGTCGCGGCGTCGGCCAGAATCTTGACGCGACCTTCGGTCTCCGCCAGGGCCCGGGCGCGGCCGTTGGCCAGGAAGGGGAAGGATCCCTTTTTATAGGCGATACTCGCTGCTTGCAATTCCTCTTCCGTCTTTCCCACCGAGGCGATTTCCGGATGGGTATAGACAACGCCGGGAATGGCGTCGTAATTCACGTGACCGTAACCTGTAAGCCACCGTTCCACGCAAGCGACGGCCTCTTCCTCGGCCTTATGCGCCAGCATGGGCCCCGCGATCACGTCTCCAATCGCGTAGACGCCGGGGGCGGAGGTCGCGAAGGCAGAATCGACGGGGATGCGTCCGCGCGGATCGGTTTGGATGCCCACGATTTCCAACCCCAGGTTTTCCGTATTGGGGGCGCGGCCGATGGCCACGAGAACCTTGTCGCATACGATGGGTTCGCCACCTTCGATTTCCACGCGCGCTTGCGTGGTCTCTACGCGCGCTTGCGTTCCCACGCCCGCTTGCTCGGGCGCGGAGGCGGCTATCGTCCGGGCGGACTTCACGCGGGTACCCAAACGGAATTCCAATCCCTGCTTGGCCAGGATTTTTTGGGCCTCGGCGGCGATTTCCCGATCCATGCCGGGAAGAATCCGATCCAGGAATTCCAGGACCGTCACGCGCGACCCCAACCGGCTCCACACCGATCCTAATTCCAATCCGATGGCTCCGGCCCCGATGACCACGAGATGTCCCGGAGGTTGGGTATAGCTTAAGGCTTCGGTGCTCGTGCCCACCGCGAGGCCGTCCACTTCGATGCCGGGAACCATGGCGGTCTTGCTGCCGGTGGCGATGAGAATGCGTTCGGCCTTCAGGGATTCCGGCGCGGGGGAACTCTCCCCGGTCCGTGCGGATGTTACCGTAACCCGTCCGTTACCGACCAGCTTCCCATGCCCTTGGAACCGGGTGATTTTGCCTTTTTTGAAAAGACCTTCGATGCCTTTGGTGTTGGCCTTGACGACCATGTCCTTATGGCTCATCATGGCAGGGAGATCCAAATCCACGGCTCCGATCTTCACGCCGAAACGCGCCATGCCGTGTTTGGCCTGATGGTATCGCTCGCTCGCTTCCAACAACGCCTTGCTCGGAATGCAGCCGATTCGCAGGCAAGTGCCGCCCAAAGCAGATTCCTTTTCCACCACCGCCACCTTAAGCCCCAGTTGCGCCGCGCGAATGGCGGCCACGTAACCGCCGGGCCCCGCTCCAATGACGATGAGATCAAATGACTGTTCCATGCGGACCTTTATCGTTGAAAGTCAAAGTTTAGAGGCGAAAGGTAAAAAGCTAAAGGTTTAAGATCGCCTTGCGGCGCGCTATTGCCGACACGTCCAGCGACCATGGGGCCGCGCTTTTGACTTTTAACCTTGGATTTCTCCCTTCTAAATTTCCAATAACAGCCTCGCCGGATCTTCCAAGGCGTCCTTGATGCGCTTGAGGAAAGTCACGGCTTCGCGGCCGTCCACGATCCGGTGATCGTAGGTCAAGGCCACGTACATCATGGGTCGAATCACCACCTGGCCGTTGCGCGCCACCGGACGATCCTGGATGGCGTGCATTCCCAGTACGCCGCTTTGGGGCGGATTGACGATGGGCGTGGACAACAACGACCCGTACACCCCGCCGTTGCTGATGGTGAACGTGCCGCCTTGCAATTCCTCCAGCTTGAGGGCGTTGGCCTGGGCGCGTTTGGCGAAGTCGGCGATGGCGAGCTCGACCTGCGCGAAGCCCAAGCGCTCGGCGTTGCGCAGGATGGGGACCACCAGGCCCTTGCCTCCGCCCACGGCCAGGCCGATATCGCAATAATGCTTGTAGATGATCTCGTTGCCGCGGATTTCCGCGTTGATTTGCGGGATGAGCTTGAGCGCGTCCACGGCGGCCTTCACGAAGAAGGACATATATCCGAGTTTGATGCCGTACTTTTTGACGAAAGCGTCCTGGTGGCGTTGGCGCAGCTCGGACATGGCCGTCATGTCGATTTCATTGAACGTGGTCAACAGGGCCGCGTTCTGCTGGGCCTGGACCAGTCGCTCCGCGACTTTGCGCCGCAGCATGCTCATGGGAACGACTTCCTCCACGCGGTCGGCGGACGAAGAGGCGGGCGAGGCTGCTGATACCGGCGAGGTGGAGCCGGCGGAAGCGGATGCTTTGGCTGTGGCGGGTTTTGGCTGCGGAGGATTCGCTCCGGGCGAAGCGTTGGTAGGAGGTAACGCGGCTGGAACGGTTGCAGGAGGGATTTGGTCCGCACCGGATTGGGTATGCCGCAGGACGTCTTCCTTGAGCAGGCGACCACCGGGACCCGTGGCCGTTATGTCAGCAGCGGGGGTGCCGGATTCGGCCAGCGCCCGGGCCGCGGCGGGCATGACGAAAGCTTGTGAGGGCGCGGCGGGTCTCACGGAAACCGAATCGGCGCCCGTGGAGGCGGAGACTGCCGGGACGGCGGCGACAGGAGCGGGAGTGACGACGCCGGAAACGGCCTCAGTGGTGGCGGCCTTGGGCGGAGCGACGGGTTTGACCACCGGTATCTTGGTCGTTTCCGGGAAAACATGGGCCGAGGGCTTTCCGACCGGGGTAACGGGTGGGTTACCCGGGGCAATCGCATCCTCGACGTAACCGATCACGTCGCCGACCTTGGCCATCTCGCCTTTCCCCTTCACGATTTTTGCCAGCACGCCGGCCACGGGCGAAGGCAATTCCACCGTCGCTTTGTCCGTTTCGATGACGGCCACGTTGCCGTCCCGTTCCACGCGATCGCCAACGGCCTTGAGCCAATCCGCGATTTGCACTTCCGTGATGGACTCGCCTACCTTGGGCACAATCAGTTCGATGAGCATGGGAACCTCTGTAATCCGAATTCAAAGTGAGATTGAAAAGTTTCAACCTTTTTTTTCCGTAACGTCACTGTTACCTTGCCGCGAAGGCCTTGTCCAGAATTTGCCTCTGCTCCAGCTTATGACTGCTGGCGGAACCCGTGGCCGGGGTCGAGGCCGCCATGCGGTGCACGCCGTAGAAAGGATGCCCTCCGGGCAGCTCAGCGCCGAAGCGCGCGCGCAGGGTCCGCCAGGCGCCCATATTCTCCGGTTCCTCCTGGACCCAGGTGACGGGGACGCCGCTGCTAAAAGGCTTTAACGCCAGGGTTAAGGTGTCGGGATAGAGCGGATACAATTGCTCCAGGCGCAGGATGGCGACGTCCGCGCGCCGCAATTTGTCACGCTCCTCGGCCAGATCATAATAAACCTTGCCGGAGCATAGTAACACCTGGGTTACCTCGGGACGCGCTCCCAGGGCCGATCGGCCGAAAGCCGGAGACGCAGCCGTTCCAGAGGCAGGGTCCTCCCCGGAGTTTCCCGGAACGGATGTTCCGGCGGGAGCATTTGTTCCCGCAGGGACGTCGGGCAAGATGCGATGAAACCCCTTCGTTGCCAATTCGGACAGGCTTGAAACCGCGCCGGAATGGCGCAGCAGGCTTTTGGGCGTCATGATGATCAGCGGTTTGCGCCAGAGCCGCAGCACCTGGCGACGCAAGGCGTGAAAATACTGGGCCGGGGTCGAGCAATTCAGGACTTGGAAATTATCCTCGGCGGCCATGGCCAGAAAACGCTCCAGGCGGGCGCTGGAATGCTCCGGGCCCATGCCTTCGAATCCGTGCGGAAGCAGCATGACCAAACCGGATAGCCGCCGCCATTTTTCCTCGGCGCTGGCGATGAATTGATCGATGATGGGCTGCGCCACGTTCGCGAAGTCCCCGAATTGCGCCTCCCAAACGGTGAGGCCCTTGGGCGTATCCAGGCTGTATCCGTAATCGAAACCCAACACACCGTTTTCCGTCAGCGGGCTGTTGTAGATTTCCACCGTCGCCTGGCTCTCGGAAATGTTGGCCAGCGGCATGAAGGTTTTGCCGTTCTCCACATCGTGGAACACGCTGTGGCGTTGGCTGAAAGTGCCGCGCTGGCAATCCTGCCCGCTCATGCGCAGCCGGAAACCCTCGGTGGCCAAGGACGCGAAAGCCAAAGCCTCGGCGGCAGCCCAATCCAGGGGTCTTTCACCGCGCCCCATCAGACGCCTTTGTTCCAGGATTTTTTCCACCTTGGGATGCGGATGGAATCCTTGCGGAAGCGTGGTCAGGGAATCCATCAAAGCCGTCAAGCGCGCTGCGGGCACCGACGTGTCCACGTCGCGCGTCAGGGTTTCCGGACCGCCGGCATAGCCTTTCCAGGTGCGGCTGGGTGTTTCGCCGCTGCGGATGAACTCGCTGCGCCGCGCCTCGGAAAGTTCCAGCTCCAAATTTTCGGTGCGCTTGGCCGCGATGTTGTCGGCTTCCTCGCGCGTGATGCCGCCCAGCTTGAGCAAATGTTCCAGATAGCCCTCGCGCACGGATTTCCGCCGCGCGATGGTCTGGTACAAAAGCGGTTGCGTGAATCCGGGCTCGTCGCCTTCGTTATGGCCGCGCCGCCGATAACCGTACATGTCGATCACCACGTCCCGCTGGAATTGCATGCGGAAATCCAGGGCCAGGTTGACCACCGCCGCCACAGCTTCCGGATCCTCACCGTTCACGTGGAAGATCGGGATTTGCAGCATCTTGGCCACGTCGGTGGCGTAGGTGGTGGAACGCGCTTCCGAGGGCGAAGTGGTGAACCCGATTTGATTGTTCAGGACGACGTGCAAGGTACCGCCCGTGCGGTATCCGGGCAGTTCGCTCATGTTCAGGATTTCCTGGATGATGCCTTCGCCCGCGAAAGCCGCGTCGCCATGAATCAGAAGCGCCAGCCCGCGCCGCCTTCCCGTATCGCCCACGCGATCCTGCTTGGCCCGCAAGCGTCCTTGCGCCACGGGATTCACGAATTCCAAATGGCTGGGGTTGAAGCACAGCGAAAGATGCAAAGTATGCCCGTTCTGCGTGGTCCAATCCGAGGAGTAACCCAGATGGTACTTCACGTCCCCGCGGCCCAGATGCGCCTCCGGATCGCGATCCTCGAACTCGCTGAAAATGTCGCGCGGATGCTTGCCCATGATGTTGGCCAGGACGTTGAGCCGCCCGCGATGTGCCATGCCCAGCACGATTTCATCGATGCCCTGGTCGCCGGCCTTTTCGATGGCCAGATCGAGCAAGGGAATCAGGCTCTCCGACCCTTCCAAGGAAAAGCTTTTCGCGCCCAGGTATTTCTTCTGGATGAATTCCTCGAAAATGACCGCGTCGGTCAAGCGCGTGAGGATGTCCAATTGCTGCGTTCGCGCCAAGGTGATGCGGTTCTGCGAGCCTTCCATGCGATCGGTCAGCCAATCGCGCACGCGGGGATTGTCGATGTGCATGAACTGCACGCCGATGCTGCGGCAATAAGTGTTGTGCAGCCGTTCCATCACCTGCCGCAAAGTCATGGTTTCCGCGCCGCCCAAAGTGAGGCCGGAAACTTCCCGATTCATGTCCCGGTCCGTGATGCCGAAGAAGTTCGGTTCCAGATCAGCGACCTTGCCCTGGGGCGGATGTCCCAGCGGATCGATGCGCGCGAAAAGGTGTCCGCGCACGCGATAGGCCCTCACCATCTGGTCGGTACGCGCTTGCAGGGCGACGGCGTCTCCGGAGGCGAAGTTAACGGCTTCCGTGCGGACCACGAAGCTTGCCGGACTCGATCCGGAGGACGAACCCAAGGTAGAGCCGGGACCGGTCGCGTTAGGCGACGCTTGCGGACCGGAGGAAATCGGCGGAATCGTCGTCGATGGCGACAGGGTGAGTGGTGACGTCGAGAAGGACTGCTTCGCCGGGCTCGGTGCCAACGCGAACAAGCCTGCGGCCGGCAGCGAGGGCCCCAACTGGGGGTTCTTGCGGAATCCTTGCGCGTCTTCCGCCGGTAAGGCCGCGAAATAGGCGCGCCAATCCGCGGCAACGGAATTCGGGTCTTGCAGGAAATCGGCGTACAGGGCTTCCACGAAGCCCAGGCTGAGTTGATTCGGGTCGAGGGTCGTCATGGGTTCATTCACGGACTGGGGCACGTTGGGAGAAATAGGTGATTAGTGACAAGGAGGCAAAAATAGTTACCCGCTCGACCCCTTTGTGGTCAAGGGGAGATTAATTAACCAAATCTCAGGCAATCGGACTCCTTCACGGCGAAAGCCGACTTAGGATCGATTAAACCCGCTTGCCGCGGCGGTCAGGAAGTGGACAATTTTTGCCAACAGCCGCGTGGATTCCTTTCTTTATCACATGCTCCCAATCGAATTGCCGGAATCGGACGAAAAACTGTTGGACGAATGCGAGGTCGAAACCTTCCGCTCCGGCGGCAAGGGCGGCCAGCACGTGAATAAAACCGACAGCGCCGTGCGCCTGCGGCATATGCCCACGGGCCTGGTGGTGATGTGCCAACAGGAACGCAGCCAGTTCATGAACAAGTCCATTTGCCTGGAAAAGCTGCGCGAGAAAGTCGCTAAGCTCAATATCGTGCCGCTGCAACGCAAGGCTACCAAGCCTCCCAAGTCCGCCAAGCGCGCTAAGAAAAAAGCCAAAACGCATCTCTCCAAACGAAAACAACAACGCTCGCAAGATTGGTCCGGAGGCGAGGAATAAGGTCCCGTTTAAGGGTCCGTTAAGAAATAACTCTCAGCTCGACACCCGTCGGAAGGCCACACTTCCGGCATTACTTGCTGGTCCCACTGGTCATTGCTACGCTTCGCAGTATGACGACCAGAGCCTCATCGCCGATTCCTTCCGCTTACAAAATCATCGCCGACTACGAATCGTTGCGCGCCTTCATTTTGAAGCTGCTCGCGCCCGTGGAAGCGAAGCACGCGCTCGTCGTGCCAGCGGGGCATAGTAATCATTTGCATTGGCATATCGGCCATATGTTGTTCGCCCAGGCCGGCGCCTTATATTTATGGAGCGGCGCGCCCGCGCCTTACGGTAAGGGGTGGATGGCCTATTTCGGCCAAGGCACCGGCCCCAAGTCGTATGATTCCCTGGTTCCCGATTGGGACGAGTTGCTCGCGGTGATGCGCAAACATTCCGTGGGCTTGGCGGAAACCGTCGGCCCCCGTTTGTCCGCGCCGTTGGGTCGTCCGCAAAACTTCATGAACATCCCCATGGCCACGGTAGGCGAGACTTTCCCGTTTTTGATGGCCCATGAGGGCGAGCATATCGCCCATATCAAGTCGTTGCGGAAAAAAATCCTGGGAATCTGACCCGCCCGCCCCCCGGTGAAATTCTTTTGGAAGAAATCCCTGGAGTCGGTCACATCGCCGAATGAGGTGGGGGCTGCGCGGATCGACGCGGGCGCTGTGGCCGCCGTAGGCGCGACTCTGAAGGCGCACCTGGATTCTCGCGATCAGTCGGCTTCGGATGCCGTGCTAAAAAGTGATCCGTTAGGTATCTAATCGGTTAATAAACTTTACGGTTAAGAAGATTAACGGTTCAGAAACTGAACTTCATGCGACCTTCCACCACGTTGGCGGAAAAGTTGCTCGGCGACGTATCGTTGAAATAGCGGAAGTACAACACCGCGACGCTGCTGTTGGTCAGGAAGTCCCAGTCCGGGTGCTTGCGTCCGAAGGTACGCAGGAAGCAGGTGATTCCGGCGCCCACGTTGTTGGAGCTGAAGGCTTGCAGCTTATAATCCGCCGCATCGTAGGCCTTGGAATCCCCGGCGGCGTAGTCGCCGAAGTTGGCGGCTGTTTGCTCGTAGTAACGGTATTCAGGGCTGAAAATCCAATCCGGCGTGATGTATTTGTTGAGCTTCAGCGAAGCGGTGTGCGACTTCACCCCCCAATCGTCCCAGTAGTAACGGTAATTCAAAACGACCGACGCTTCCATGCGCGTCAAATACTGGCTCAACTCTCCCCAGGCGGCCTGGCGGAAACGCATGGTCGGATGGCGTTCGGCCAAGGTGTCGTTCAAAAGCGGATTGTCCGCGCGGGGATGCGCCACCTTGCGGTATGGATCGCTGAGATAGCCGTGATTGCGCATGCCGTCGCCGCCTACGCGCAGGATGGTGGTGGGCGACAGGATTTGCGAAAGGACGATGGAAGCCTGATGCGTTTCCTTGAAGCGGTTGACGATGGATCCGTCGGCGGTGATTTCTCCCACCGAATCCAAAGTGTACTGGGCCTTCAGCGAAACGGTGAAATTCTTTTGGAAGAAATCCTGCGTCAGGCCGCCCACCAGGGATTGCGAGGCGTAATCCACTTCCTGGCTGAAATAATACGAGGCCGACAGCTTGGTGTTTTCGCCCAAGCCCTGTTCCACCCCGCCGATGATTTGTCCCCGGTTCTTGCGGAAGTCCGATCCACTTTGCCGAGGCGGACGTGACGCGCCGGTTACGGCGTCCAAGGGTGGCACCTTGGTCTGATCCAATTCCACGTCCAGCATGACCACCGTTTTTTGCCACACCGTCTTGGACAAGGAAAAGGCCGAGGTGGCCACGGTGTTGTTCCCGTTGTCGGAAAAATAGTAGTTGGTGTATTCCACTTCGTCCGCGTCCGCCGAACTTGCGCCCAGGCCCAGACCCAAACCGGCGCAAACGGCGAGCAACGAAGCGGAGACGGCCAAAGCCTGAGTCGAAAACCACGGTAACCGCTGTGTTACTCCAAAGCTCATTTCGAGCATCCGCATCCGCCACCCACGCCCGCGGGCCCGCCGATGCTGCCTTCCCGGGTGGAAAAGAATTTCTGCTCCAGGGTCTGCTTGGAAAAATGCGCTCCCGGGTCCATGATCGGATCCGCCAGCTTCTCGCGCTCATAGGGTTTCACGTTCGCGCAACCGGCCATCCATGCGGACAATCCGGCGCTGACCACTGCATTTCGAGCCCAGCAAACCCATCGCGCGAATCGCGTCCTTAGTGTGCTCCGCGCCCATTGTGCGTTTTGCGTAGATCCCGATGAGCATACTCTTTGCAATAAGCCCCGGCCTTCCTGCTTGCGCATCAGCGCCCCTTTCCCTTTCCCATTCCGGCTTCCGCTTTCCCGCCGATGGCTTCCCGTCCGGCCCGGCCCGCGCCCTCCGCGGCGGTTTTCTTCTCGCCTTCCAGTTGCACGATTTCCGCTTCCAAATTTGCGATTTCCGCAGCCGTGTAACCGTCGTGGCGGAAACGCAAAACCCCTTTCGCGTCAATGATGACGGCCGACGGCATTCCGCCGAGATCGTATTGCGCCGCCACCGACCGCTTATCGTCCAGCAGCATGAGCATGTTCCATTTCACCTTCGGATCGAGGAAGTCGAGCGCCTTCCGTTTCTGTTCGTCGATGCTCACGGCCATGACCACCAAATTCGGATGCTTGGCCTGCAAGCGCGCCAACTCCGGCAAAGTTTTGCGGCAGGGCGGACACCAGGACGCCCAGAAATCCACGAGCACGATTTTACCCTGCATGGAGCTGAGGCTGATCGGGACGCCCTTTTGTAAATCCGGCAAGGTAAAATCCGGCGCCGGGTTTCCCGGAACCGGGCCGATCGGACGGGGGCTTCCAGACGCCGGGCCGCCGGGACGCGGGTCTGCAGACGCGGAAACCTGGATCGCACTCAGGCCGAATGCGAAGGCTAAGATCCAAGTGGAAAAAGTCCGTCTGGAAAAAAACCGACCGGACGAAGTCCATGCGGACAAAGTCCATGCGGACAAAGTCCGCCCGGACCCGTGTGAATTTTTATTCATTGCCTATAATTATAACCCTAAAGACTGCCGCAAGGTCCGGGTCAAAGATCCGAAAAACCGATGCGTTCCGTCACCGCAAGGAGCTTGTCATGTCTAACGTTTTTTATGCCGAAACCGATTTGGAAATCCGGGACTGCTTCCCGGTCCTTTTGGAGTTGCGTCCGCATCTGGTCGAGGCGGAGTTTGCCGCCCGCATCCTGCGTCAACAGGCCGCGGGCTACCGCTTGATCTTCCGCCGCGAAAACGATGTGGTGAAAGCCGTGGCCGGATTCCGTATCTCCGAATGTCTGGCCTGGGGCCGCTTCCTGTACGTGGACGACTTGATCGTGCCGGAGCGGTACCGCAAGCAAGGCCATGCCCGAGTGATTTTGGAATGGCTGGCCGAATTCGCGCGCCGTGGGGGCTTGCAGGAGTTCCATCTGGATTCCGGCGTGCAGCGTTTCGACGCGCATCGCTTGTACCTGAATTTCAAAATGTGCATCACGTGCCATCATTTCGCGATGCCGGTGGGGTGACGCAGAATCCGGTGATTGGCGATCACCAAGCGCGGACGCGGGACCAGTCCCCGCCGCCGTGGCGTTGACCTAGGTAGATGCTGGTCTCGGCGACGGTCCCATCCTCGGCGGGCAGATCGAAGGGATGACCGGCTTCGCCGGCGAGATCCCGCTGCTCGACCACGCTATCGTAGAAGAACGAAAGGGCTTGGATCAGATCGATGAGGGAACGGGCGCAGTAGCGGCCGGATTCCGCCTGCTCCTGGATGTAAGCCTGCACTTGCCCGGGCCGCAACAGCTCCGGCCGCAGGGCATGGCGGTTTAGAAAGGGCGAAAGGGCCCGGGTCCAGCGTTCGCGGCGCTCGGAGTCGATGCCGCGGCGTTCCAGGGCGGCGTCGAGCCGGGCCAGCCATTGGCGGATTTGGCTGGATTCAACATGCTGTTGGGCGCGTAGGACGGCGGTTGCGAACGGTACCATGGTTTCCTCCCGGGTTCGATCCATAATTTCATTCATTGGACGTTTCGGGACGATGATCGGTATCACGGTCTTGCTCCGCCTGGTGAGGAAGCTCACGGGCGGGCTTCTGCGCGGGTCCGGCGGGGAGGTAAGCACGAGGTCGAGGCGGCGGAGGTGATGACGCCGCGCCTTTTCGGGCGATAAGTTCCCGTAAGTGAATGCGCGGTCCCATGCCGGGAACGGCGTCGCGTGGTGAATCAAATTTGATTCGTCATTTGCGATGTAATTATATGATCGCCGAAACGCTTACCCTGACAATATGTCAAGAGCCTGGCAACACATGGATTCGGGAAATGATTATGATCTTTCACATCATGACAAGATATCTTCGCGGCGCGATATGAAATCCATCCTGGTCCGGATACTTTTCATTTGGATCATCGTATCCACCCTCGTTTTCCTCGGTTTCGAAGCCATCACAAGAATTTGGTTTCCTTCCGACGAGGCGATGAAGTCCTTGCATGTTCTGCATTTCCTGCGCGGGCTTTTGGCTTCCTTGCTGTGCGCCTTGGCGGTGGGATTTTATGTTCCCGGGATCATCCGCGCCTCGCCTTTGCGCAACTCCGTGACGAAATCCCCGCTGTTCTCCTCCTCCATTCTCGGCCAAGAAGAAAACCTCCGCCACCATGCGAAGTGGTTCATCGAGCTCCGTTGGATGGCGGTCGTCATCCTCTCCTTGATTTTCATCATATCCGGCCCGCTCCTGGGGATGTTGCCCAATATCACTTTGCTGTACCTGTTCCTGGGGATTTTAAGTTTGGCGTTCCTGAATTACCGCTACCAAAGCATGGTGAAAACCAGCAGGAACCTTTACAGATTCATCGTCTTACAGGTGATCGTGGATTTGATCGTCCTGAGCGGCCTCATCGAATTCTCCGGGGGATTGGAGAACCCGTTTTACCTGCTCTACCTGATCCACGTCATCATCGGGGCGGTGGTTCTCAAGCGCAGGGACGCTTTCCGGTTGACGGCCATCGCCTGGTCGCTCCTGGCGCTGGTGGCCGTGGGGCAGATGATGAAAATTCTTCCCCACTTTTCCATCGACCTTTATCCCCATCACCTCAGCCAAAGCCTAATCCGGGAGGCCGGACAAGCCCACTCCGGTGAAGAAGAACACGCCGCCTTCGATCTCGTTTTCGTCGTCGGGCGCCTGGGCGCCCTGCTCGTCACCATGGGCGGGACCGTTTATTTCGTCACCTTGATCATGGATCGCCTTCATGAGGATCGCCAGCGGCTGGTGGAGGTCACGGGGCATGTGATCGCCGAAATGGACAAGCGCGAAAAGATGCAGGCCAAGCTCATCACGGCCGGAAAAATGGCCACCATCGGGGAGTTCACGGGCCGCATCGCCCATGAGATCAACAACCCCGTCGCCATCATCAGCGCCAAGGCGAAACTCCTGCTGGCCGATTTCAGCGGGAAAATGCCCGAGAAGGTCGAGTCCGACTTGCTCAAGATCGACAAGCATGCGGAACGCATCGCCACGATCACGCGGGGCCTGCTGGCGTTCAGCCGTTCCACGGTCGGCAAAAAGGAGATCCTGGACATCCGCGCCGTCATCCAAGCCTCCGTCGGCTTGGTTGAGCATCCGCTGGCGACGGCCGGAGTCACCGTGGTCGCGGAATACGGCTCGGAACCCATCAAGGTCCGGGGCAACTTCAACGAACTCCAGCAGGTCGCCATCAATATCCTGAACAACGCCATCGACGCCATGCCCGGCGGCGGATCCATTTCCGTCAGGGTCGAACGGGACCGCGAAAATAATTGCGCGGTCGTCTCCATCACCGATACCGGAACGGGAATCTCGTCGGAGGTCATCCCCTTCATTTTCGATCCGCTCTTCACCACCAAGCCCGAAGGGCGGGGGACCGGATTGGGGTTGGCCATCTGCCAAGGGCTGGTGCAGAACCACGACGGTTCAATCGAAGTCATCTCGCAAATCGGCCAGGGCAGCACCTTCGTTATGCGCCTGCCGGTTTTCGCGGGGGAAGGGATCGCGGTGCCGGCTTGATTAAGACGCTGATTGTGGACGATGAAGAGGATATGCTCGAAGTCTGCCGGGACATCCTGAAGCGGTTTCCCGAAATCGAAGTGACCACCGAACGCGAAGGGCCCAAGGCGGCCGAGCGCCTGCGCAACGAGTCTTTCGAATTGATGATCACGGACTTGAACATGCCCAAGCTGAGCGGCATCGAGCTGGTGAAAATGGCGAGGGCGATCAATCCGGCGCTCATGACCTTGGTCATCACCGCCTTTCCCACCCCCGAGACCGTGATTGAAAGCGTCAACAAAGGCGTGTTCGATTATTTGGTGAAGCCGTTCTCGCCGGATCAGCTGATGGTGGCGGTGCGGCGCGTCATCCAACACAAACGCTTGCTGCATGAGAATGAATTCCTAACCCGCCATTTGCAGCAAGGCTATAAGTTCGAAGGCATCCTGGGAGACAGCCCTTCCATACGCAGGGTATTCGACGTGATACACCAAGTGGCCCAAACCAATTCCGACGTGCTCGTGGTGGGCGAAAGCGGGACCGGCAAGGAGTTGATAGCGCGCGGCATCCATGCCCACAGCCGCAGGAAGGATCGGCGCTTCGTGCCGGTGGACTGCGGGGCCATTCCGGAGCCGCTGATGGAAAGCGAACTGTTCGGGCATGAGAAGGGCGCATATACCGGAGCGCATTCCGCGCAGATGGGCCTGATGGAATTCGCGGACCAAGGGACGCTCTTCCTGGACGAACTCTGTGAAATGCCCGCGTCCATGCAATCGAAACTCCTGCGCGTGCTCCAGGAACGCACCTTCCGGCGGGTCGGCGCCCAGGAGGAGCGCCATCTCGACGTGCGGATCGTCGCGGCCACCAATCGCGACATCGACGCGGAGGTAAAGGAAAAACGCTTCCGGGAGGATTTGTATTATCGCGTCAACGTGGTCCGCATCGACGTGCCCCCGTTGCGGGAAAGGAGCGAGGATATCCTTCCCCTGGCGGACCATTTCCTGAAGCGGTTCAGCCAGGAATTCGGCCGCCCGATGCAGCGGATCGAGGATGACGCGATGGAGGTCCTGCGGCATTATCTCTGGCCGGGCAATATCCGCGAGCTTCAGAACGTGATCAAGCGCGCCGTGGTATTGACCAAAACCGAAAACCTCAAGGTGGACGATCTGCCTTTCCATGTCGTCAACCAAACCTGCTGCTCGGAGGAATCCGTGAAGGATCTGGCGAAAGGGTTTTTCTCGGCGCGATCGCAAAAAGTGGATCTTTTCGAAATCGAGTACCTCAAAAACCTGCTTACCCAGTGTAACGGCGATGTTACCGTAGCCGCGCAAAAGGCCGGCTTTCCCCGCGGAACCCTGTACCGTTTCATGAAGAAGCACGGCCTCAGCCCGGAAGCCTTCCGCAAGTAACGTCCCCTCCGTGTTACATCGGCGTGACGGGTGTCGCAATCTTGTGACAGCCGGAAATGGGCCTTTGCGCCGGATTCCGCCGGCACCCGCCCAGAGCCGTGTATCAAGCTTGTGAAATCCCCCCGCTCGGCATAAACCGCTTACCACTGCAAAGCCCCGTTCCTGCCTCGGAATCAGGACTTTTCGGTCTCTTTGCCGGATGTCGGAAACGGGCATCGTCTTTGCGTGTAGGCTTATCCGCAGTGAAGGAACCCATGCCTAGTTCGAAGATTCGAGTCACCGTGCGTGCGCCGCTTGAAAAGGTTAAAGACCTATTCCGCTTGGATGCGTCCGAATTCGATTTCTGCATGGCGGACTCCCATGCCAACGCCATCAAGCTCATATTCGACGGCGCGCCCGATATCCTGGTTTTTCGGCCGGCATCCGATGAGACGGCGCAGAACCTCGATACGGCCATCCTGCGGAAGATCCAGCCGAAACTGCTAATCGTCGTCGTCGCCGACAGCGCGTTCGATGCGTACGCGGAAGGGTCCGAAGCCGGCGTTTTCCTTTGCAAGGAAAGCTCCGCGAAGGACGGTGAAAGCCTTTTGCGCGCCGTCCAGAAGGCCGCGAACAGGATCAGGAAAGCTCGGTCGGAAAAGCCTATCAATCCGTGGAGACCATAATGGAATCGAATCGCCGCACATTTTTGAAAATCGCCTCCATCGCCGGCGCGGCCGCGGGATTGAAAGGCGTCACGTCCGCGTTTTCCAGCCCGACTTCCGATACCGCCGAGAAGCAAAAAAAGGCCGCCGCGGCCGAACAAATCCGGGTCCTTACGCAAGACGGGAAGCTGGTATGCGTCCCGACCTCGGAAGTCACCGACGTGAGCGAACCGCGGATCACGGTCAGCAACCTGGAGGCGCGCGCGGGCATCGCCGGGAAGAAATTTGTGATGGTATTCGATTTGTCCAAGTGCGACGGCTGCGGCAAATGCACCCAGGCCTGCCAGAAGATGCACTTCACGCCTCCGGATCGGGAATGGATCAAAGTATTCAAGATGCAGGATTCCGAAACCACCGCGCCGTATTGGTTTCCCAAACCCTGCTTCCATTGCGACAATCCGCCTTGCACGAAAGTCTGCCCCGTCAACGCGACCTTCAAGCGCCAGGACGGCATCGTGCTCATCGATAATACGCGCTGCATCGGCTGCCGCTTCTGCATCGCCGCCTGTCCCTACTCTTCCCGGTTCTTCAATTGGACGCGCCCGGTGGAATCGGACGCGGAAAAAAACATTCCGTATTCACCCGAGCGGGGCTTCCCGCGCCGCGTGGGCACGACGGAAAAGTGCGACTTCTGCGCGGACATGATTCGGGCGGGCAGCATGCCGCATTGCGTGAGCGCTTGCCCCATGGACGCCATTTACTTCGGCGACGAAAATGAAAACGCCGTGACCAACCATGCGGGGGAGACCGTATCCATGAGCGCCCTCTTGGAGGACAATGCGGGCTACAAATACATGGAGGAGCTGGGCACCAAACCCAGGGTCTATTATCTGCCTCCCAAAAACCGGAAGTTCCCGAAACCGGAAACCAACAAGAAAGCCGAGGGGATGACGTGAACGGCGCAGCGAACCATAACCATCCCATGGGTACCCACATGAAGCAAACGACGGTCGGCGGCGATTCCATGGAAGACGTGTTCTTGAAGCCTCTCGGCGGCGGCGGCGGCGGGCGGCTGTTCAAGCTATGGATGACGGGGCTGATCCTGGTGGCCGGCTGGGGGCTGTACTGTTACATCCGACAGTTGTATTACGGTTTGGGCACCACGGCCATGGGCAATTACGTGTCCTGGGGGCTGTACATTTCCTCCTTCGTATTCATCGTCGGCATCAGCCATTCCGGCACCTTGGTGTCCGCCATCTTGCGGGTCACCAACGCGGATTGGCGCCGGCCCATCACGCGCTCGGCGGAACTCCTCACCGTCGCGTCCCTCATGTTCGGCGGCCTCATGCCGGTCATCGACATGGGGCGAGCCGATCGGGCGCCCTTCCTCATCATCTTCGGCCGCATCCAATCGCCGCTGCTGTGGGACGTCATTTGCATCACCACCTACCTGACCGGCAGCTCCTTGTTCCTCTTCCTGCCGATGATACCCGACATGGCCCTGTGCCGCGATCGCTTAGGCGCGACTTCCGCTCCTTGGAGGCGCTGGCTGTACCGGACCCTCTCCTTGGGCTGGCAGGACACGGCGGCCAATTGGGCGCGGCTGGAACGTTGCATGAAAATCATGACCGTGATCATCATGCCCATCGCGGTGTCGGTGCATACCGTGATCGGATACATTTTCGCCATGACCTTGCGGCCGGGATGGAACAGCACCATCTTCGGCCCCTACTTCGTGGCCGGAGCCCTGTATTCCGGAGCCGCAGCCGTGGTGATCACCATGGCCGCCTTCCGCAAGGCCTATCATCTGGAGAAGTACATCACGCTCGTCCACTTCAACAACATGGGCAAGATCGTGCTCGCCCTCACCATCATCTATGCCTACTTCAACATCAACGAATACGCCGTCCCGGCCTACAAGATGGAATCGGCCGAAGGCTACCTGCTGCGCGATTTGTTTTCCGGAGGATACGCGACCGTTTTTTGGATCCTCCAGTTCGGCACCGTCATGCTACCGGCCGTCGTCCTCTCCTTCACCAAGGGCCGGACCCCGGTGGTGGGAAGCATCGCCTGCTTGGTCATCGTGCTGGGCGCGTGGGTTAAGCGCTATGTCATCGTGGTTCCCACCTTGTTGCACCCGTATCTGCCCGTGCAGGGCGTGCCCTATTCGTGGTCGCACTATTTCCCCAATTGGGTCGAGTTCTCGATCACGCTGGGCGCGCTGGCGGGCATCATGATCTTCCTCACGCTTTTTTCCAAACTCTTCCCGATCGGATCGGTTTGGGAAATCCGCGAAGGGGAGGAAATCGATCGGCGCAACCTGCTGCTGAACGAAATGACCGCGAAGGAACACGCGCAAACCGCAGTGTCGGCGGAGGCCCAACCATGAGGCGGAACAATCACATGCAACCGACGGAAAATCCACGACCGATGCCGGTCTTCACCGTAACCGCCCTGTTACTGGGTATCCTGTTTTCCCGGACCTCGCTTTTCGCGGACGCGATGGGAACGTCGCCGCCGGCGCTCCGTTTGGCCGCTTTCAAATCCTCCGATCTGAGCCGCAGCGCGGTGGCGACGGTTTCGGGCAAGGACGAAATGGGGAAGCGCATTTTCATTCCCGGGTGCAAAGTGGATTTTTACCTCAAAGGGCCGGGCGCTCCGGAACTGCTGGGCGCGCTCACGACCGACATGCGCGGGCAAGCGCGCTTTCCGTTCAATAAAAAGCCGGCCGCGGACGTCAACGGAGTCACCACGCTCACCGCCCGGTTGGAGGGAGACCCGAAAAATGCTCCGGTGGAAGCCAGCTTGGCCATCAAGGATGCCAGCCTGGAACTTGCCCTGAGTAATCAGGATACGGTGAACCTCATCACCGCGCGCGTCGTGGAAATCCGACCCGATGGCCGGCAGGTTCCCGTGCCCGGCGTGAACGTGGCGTTCAACGTGAAGCGGCTGTTCGGAGCCCTTCCGCTTTCCGAGGAGTCCACGGTGGCGACGGGTGAGGACGGCCGGGCGGAATTCGCCTTCCCGAAAGGGATCAAGGGCGATGTTAACGGGGATGTTACCCTGGTGGCCCGCGTCGACGATAACGAGACCTACGGCAACCTGGAGAAGACCGCGGTCGCCCGTTGGGGCGTCCCCCTGGTGATCGAAAAGAATCCCTTTCCGCGCGAGTTGTGGGAGCCCACGGCGCCGGTATGGATGATCGTCGTCTTTTCCCTGGTTTTCGGAACCATCTGGTCCATCTATTCCTTCGTGGTTTTCCAACTGACCCGTCTGGAAAAGACGGAGAAAAAAGTCGGGATAAACTGAAACGCTCAACTGAACCCCGTAACCTAGGTAGTACCCATATGCAAGCATATTCAAAGAACGAGAGAGGAAGCCGCCTCTCCAAAATAAGCGCGGCCGTGGTAATGGCGGGACTATTATCCGTGGCGGGTTTCGCCGCCGCGGCATCCGATCCCAACGCGGATACCTGGAAGGCTCCGGAAGCCGCCAAGCATAAGGCCAATCCCGTCGCCGCGAATCCGGCAACCCTG
Source organism: Fibrobacteria bacterium (assembly GCA_017881725.1). GTDB lineage: Bacteria > Fibrobacterota > Fibrobacteria > UBA11236 > UBA11236 > Chersky-265. The sequence continues at coordinate 35,822 of JADGQO010000025.1, forward strand.
GCCGAAGGCAAAAAGCTGTTCAAAAAGGAATGCTTTTCCTGCCATGGAGCCAAGGGCGAAGGCGACGGACCCGACAGCCCCACCTTGGAAAAGGCGCCGGAGGATTTGAGCGCCCCGAAGGTCCAGGACCTTACCGACGGGGAGATCTTCTGGAAAATCACGCAAGGGAAAAAGCCCATGCCTTCGGCCCGTAAGAACTTGACCGAGGAGCAACGCTGGACCGTCATCAATTATCTCCGGACCCTGGCCAAGGTGAAGAAATGAGCCATTCCACATCGATAAGCAAAGAAAGGCTGAATATGAAAACATCCATCTGGGCCGCGCTGCAAGCGGGGATTTTGCTTTGCGCGGGAGGAGCCCTGGCGCAGGAGCCGGCTTCACCTGCCGGTCAGAATCAGCCCGCCGCTTCCACGGAGGCAAGTTCCGGAACAACGCATTTCCTTTTGGCCGGCTACGGCGCGGCCGGTTGGGAAAAGGAAGGGAGCGATCCGTCCACCTTCGGTCCGGCCTTCTTCGCCCCCATTTTCCTCTTCAAGATGACCGATAAATTTTTCTTCGAAAGCGAGATAGAGATTTCGATTGAGGATGGCGTCACGTCCTTCCACATGGAGTTCGCGACCTTGCATTATCTCTTGAACGATTATCTCAGCGTATCGGTCGGAAAATTCAATTCCCCGTTCGGAACTTTCTCGGAGCGGCTGGAACCCGTCTGGATCGATAAGTTTTCGGAGAAGCCCCTGGGCCTGAACGATGAGAAGCTGGGCGTGGGGCCCTTGCAGGAATACGGAATCGAATTCCGCGGCGGCGCGCCGCTGGGCGATATGAAGGTGAATTACTCCGCTTACGTTACCAACGGACCCATGCTGCTCACCGGCGATACGACCAAGGGCCAAACCGCCTTGGTGGCCGGCCAATTGGATTACGCCCATCTCGACAACTTGAAGGACAACAATGAGAACAAGGCCGTGGGCGGACGGGTGGGACTGCTCCCCTTGTCCAACTCATCCTTGGAAATAGGCCTCTCCGGGCAATTCGCCCGCGTCGGAGCCGATGACGATTCGGCTTACAAGAACATCGGGGCCCAACTTTTCGCGGGGGACATCTCCTACGTGGCCAAGGTCGGAATGTTGCGCGTGGACGTGAAGGGGCAATACAACCAAGTGAACGTGGACAAAGCGTCGTATGTGGACACTACCGGAAAGTCGGCGTCCTTCGACAATACCAGCAGCGCCTATTACGCCCAGCTCGCCTTAAGGCCGGCCTACGTGCGCAATCAGATCGTCAAGAACATTGAATTGGCCGCCCGCTACAGCGCGGAAAGCCTGCCCAAGTCCTCCGCGTGGGGCGGAAACCAAAGCCAGATCGGATTGGGAGTGAATTATTGGTTGAGCTGGAATTCGGTTTTGAAGGCCAGCTATCTGCTCAATAAGGCGGATGGCGAAGCGGACAGCAACAACTATTACGTGCTACTGGCGTTCGGGATCTAGGGGCGCCGCATGTTCAGTGAAACGGATCATTCCAGAAAGAAAACAGCCATGAACAAGTCAGCCAAAATTCTAATCGGTGGATTAATCCTGGCGTCGGCAGCCGTCTTCTCCGCCGGATGCGCGGCTTCACCGGCCGTCGCCGATAAAAGCGGTACGCAACTGTGGGGCGAAAATTGCACGCGCTGCCACAATACCCCGCCTTCGTCGGCCTTTTCCAACGAGCAATGGGGAACCATCGGCACCCACATGAAGGAGCGGGCCAACCTGACCGCCGAGGAGGTCAATAAAATCGTCGCGTTCCTGCAATCCGGCTCTTGATCATTCCATCCCGCGCATTCGCCGCAGATCGCCGTCGGGGCTAGTCTCTCCGGCGGGATGGGCAAGGCTCCCAGCATGGCCGTGAGGCTGGTCATGACGATGGGCCGGAAACGCGACACCGAAGCCTCCAGGATGGCTTGCCCCACCGACAGGCCCGCTTCCTTGCGCTGGTTGGCGAACTCGACGATCAAAATCCCGTTCTTGGTCACCAACCCGATGAGCATGATGATTCCGATCTCGCTGAAGATGTTCAGGGTCTGATCGAAATACCACAGCGACAGCAACGCGCCGGCGAAGGCCAAGGGCAAGGTCAGCATCACGATGAACGAATCCGTGAAGCTTTCGAATTGCGCGGCCAATACCAGATAGATGAGCACCAAGGCGAAGATGAACGCGAAGGCCAGGCTCGATGAGCTTTCCGAATAGTCGCGCGCCGGGCCGGGCAGGGCGGTGGTGTAGCTTTCGTCCAAGACGCGCTGGGCGATGGCGTTCACGGCGTTGATGCCGTCCCCCATGGTTTCCCCCGGAACCAGTCCGGCCTTGATGGTGGCGGCCGAATACCGGTTGTAGCGGAACAATTGCGGCGGGCTGCTGGCCTCCAGCGTCTTCACCACGTTATCCAACTGGATCAAGCGGCCCGTGCCGCTGCGCACGTAGGCCGATCGCAGGTCCAACGGCTTGTCGCGATCGATGCTCAGGCGGATTTCCGGTTTTCCGAATCCTTCAGGACCACGCGTCCCGAACCCGTATTCACCGCACCGGCGCCATCGAAACTAGCCGGTGCCAAGGTCAATATCGCCGCGCGCTCCAGAACGTCCTGCGCGCACAGATCCGCCACCGCGCCCATGATGGCGAAGCTGATCCAGCGGCGCGCCAATCGCGGAGGAAGACGAAGATCACCACCACCGGCAGGAAGGCGATGATCAAGGTCTCCGTAACTTCGCGGATGGAGCGGCGAATGGTGGTGGTATCGTCCAGGAACATCTCCACGCGCAAGGCATTGGGAAAGTCCTTGTTCGGATTCGGACGGCTTGGTGAGCCGGCATAGGGTGCGGATGGTGAATTCCGTTCGGCTGCCATCGATGCGCCCCGACGGCAACTCCACGTTCTTGCGGTCCGGTGCGGATTTCACGTCCTGCGCCGTGACGCCGCGGAAATTCGACATGCGCGCCAAGCTCACGTCCGCGCTGGAACACCGGCCGGAGTTGGCGGCGGCGAAGTTACGCCGGGAATCCAGCCGCGAGCAATTACGCGCGGCCCAAAGCGCGCGCCTGCCCGATCTGACCGGCACGGCGGGATATGGCGGACAGTCCTCGCGGTTGGATTCGGATTCGGAGAAATGTTGGAACGTCGGCGTGGGGCTGACCTTGCCGCTTATGACGCGCGGGGCGCTGCAAGCCGGAGTCGATCAGGCCCGGGGCGGGTTGCAACAATCGGAAGCCTAGGCGCAAAGCCTGGAACAAGCCGTGGTCCAGGAAATGGAGCAGGACGTCTTGAAATTGCGCGAGGCCGCGGAGCGCATGCAGGTGGCGTCCAAAGTGGTGGCTTCGGCGCAGCTGGCCCTGGACCTTTCCGAAGAACGCTTCCGGCAAGGCGTGGGCCAGGCGTTGGAAGTGATCGATTCGGAGCTGGGCATCGCCAACGCGCGCATCCAGGCAGTGCAGGCCGTCAGCGATTATCGCTCCGGCGAAGTGCGTCTGCTGCGGGTTACGGGCCGCCTCAAGCTTCCCGCCGTGATGCTCCCGGACGGCGCCCTTCCCTAAACAGGGTGTTGCGGAAGCCCCGCGAGGCCAAAGCGCGCGTATTCCGCCGACGCCCGCGCGGACTTTCAACGACCTGCTAAAAAACGCCCTGCTAAAAGATCGCCTTATGATTTCCCCCCGGATGGTTTTACCTTGGAGGAGGAGAAACGCTTCCTCATCAACCCCGGGCCGCGTAGGCGAAGGAGAAAATATGCCACGGAAGAAATTCATTGCGAATAAAGAACCCCGCGGCAAGCCACGGGGTATTGAAACCAGGGGAAATGCAAAAGTCGAGAATTGCATGCAAATACCTAATCTAAAGCCGCAGCAAGCTGTGGGGAATTGACCCAAGTGATTAAA